>NC_018656.1:1014543-1352724 GCF_000299395.1 Candidatus Nitrosopumilus sediminis
AAAAATTTCAGTAGAGCAATTAATTGAAATTTGTAAAAAAGAAGTTCATGAATTTGACAAAAAATATCTAGTATACAAAAATTTCAGAGATAAAGGATACATCATTAATCCCGGAATCAAATTCGGATGTGACTTTGCAGTATATGAGAAAGGTCCCGGAATTGATCACGCACCATTTTTGGTTCAAGTTTATACAAGAAGTGAACCAATAAAATCAACAGGAATTGTTTTAGCAGGAAGACTTGCATCATCAGTCAAGAAACAATTCATTTTGGCAATTCCAAAAGATAAAGATAAAGTAGATTTCTTGGCTTTGGATTGGTGGAAAGCCTAGACTGATTTAATGTGACCTGCTATGCGATCATAGATTTCAAAGAGTTCTTTTGTAATTCCAAAAGCAATATGATTATCCCACTTGCTTCTAATTCTAACTGCTTTGTTAGTAGGTTCAACATAGATAGTTGCATCTTTGACAGATTGTTTTGCTATCATTTCATTTAGCTCAGTATCATCATTTAATTTCGATGATAGGCTGCCAGAACCAATCCATTCAACCTTTACTACAGATTTTGAGGCAAAATGGCCTTTTGTAGTAAGTTTAGTTTTTGCAACATAATTATTGTAATTACGACCAGTTTCTTTCTTCACTATGAATTGGGCTTGAAATCTATCTAATGCGCCCCATGGAAGTGGATTTGGATCTTGCATGATTATCCCTTTTGAATTATTTGTACAACATCAATGTTAGAATTCTTGATATCAATACATCCACGATTAGTTACCATTCTAGGTGTTTGAGCAAAATATCTACTATAGTAATCATCTTTTTCAACTTCATCAGTTCCAATTTCTTTTGGTTCGGAATCAACACCGATCTTTTTTAACATATCAGCAAATTTTTCAGGCCATGATTGATAGACAAATGTGTCAGACTCTGTATCATGCATTAATCACCATGAATCATACCCACAAATAAAGATATCAAGAAAAAATTTAAAATTGAGATCAATCAAAATAAATATCACAGAAGTTCTGTCAGTTTATCTATGTTAAAATTCCAAAATAAACTTGCACTAATTACAGGTAGTGGCACAGGTATCGGTCAAGCCATTGCCAAACGATTTGTTGAGAATGGTGCCAGTGTAATAATTCTTGGTAGAAGAAGAGAACCATTAGATGAAACAGCCAAAATGCTAGAAGGGATTATTTCTGAGAAAAATAGCGGAGCGTCGGTTAGAATATTTTCAGGAGTAGACGTTGCTGATGAAGCAGCTATGAATGGCATGTTTGAATCACTTGTTAAAGATAATGTTACAATAGATTTCATAATTAACAATGCGGGAGTTTCAGGTCCTGTTACATGTTTTGCAAATGCATCAATGGATGATTTCAAAAGTACAATTGCAATTCACCTAACAGGAACATTCTGGGGCTCTGTTCAAGCACTAAAAGTAATGAAGCCAGGTGGAAAAATCATTACAATTTCAACGTTCTTTACTGAAGAACGTCCATTAGAACAAAGACCATATAGATTTAGAAGTCCATATACTGCATCTCAAGGTGCTAAAAACAGACTAGCAGAACTAATGTCTTGGGAATTAACAGATAAAGGAATAATTTCGATTGCAACAAATCCTGGCCCAGTACATTCAGATAGAATTTACAAAACAGTATATCCAAAAGCTGCAGCAGAATTTATGAGAGTCAGTGGTTTTGAAGATCTTAACCCTGTAGAAGTTGATGCTGCAAATAAAGAATTACTCCCATTACTAGGAGAAGATGAAAGGGTTATCAAAGACGGTATTGCAAAAGCAGCAGAAAAATTAGCAAACGGCAAAGATATTGCTAAACTTACGGAGACATTAACAAATTTGCTAAACAAAATTCAAACCATAGCAGAAAAAGTACAAAACAATACATCACATATGATTGCAAATCAGGAATTTCTTTCACAAGGTCAGGTTTCAGAGTCTGTTCTCAACTTGTGTGATGATGAGATTGCAAAAATTCTAAACGGCAAAGTCATACCAGGAGACAGAGTATTTTATCCAGTAAAACCACATATTGGAACCACAACCCCAGGAGTTCATCAACCGGATTTCGCAGGAAAGGCTATAGTATTTACAATTGATGCAACAGACAAAACAGATGCTGAAAGAGTAGAATTTTTGGCACAACATGTTGAAAAGAACGGAGGAAAAGTAGCATGCTTTATTTCACAATCAACACCAGCTGATCTTCAAGAATACATTAGCAGCAAATTCCATTCCCATGTTGTAGATATCAAAAATCCAGAGGAAGTAGAAAGATGGCTAAACACTGCAAAAACAAACATTGGAGAGATTTTAGGAATTATTCACATTACAGGAAAATTATCAGATGGGTTGAAATTAACTGAATTATCACGCGCGGCATGGGAAGAATTAACTGAGAAATTCATCTCAACCCCAGCAAACGTTGCACAAAGAGCATTGGAGCAATTTGTGCCAGGTGGAAGTAAAGATCCTCGCCTTTACAAAGATGCAAAGGGGGCAATAATGATCATAGGACCAGATTTGCCGATTGGAAGAAAAGTCACAGGAACACAAAGAGCACAAGTAGAAGTATTCAGAGGAGCACTAAGGCCATTTACAACAACTGTAAATCAAGAACTAAGCGATGTGTTAAATTCAAAAATCAGAATATTCACAATTTTCCCAGGTTCAGTTACAGGGTCAGAACCAAATAATCAAAGAATTGCAGATGCATTTAATTTCCTAGTATCAGATAGTTCTGCTTCATCATCAGAAGTAACCTTCTGTGTAGATGAATTAAGATAGGAATGAAAAAATTTTCTGAATTCAGAGTAGGAGATTCATTTTATTCTACATGTAGCATTTCAGACAAAGAACTAGAAGAATATCTAAAATTTTCCAGAGTCAAAAATGCATTCTTGGAAGATAAAAGGAAAGGAGAACAACATCTAGTTTCAGGAAGAGCAGCTCTATCAAGAATGGAAGGGGAATTTACAAGATTAAGTCAGATTTATGGAAATGATATAATTTTGGTCGGCACTGACGGGGATTCTGAATGGGGAAATAGAAGCACTAGATTTCTTAAACCACTATACACAGATCAAGTATTAAAATTAAAATTTACAGTATCTCAAAAGGAAGACGTTGACGAAGAGTATGGGAAAATTTTTGTAGATTATGAAGGAATGAATCAAGAAGATGAAACAGTTCTAATATCAAAAAAGAATATTTATCGAATCAAAAAAGAACCACCAAGATAAAAATCAAAACTCAAACAGGAAAACAGACTAATCCAAGAGATTATTTTTGCATATATCAAAGACAACATATAGAATGTTTCAAAATTATGATGAGTTTAATTGATACCCTACATCATTGGAAAAAGAATTATTTTAATTATAATACAGGAGAGCCGACTAGTCTCCCCCGCCTCTAGATCATAAGACCTAGCGAACAATATACATTACAAAATTAGTATAAAAAGATAAAAAATACCAAGACTAAAATCCGAATACATTACCAGATAAAGAATCATAGAATAATTTTGCAGATGCAATTAGAATAACTACAGAAACCAGAATTTGCAAATAGCGTTCTTTGATATCAATGGATAATCTCGCGCCAACTAATCCCCCGATAAAAGAACCAATAGCAAGCAGTCCTGCTTGAAAGAAATCAGGGTGTCCCAACAAACTGTGTACAACAACTCCAGAAAATGATGCAAACAAGAGAATCATTTGGGATGTGGGTGCAGCTTTTTTCATGGCCATTCCCATGCCAACTACCATTAAAGGAACAAAGATTATTCCCCCTCCAATACCAAAAAAAGAAGAGATAATTCCTGCAAAAAAGCTTGCGCCAATTGCAAAGACCGTCATTTGTTTTGAAATTGTTTTTTCTCTAGTTTCAATTTTTTTTCTCAAAAATATGTATGCAGCAGATGCAATTAATACAAATCCAAACAGTATTTTAAAAACATCAGGTGCAACATCGCTAGAAATCAATGCACCCAAAACGGTTCCAGGAATTGAAAGCAAACCTAGTTTAAGACCTAAAGGATATTCGATTCGTTTTTGTTTTGAATAAGAAATCGTAGATGCAATTGCATTGCTTAATGCAGCAAACAAACTGTTACTTGCAGCAGCAGTTGGAGGAAATCCCAGAAAAGTCAAGACTGGGACAACAATTACTCCACCACCAAGACCAATCATAGAACCTAAAATTCCAGCTGCAAACCCCAGAGGAATTAGCCATAATTGATCAATCATTGTAATGTCAATCAGAGAATTTTCTATTATATAATTAAACTACTTTAGAATAATTAATGTCTGTAAGACCGAATTTTCTTTAGACGTGATTTCTAAAAAGATTTCAGAATTGCTCAAATTATCAATTTTTGATTTAATATTCCGGCCATTAGAATCACTATAGAATTTCTGAGCAGCCAAAATCCAGGCAGAAATTGATTCATAATCTTTGGATTCCTCATCCTCCCAGCAGTCGCAAACAAGAGTTTCAATCATGGTCTCAAATATTGCAACAACATCGTCTTGGTTAGATTCCAAAGTTTTAGTTTCAAGATTAGCTACTGCCATAACAGGAGATTGAATACTGCCTCCAATGTTGATATTTCCTAGCGTAGTTTCTTCAGAATCCAATACAGCGGTTGTGGTACAATATTCCACAGTCATAGGCAGACCATTTTCAAAATATGCACAGTATTGACTGATTGTATGATCAGTGATCGGAGTAGGTGCAGACACCACAATATTTTTTTCAGCTAGAGTGTCTTGAATTTTTTCAATGTCATAATAGGTAAAACCAGATTCATAAATTGATGTAGTGTCAGGAGTTTTATTTATCGACATAGAGGATATCAAAATAACTGCTACAATCCCAAGAATGACAGGAATCACAATGAATTTATTCATAATTTGCAAATTTTTTATTCAAAGATAAGGCTTTGCAATATCAAATGGATATAATTGTCAATTTGGAATCTTCAGTAATGTTATTTTGTTCAACAAAGCCAGATGTGACTTCAAGAACATACGTTGCTTCGTTATCAGGTACAACACTTTGACAACCAGTAATTTCTACTACAGTTTTACATGGAGGAACATCTTTTTCAATATGTACAACATTTCCATCAGCATCAAACCAAATCATATCTAAAGAGAATTGCATGTTTAGCATCCATAAAGAATACAATCCAGGTTCATCAAATACAAAGATCATTCCCTGATCAAAAGGCAATTGCTCTTGAAACATCAATCCTCTAACACGTCGTGGTTCAGAATCTGCGATTTGTACTTCAAGTGCTATGTCGTCTACTAAGATAGCACCTCTAGGAAATTCAACAGATTCTAATTTACTGTCACTTGGAAGCGTAAGCATTCCAATAACCCCAATGATTACGGCAGCTATTGTAATAGGAATTAATGCTTGAGCACGAGTAGTCATGAATAGATTTGTCTCAATCCTTTTAAAAACTAGGGGATTACATTACTGAATTCTTAAAATCACTAATTGAAGACATTGTATGTTTTGTAGTATGCCCAACGTCATGAATTGTTGAACCATTGTATTTCTTGTCAAGATATCGTCCTGCAACAATCATTGGCCCTCCAATAGCACAAGTAACTCCAGTAGGTTCAGGAACCCATAACATTAAAAATCCAATTTTTTGCAGTTTTTTGCCAGGAGCTGGAGCTTTTTGAAGAGCACCTAATGACCGGGCAGTATGCTTGTCATCTATACTAGTAACTTCAGCATACAAATTCGCCCTACGTTTTGCAGAGTCAGAGAATTTTTTTAATTTATCTAGACGTTCCTTTAGAGGATCAACCATTCCAACCTTGATTTAGAAGAAATTAGTTAAGAAACTAAGATCAACTCCCGTCACATTCGAGTCAACAAAGAGTAACTAAATTCAACTCAAAAGACACTCAATTATACTAGATTTTATTTAGATACAAAGACCACATGAAATCTAAAAATTCTAAAAGATTGGATTCAATCAAAGCTGCACACCAATCAGAGAGAGCACGTTCTAGTACAAGAATGGAAGATTATTTGGAAATCATTTCAGAACTAGTGGAATTAAAAGGATATGCCACAACATTGGATATTTCAAGATACATGAATGTCAGTGCTCCAAGTGTAACCAAAATGCTGCAAAGACTTGATGAGAATGGATTTTTAGAATATGAGAAATATCATGGAATTAATCTAACTGAAAAAGGCATAGAGATTGCAGAAGGAATAAGACAAAAACATGGGATATTGTTAGAGTTCTTTGAAATCTTAGGGGTAGGATATGACACTGCAAATCAAGATACAGAGGGAATTGAGCATCACTTGAATCCTAAAACAATCAAACAGTTAAGAAAGTTCATAACGTTTTTGAAAGCAAATCCAAAGATTATTGAGAATTTTAAAAATCTTTAAGGAAGATTTTGATATCACTTTGGGACCTAGAAAAATCCATCAAGGTTCTTGCAACATCAGAACGCTTTGGAATTTTTATTTGTCCTTTTTTACCAATTCTAACAGATGCAATAAATTTCTCATTTGCATAGATGTCAGCATGCATTGAGCTAAAATCTCTATTTACAGTTAGCAGTAATGCAGTTTTTGATTCTGAAAAACTAAATGGTAAATCATTAGTGGTCAGTGAGATATCATCAGATGTTTTTTGAACAACGTCAATATGTACACGGAGTAATTTTTCGATTTCATTAATGTTTGAGCCACCTCTGCCAATAATAGATGGAATGTATTGTTCATCGACCATGACTTTGACTCTATTGTCAGATAAAATTTCAACTTCAGCGCGAGGGTCATAACGCTTGAATGTTTCTTTAATTTTGTCTTCAGCTAGTTTTTCAATTCCAACTTTATCTGCCTTTTTTCCTACAGGAACGATGACATTTTCTTCACCAAATGTGTAAATTTCATGTTCCAAAACATTATCTTCAAAATTTCTAATTTCAATTACAGGTCGAGCCAAATCGGATTCAGTCATACCAGTTGGGACTTTAACTTTTAATTCCAAATCATACACTTTTTGAATTCCACCATCTTTTACAAAAACTACAGTATCCAAAACATTTGGAATTATTCCAAGCTCAATTTTCCCAATAAAACGTTGAATTGCATCCAATGGGGAATTTGCATGAACGACTCCCACCATACCAACCCCAGTTAATCTCAAGTCAGCAAAAGTTCCAAAATCTTCGCGTCTTCTTACTTCATCAAAAATTGTATAATCTGGTCTTACAAGTAATAAAATATCTGCAGAATTGTCAAAACTTCCATCAAGTTTACTGTATTGGGTAACTCCAGGATCAACTTGTAAATCACGTGGAGACTCGAATGTTTTTACAATCTTTCCTTTTTTATGATAGAAATTTGCAAGACCAGAGGCAAGAGTGCTTTTTCCAGACCCAGGAGCTCCTGAAATCACAATGCCTTCCGCACTGTCAGAAAAACGCTCCATTAATTTTTCAGAAATTGTGTAATCATCAAGGGATAACTTCACAATAGGATGCACTATTGTAATCTCAAAAGATTCTGAAAAAGGAGGATATGTAATAGCTATTCTATAATCGCCATGTTGAACTACAGAAGCACCATTTTTGGATATCTCCAAGGTGCTAGAATCATACACATTTACTACATCTAAAATTTGTGATGAGATCATTTCCAAATAATCCTTTGAAAGAATCTCATCACTTAGTTTTGTCAGCACAAATTCCCCAGGCTTGCCTTTTTTTGCCAAAGGACACTGATTTTCTTTAAGATGTATGCTCATAGTTTCAGAATCAAAAAATTTTAGAAATTCCAAAGATTCATTTTTTATTTCAGATTTTAAAAATACTGTTTCGACGCCTTCAGCACGCGCAACCAAATGCTGTACATTATCAGAAGTGTACAATATAGCATTATTTTGCTTTGCCATGTCGACAATTAGAGCATCTATCCTGCCACTGCTGGCAAGTTTGATATCATCAGAAGAAGGGTGAGAACCACTAACAACAACATTTAACCCATGACTCCCAGATAAGGATTTGAGTTTTTGAATTCTTTCCAGCCCAATGAATCCTTGTTCTTTGTTCTTTGATGCTTGAGATTGAAGTTCATCAAAAACAGCTTGTGGAATAATGATATCAGAATTTCTAATACTGCCAGATTCAATTTGAGCAGTAAGCTGACCATTAATTATTACACTAGTATCAGAAACAATTTTTGTCAAGGCGTTAATCATTTAGAATTATTGCAATACCCTAAATTACTTTGCTAAAACGTCGTCAATCCCTTTTAAGACAACTTTGAAATCAAACGGTTTTGAGATATAGGACAATGCACCATGAGACATGCATTCTTGGATAATTTTTTGATCATCACTAGCAGTGATGAGAATTATCTTGGCATTAGAATCAAATGAAATTATTTCCTTAACAACTGACAACCCATCCTTTTTGGGCATTGCCAAATCCAATAAAATCAAATCAGGCTTTACCTCCTTATACAAATCAATAGATTCTTCACCATCGATGGCTTCAGCAACTACATCATGATTTCCAATAGAAATAATATCTTTTAAAACGAGTCGGATTGCATCAGAGTCATCAGCAATCAGGATCTTTGCCATTATAAAATAGACTCAACTGTATTTTAAATAGATTAACTAGTTTGACAAATTCTCAATTTTGGAAATTTTTTCATTAACTTTCACAGAATCATAATCAGGCTCAATCATTAAAGATCTCATGAAAGGCAATATTTCAGACAGTAAAGAAAAGATGCCAACAGCATCAACATCTGTAAATTTTTTCAATAATGAATCAAGGGATTTAGCCACTTCACCAAGAGAAGCATTTCCCATCATTGGGGCCAGCCCCATAATCTTGTGGGTGTGTTTCTGAAATTTAGACGCAATTTCAACAACGTCATGATCATCTTTACATCTATCCAGAAGAGATTCTAACCCACAGATTTCCTCACCGATTTCCCTTTTAGCAACATCCAAAAACTCATCGCTCATATCAAATAATTTAAAGTCGTACCATTATTTTTATACTCTGTGGTAAGAAAATCTAGTTGTGAAACTAATTAGTAAGACATACTTTTTGGTATCGATATTAATTTTTGTAGCAGTGTTAAACTTATTCTTATTTTATCAAGATACCAGTAGTGATTCAAATCAGTCAATCTCAATCCTCAAAATAGCAGATGTAAAGGTAAATTCCGAAGTTATTGCGACATCAGCAATATCAGTAGCTAATGGAAACATGGAAGACAAAGAAATTCTAGAACAAAAAATTCAGAGTGTTGAAAACACAATTAAAGCAATCAAGTCTGGAGGAGTAGTTGATGGGCAAACAATAGAAAAAATTCCTTATTCGTTAAATTCGGAATATGAAAAAATTACAATTTCTTGGAAGAATTTTAAAGATTCAACACGCCAAATTGAAAAAATAACAGTTTTTGATCAAGAAGCATTAAGTGCAATTAATTATATTTTAAGAAAAAACAATGACTTGGTTTTAACAGCAAATGAACTCAATAAAGAAATAGAAGGTTTAGACAGGGATTATTCTAGACACAAAGAGATAGTCAAAGATCTACTCGAATGCAGTAAGATCATAGGACAACAGACATTATTGATTTCAATTGGAGAAGGCACCAATACTCAAGAAGAATTAAAAAATAAGAGGTTACAATTTGATATAGGTCTTAGAAAGCTATTGCAGATATCCACTTTAGATTTGGATGTTCAAAGTGTAGGAGCAGAACACGAAGAGTTAATTCCATTGCCAAGAGAAAAATCCAATTCATTACGAGAACTAGACCCATTGTGGGAATCAATGCAGCCGAAAATCATGATTTTAGAAGAGCGTGTATTACTTTCCCCAGAGTTCAATATAGCTAAGAATGAAATGATTGAAAACAAAGAAGTGTTTTATTCAGACATTGACAGTGTTCTTCAAAAATGGAGTACGCAAATTGTTGAACATAAATCTGATGATTTGATAGTTGTTCAAACCATTCTAGCAGTAGACATAGGTATTTTCTTCATAGTTCTATTTATGATCAGAAAATCATTAAATCCATTTGAAGCAATCATTCAAGCCATATCAAAGATTAAGGAGGGAATGTATGGAGAAACGATACAATATTCAGGAAAAGACGAAGTAGGGCAATTAGTTGAGAATTTCAACATCATGTCAAAAACAATTAAAGAAAAAGAAGAAGAAGCAAAAAAAACAGATATTGCAAAAGATGAATTCTTAGCTATGATTACTCACGAATTAAAAACACCTTTGGTTCCAATTCAGGGATATTCAGATATTTTACTTAGTGAGCATTTAGGAAAATTGACGTCAAAACAAAAAGAAAGAATACGCATCATCAAATCAAGCTCTGAAACGCTACTCTCAATGATTTCAGATTTACTGGATGCACAAAAATTAGAATTAGGACAATTGAAAATGACAAAAACAATTAGCGGAATTAGAGATACGGTAGATAAAGCTATAAAACCATTCAAAATAGAAGCAGAATCAAAAAACATAAAAATTTTTTCAGAAGGGGAAAATATTCAGATAGTGCACGATTCAGATAGAATCTCTCAAGTGATAGCAAATTTGATCAGAAACAGCATCAATGCAATTCAATCAGACAAAGGAGAGATAAAGATCAGCATAGAAGATAATCCAAAAGAAGTAATAGTGCATGTCAAAGATGATGGAATAGGAATACCACAAGACAAACAAAATGATCTATTTAAAAAATTCTACCAAGTAGATGCCACGCTGACCAGAGAGCGTGGGGGTAGTGGGTTAGGATTAGCCATTTGTAAAGGAATTATAGATTATCACTCTGGAAAAATATGGGTCAGCAGCACACCCAATCAGGGAGCCACATTTTCATTCTCACTCCCAAAAGAAATCCCAGACAAAAACAAAACTCCACTATAATCTACTTAAAGAAAACATACTTTCAGAACTAAAATCTCTCACACTCTTGACAAAATGGATATTTTGATAATCAAAGCATGAGTGAAATTAAGAGTAAAAATACAGAGTTTTACAATAATTGCACTCAATATTTTGAATTTTTACGTAAAAAAGGTACTACAGATTATGATTTTGAGGATGAATACTATTTCACCATGCCTGCAATTTCAAATCATTAGATAGCAGAAGACTTACGAGTCACTCAGAATTGTAGATAATGTGGATTCAAGATTACTAAATTTAGCAGATAAGGCAATCAAATATTCAGAAAAGTTAGGACTCCAGTACTGTGATGCCAGGGCAGAACAGCAAAAACGAAAGTCGGCATTAATAGAAAATAATGAGACAGAGCACGTCAGAATAAACGACGATGTTGGAATAGGCATAAGAATAATCAAAGACGGAATGTGGGGATTTTTTTCAATTACAAATCCAAAATCATTTGAACAAATCAAAGAAAGCATGGATTATTCAATTAAAAATATCAGCAACAGATCAAAAAGTCAAAAAAATAAAGTTGATCTTTATCCAAACATTCCAAAAAAAGTAAAAATAGATTTTCCAGTTTTAAAAAAACCATCATTAGATAAAATAATTAGTTTAGGAATTGAATGTAATAAAATCATTTTAGAAACACCCAAAATCATAAAGTCAGTTATCAATCCATGGTATACAGTTAATTCAAAATATTTTGTAAATACAGAAGGTTCTGAAATTCAACAAAATTTTACTGATGTGGTAATAGAAATGACAGCAACAGCTCATGAACAGGGAATTACACAATCAATAAACATTACTGAAGGGGGAAGAGGAGGATTAGAACAAATAACTAATAAAAATAAAGTTCAACACAGTGCAAAAGAGATTGGTGTTAAAGCAGCGCAATTAACAAGTGCAAAGCCAATCAAAGAAGAAAAAACAACCGTTATCATGAATCCAGATTTTGTGTCATTGCTCACACATGAAATACTAGGACATCCATCAGAAGCAGACAGAGTGTTAGGAAAAGAGATGGCATGGGCAGGAGGAGCATGGTGGAAAAACAAACTTGGAACCAAAATAGCTTCAGAGAATCTAAATGTCTTTGATGATCCCACAATAAAAGAAAGTTTAGGATGGTATTACTTTGATGATGAAGGAGTAGAGACTAAAAAAACTACCCTAGTCGAGAAAGGAATTTTAAAAAACCACATGCAAAATAGAGAGACATCAAAAATATTCAATTCTATACCTACTGGCAACATGAGAGCAACAAATTATCGATTTATGCCTCTAATTCGCATGGCATGTACATGCATAGGTAATGGAGATTGGGAAGTAAATGAAATGATCAAAGGAGTCAAGCATGGATATTTGATTTCGAATATGAAAATTCCTTCAATAGATATGAAACGATACAATTGGAGCATATCTTGCCAATATGCACAAAAAATCGAAAATGGAGAAATCACAGACATGTTAAAAGATGTCATAGTCATGGGTACAGCCCCTGAATTTTTTGAATCAATTGATGCATGCGGTAATGATTTTACTATAAGACCAATAACTAATTGTGGAAAAGGAGATCCAATGCAATCAATGATAATGGGTAATGGAGGTCCAACAATAAGAGGAACTGCAACAGTGAAAAGTGTGAATTAGAAAATGAGTCAAAAATTACAAGTTATCAAACAAGAGGTCATAGGATGTGAAAAATGTGATCTATGTAAAACTAGAACAAATTCAGTTCCAGGCAAAGGGAATTTTAAATCAAATGTAATTTTTGTGGGAGAGGCACCAGGGAGGAATGAGGATAAAAATGGAGAGCCATTTGTAGGAGTTGCTGGAAAAAAACTCTCAGCGGCATTAGATGAGGCAGGGGTTTCAAGAGAAGACGTATACATTACAAACATTGTAAAATGCAGGCCTCCAAATAACAGAGTTCCAACCTCAACTGAAAGAGAAACATGCCAAGAATATTTGAAACAGGAAATAGCAATCATCAAACCCAAAATAATTTGTGTTTTGGGAAACACAGCATTTAATTCACTTTTAGGAGGATCAGAGATTACTAAATTTAGAGGAAAACTCGTTTTAAAAGAAAATCAATTGTATTTTTTAACGGTTCATCCAGCAGCTACGATTTACAATCAAGAACTAATCAAAGTGTTAAACAAAGATATTTTAAAATTATTTCATTTAATAACAGAGTTAAAAAATAACAAAAAAGTTAAGATAGATATTGACTATACTTCCTAGAGAATTTTATTCAAAAGATACAGTTACTGTAGCAAAGAATCTTTTAGGGAAAAAAATTGTCAGAAAAATTGGCAAGGATAAAATTTCGGGAATAATTACAGAGACAGAAGCATATAGACACAGAGATGACCCTGCAAGTCATGCATTTACAAAAATTACAGAAAGAAACAAGGTAATGTTCGAAGAGGTAGGAACAGCGTACGTATATTTTACATATGGAATGTATTTTTGCTTTAATGTTGTAGCCCGAGCACCAAAAACAGAGGCAGGTGCAGTACTTATTCGGGCAATTGAGCCCGAAAAGGGAGTAGACATTATGCAAAAAAATAGAAGCAGGGCAGATTTGAAAAATCTTACCAATGGTCCAGGAAAACTAGCACAAGCACTTAGGATTACAAAAGAAGATTATGGGGTAGATTTAACAAAAAGATCAAAATTATACATTACAGAGGGTGTAAAGCCAAATAAAATAATTGCATCACCAAGAATCGGAATCACTAAGGCAGTAGAAAAGTTATGGAATTTTAAAATAGAAATTTAATCTTTGTTGTTTTCATCTAATGTCCAAGGGGCAAACTTTCCAAGAATCTTTGCCCAATCTAGTCTCAATAGTAATATAATCACACTAGTCATCATGACGCCAAAAATAATTATACCAATGTAAACAGGAGTTGCATCATCAACATTTTCAAGGAATGGTTCTACCAAAGACAACCCCAAATGATGAGAGATAAATACAATTGAATAACTTAGAACAATTTTACCAGTCAGTGTCGCAACAAAGAATCTTTTAGGATTGTATTTGGCTAATCCAAGAGGAACATAAACTAAATCGTCAGGAATAGGAGTTGCAGCAGCAAAAAATGCAGCTCCTGCACCATATCTTTTGATCAATCTTTCAAATGGACGCATTCTTTTTCGAGTTTTTTCATTAATTATTTTTCGTCCTCCATAGCTAACATAGAAAATGATTTGTTTGGCAACAGTTGCAGTAATTGCAGATACCAGTGCCAAAATATGTAGATCATATTGATCCCCTACAGACATAGTTGCCAGAAGTAAAAATCCAGGTAATGGTACAAAAGGTATCAAAGAACCAAAGAAATTCACAAGAGCTAAAAGAGAATAACCTACATCAGGTGCAAAAGGAAATAAATCAACAAAATCCACAAATCAGACTATTTTCGGGCGTTATTTAATTAAATCTGGAATCAATCACTTACCATTCATTAAAATATCATCTTTTTAGAACACTATCAAATGTCAAAAAAAGATTTTGAGAAAATTTGTGATACCATAGCAGGAATTAGCCCATTCATTAGATTTGTAGGCGTAATTGGAGAGAGTGGAAATTTGCTGGCCTATAAAAGAAGACCAGACTTGCTTCCGCTTTTAAATGAAAAAGATACCCAGTATCAATTCTCACATATTGCAATAAAGACAGATTTGGAAGGATTCTTTGATAAGAATTTGGGAGAAATTGAATTTGTTTGGGAAGAGAGAAAAAAGGTTCAAACTATTTCGTTTGCAATCAAAAAGAATAGAGTGTGGATTTCAATTGATAAAAAAGTCATCAGATCGGAAATGCTAAGAATTATCGATTCATGCTTGCCAATTGTAAAAAAATTCTCATAATACATTGAAGTGTCCTTATTGCGAAATTGATTTGGATTCATTAAGCATGACAGACGGGTTAAAGCACATACTTGAACATAAAAAGAAAATACAAAATTAACTTATTTGAGTAATTTTTAATTAAAAATATGGAAGAATCAGATGAGATTCAAAAATTAATTGACGAGATAAGTTTTAGAAAATCAAATTCCAAAAATTATGAAAAAATGAAAGCGATAGAAATCAGTAAAGAGTTAAGGGACATTATGAAATTTGAGCAAGAATCAAACAAAAAAATCGAAGAGTTTGGAAAAACTCATGAAAATCAAGAACTGGTAGAATATGCAAAAATAATTTCTAGAAATACAACAGCAAGAGAAATTGCAGAATTACAGGAAACATATTTGAAAAAAATTGATGAAGAATTTTTAAAATGAATTATTTTTCATCTTCATATAACCAGCATCGGACATAACCAGTTTCAGTTTTAAATTTGGGTGGGAGTTCTTTACATTTTTCAACAGATAACGGACATCTTTCAAGGAATCTACATTGTGTAGGAGAATCAAGTAAGCTGGGAGGGATTCCTTTGATGTATTTTGGAGTATTGCCATTTAATGTTGGGATAGACTCCAAAAGTCCTTGCGTGTAAGGGTGTTTTGGATTTTTGTAAATTTCCTCCGAAGAGCCAAATTCTACCATTTGTCCACCATACATAATACCAATTTTGTCGGCAATTTCAGATAAAACTGCCAAATCATGCGTAATTAACATAAATGACATGCCATCTTTTTTCAGGGATTTTAGTAAATTGATAATCTGAGCTTGGATTAAGACATCTAATGCAGTAGTAGGTTCATCTGCAATTACAAATTTTGGTTTTAGCAGTAAGGCCATAGCAATGATTACTCTTTGTTTCATCCCACCACTTAGTTCATGAGGATATTTTTTTAAGACATTTTCATCAAGGGAGACTGAATTCATTGCGTCTGAAATAATTTTTTTTGAATCGCCTTCATATCCATATTGTTTGAGAATCTCTAAAAATTGTTCACTTATTGTAAATACAGGATCCAAAGAATTCATCGCACCCTGAAATACCATAGAGATTTTTTTCCATCTGAATGAATCATCAAAGTCGGACTCACTCATATCCAATATAGAATGACCATCAAAGATGATCTTTCCTTGTGTAATTCCACCCGAAAGCATTCGAATTAAGGACAAGCCCAAAGTACTTTTTCCACATGCACTTTCACCAGCAATGCCAATTGATTCACCGCGATTTAATTCGAAATCGACATCATCTACGGCATAAACTGGTCCTTTTGATGAGGAATATGTGGATGATAATCCATCAACTTTTAGAAGTGCCATAATAATCTCAGAACCGAACTATGATTTTTGTTTTGCACTAAGGGATATAAACAACATTATCAGAATGAAAAAGTCGATTCAAATGAAATTACCAATTTGTGGCTTTGATGCAAAAAATGCAATTCTTTGCCCTCAGTGTGAAAGCAAGGTAGAATCAGGAAAATTGACAAAAGCAGATGTAGATGCATCAATGAATCTTGCAAATATTGCAAAGTCAAACAAAGAAATTGAAAATTTTACACTATATTCATGCAAAGAATTTGATGGGAATTTTGTATTATCATTGGCAAAAAATGACATAATGATAATCAGACAAAGCCGTACACTATATCGAACCCTACAGGAGCGTTTTAATGGAAAAATTTGGCTTGTGGAGGCAGATGAGACAGATAAGCGATTTATCGAAGATTTGTTCTTTCCAACTAAAATTTTATCAATAAATGCGGTTTGGGCGCCAGGAGGGATTCAAAAAACCAAGGCAGTAGTTTCAGGCAAATGGACTCCAAAATTTCCAATAGATACAGAAAAAGTGGTTCAGATAGTCAAGAATGCCCGAAACCTTGACATTGAGATAGAATTTGAGGATAAAAGATAGACATGGTTTTTGTAAAAACCCACGACATTTCGGAATTAAATGAGGAATTGATTGGAAAGCAAGTTGTGTTAGGGGGATGGATTGAAGATTTAAGAAAATTAGGAAAAATGTCATTTATCACATTGCGTGATGTTTCAGGTATTTCACAAGTAATTGTCAAAGGGGAATTAAATGACAATCTTGGAGAGATTAATCGCCAGAGTGTTGTAAGTATTAGAGGGATTGTACAAGAGACTAAAGCTAGAGATTTTGCATTTGAGGTAAAAGCAGAAGAAATTGAAGTGTTGGGAAAAGCAATTCATCCATTACCAGTAGATCCAATAGGAAGGGTGGAAAGCAACATCGATACAAGATTAAATCATCGTGCATTAGATATGAGAAATCAAAAAACGGCATCAATTTTCAAATTACGCCATCATGTTTTGCAATCACTTAGAAAAACTTTGGCCGAAAAAAAATTCATAGAAATTACTACACCAAAAATAATTGGTAGTGCCAGTGAAGGCGGTGCAGATTTATTTTCATTAGATTACTTTGGAAAGACAGCATATCTTGCTCAGAGTCCACAATTATACAAAGAACAGATGACAATTGGATTAGAAAGAGTATTTGAGATTTCAAATTTTTATAGAGCAGAAAATTCCCACACGGGAAGACACTTGACAGAATTTACCAGTATCGATATCGAAGCTGCATTTATGGACTATGAGGACGTCATGAATGTTTTAGAATCACTTGTACTTGCAGTATACAAAGATGTTTCAGAAAAATGTAAAAAAGAACAAGAGACAATTGAACATACAATAGAAGTTCCATCTTCACCATTTGAGAGAATAACATACACTCAATGTATAGAAGAACTGAAAAAAGAAGGTGAAAAAGTGGAATTTGGAGACGACTTGCTGGATTCTCATCTTAGAATTATAGGCAAAAACCATCCAGGATTTTACTTTTTAACAGACTGGCCAATGAAACTAAAACCGTTTTACATCAGAGAGAAAGATGAAGATGCAACACTTTCACGTTCATTTGATTTGCAATATGGATTTTTAGAATTATCATCAGGAGGAACAAGACTTCATAATCCCGAGATGTTAAAAGATAGATTGAAAGAGCAAGGATTAGATCCAACACAATTTGCAGATCATCTTAAAACATTTGACTGGGGAATGCCACCACATTCAGGATGGGGAATGGGCTTGGACAGATTGATGACCACACTTATCGGAATTGATAATGTTCGTGAAGTTGTATTATACCCAAGAGATCCGGATAGATTAAGCCCATAGACATCCAAAGATCATACAACTAAAGTTATCATTGCTGCAATAATTAATGATGTCAGTACATGGTTTTCATTCTTTTTCTTTTTCTAGAATCTTTTTCATGATTTGACGACTCTAATGCATAGTTGTAGTCAGGATACAAGTTCTCAAATCTTGCTTCAACAGAATCTTCATGATCTTCTGAATCATTGGTCGAATTATTATTTGACATAGGGATTACTTCACTTGGTTTTGGGCTTTATCGAGTTGGGATTGTTTGTAATGTAGTGAAACAAACACAACTTGTCTGTGCTACACTGGCATTTCATATTTAATCCTCAAAATCATAATGATACTCCGAATCAACATCATCGTTGAAACCGTCATAATCATCCTGATCTTTTTGATTGTAACTCAATTCAAAAGTGTGTTATAATTCTAGGATATAAACAATATGTACGATTAATTCTAAAGACCATACAGGCAGATCTTACGGATTCATCTTGGCTTCAGATCTATTTTCATGGTTTGAAACTCCAATACGCTTAAGTTCATTATTCTTTAAGAAAATTCATGATAGAGCAAACAGATGCGAAAAAAGTCGTCGAAGTGATTGGAAATAATCTCATAGGGGTTTCACATGATTCAAGTAGCTTTGCAAAATTGCCTGACTCCTTTTGGGGATACTTTGCAAGAGGCCATGACAAAAAAGGAACGTTTGGAGTAATTGTAACCTATTCTGAGGAGGGAAAAGATGTGGATGAATTAATCAAAATGTACGAAGAATGGGCTGCAAAAAACAAAACCAAAAATTCAGAATGATCTATTTTGTTTCTTTGAGTAGTTTGCGATATCCTTGACATTCTTTACAAATGGGCTTTCCTTTGTATTTCGGATTACCATCAGTAATTTTTAGTGTGCCCGGCACAGCTTTGCAAATACAGCAATCTACCATACTGTTGGAACATAATGCCCAATTAATAAAAATTGATATTCTCTGAAAATAAATAAATTCAAAGAAAATAATTTAGTATAGTGTACAAATGTGATTATTGCGGATCATCTTTTGGAGACAGAATTTGTTATTTTTGTGAAAAAAGTTGTTGTACAAACTGTATGACTGATGACAGAACCCGTTGTAAAGACTGCTACATTCAAAAAAGAAAATTAAGCCCAAAACAAATCATCAAAAAAAATAAACCGTTACTAATTTTCATCGGATTGTTATGGTTGTATGCAGTATTTCCAGGACCATTCATTCCAGGACTAGATCCCAATTTTTATTTAATTTCGGCAGTAGCAGCAGTGTTAATCATGATTCCAGTAGGATTTGCCATGTTCTTTTGGTCGTTAAATCCCCCTAAATCAGACGTAAAGAAAAGAAAAGACTAGCAAAAAATCAAGTTTTTTACACTTTTTGATCTTTAACATAAATTCAAAACAAAAAATCATGAATGCAAACTATGAAGTGTTTTTGTGGATAGTCCAAAACCAGAAAAAAACACATGACGAGTACATTCAAAGAATTTCCTAGATCTCACAGACATTATTGTCACTAGATGGCAATTTGGATCATTGTTAAATATGATTTTGACGTAATAGTATTGACGAGAAGCCGTTGTTCTGCGTAGTAGAATGATAGGTCTGGAAAACACATCATGTTAGGAAATACGTCCTGGATTCAGCGTGTTTTCCATGTATCTCGTTGTTTTCAATTATAGATTATATGTAAAAAGGCAGTCTCCCCCGTTTACGAACAAAAATCTGCGTTGCACCATAGTAGAACGATGGTGAGAATTGTTGGAAATTTCTTTTTATCTAGATTTTAAAAATCAAAATCATGATAGTCTAATCTAATAAAAATAAAAAAGGGGTTTAAGCTATACAGAGTTCTATTACTTTGTGGATAGCTATTGTTCCTGAATTTGTAATTGAACCACTACACAAGTTGAGTATGTTTCCCCAGTTAGTGATTGTGTTACTATTAGAAAACAATCCGTCATTTAGAATTGTATCAAAATTCATAACTGGACCACTGTTGGTGAATGTGCCTGATGTCATGATGGTGCCGCTGTTGACTAAGTTCAAAGAGTTGGTAAATGTACCGCTACTAATTAGTACGCCATCTACACCTACTTTGATAGCTCCAGATGTTGTAATTACACCAGTGCTTGTCAAGTAACCTTCATTTTTTATAACACCTGTTGGGCCGTTAGTAATTGTTCCAGAGGATGTTAGTTCACCAATGTTCTTGAAAGGACCGCTATTTGTTATTGTACCTTTAGTGCTATCAATAACACCATTATTGGTAAATTCACCAGATGTTGTAATTACACCACCACTTGCAATGTGGATTGTTCCACGGTTTACTATAACACCACTACTAGTGACGCTACCAATGCTAAAAGTGGTATCTGAACCGATAATTAGTTTATCAGTTGGGCCAATTACAAGAGTTCCAACTACACATGTTGAAGTAACAGAGTTCCATGCTCCACCTATAGCTGGAGCATTACAAGATATTTTATCATCGACGGTAGAAACTAATGCCGATGCGTCTTGACCAGTAAAGGCTAAAACAGAAACTAATGCAACTAATACAGGAAGTATTAGAATTTGCTTTGTATTTGTCATTATACGTCTTATGAAATTTACTGTATTAACTCACGCTGACATGAATGTTGGTTTGAGGCACATGTTTGATAGTATAGTAGACAAATATGTCAATATATTGAACGTTAGATAATTGTTGAATGGTTTTTCTATCCTTTCAGTGTCAATTCAGAGATTCATTGATTTTCTCAGTATCTGTAAATTGTCGGAATTGAACTATTTTTTCATCTTTGATATGATAGACATGTGAAAAGGATACCTCAAATGATTTGTCTTTTTTTGAAATTCCCCGATATTTGCCAGTTACCATGATATGATCTTTCATGTCTCTGATGCTCTCTGGAATAGCGTGAAATTCTTTAAAGTTTGATAGCATTTTTGGAAAGTATTCTTTGAAAACTACATCTTTTCCTACAAACACTCCGCCATTTGGCATTCCTTCTGATAACTGCCATTCAATGTCATCATCACACAACTCAAGATAGGTTTCTTGGTCTTTGTTTTTGAAAGCATGATAGAATTTTTTTATCAATTCCACATTTGTCATAAACCAAATTTGAATAATCCACTAATAATTAATTTCCAACAAACAAACTCACGTCATAATCCTAGTTATTACCAACTATTCAGGCACAAAAGAGGTGTTATTTTACAACCTTTTTAAGTTCGTCATTAATTACACTTGAAAAACTTACAGATTCTGTAGATTTGCTAATCTTTTTTGATTGAATCATTCTTAATTTTTTTATTAGATCATCATCTAAAACAATTGTTATTCTTTTTCCCATGTTAATTAGATTGAGCATTTAAAATTAGTATTTATTTGACGCGGTTATGAATGCAATTTCATAATCGATTCAAATATGAATTGATTCATTTTCAAATTAAATTCCCATCAAACAAACTCACATCATAACTCTAGTTATATCGCACAATTCGTGACTGCAAGGGGGGGATTCCCTTTTTACAGATTATCTGTAATCTGTTTAGTAAATTCTGTAGTACTACTAGTTCCGCCAATGTCTTTTGTTTTCACACCAGATTTTACTAGATCAAATATGACAGATTCCAGTTTTTCTCCAACTTCAATACATTTGGAATCATTGTGTTTGTTTCCCAACCAGTCAAGCATCATCTTAATTGATAACAAAAAGGATGAAGGATTTGCAATGTTTTGTCCTGCAATATCAAAAGCAGCACCATGAACGGGTTCAAACAATGCAAAATTATCTCCAATGTTAGCAGCTGGAGCCATCCCCAATCCACCTACTACTTGTGAAGATTCATCAGATAAAATATCACCAAACAAGTTAGTAGTTACAACAACATCAAACTGCTCTGGTTGTCGAATCAAATTCATGGCACATGCATCAACATACATCTCCTCAAATGCAATATCAGGATAATCTTTAGAAACATCAGTGCAAGCTTTTGCAAACATACCATCTGTAACTCGCATCACGTTTGATTTGTGAACACATGTGACTTTTCTCATAGAGTCACGTTGTTTGGCAGTTTCAAAAGCATATCTTGCTATTCTCTTAGAAGCAGCTTCAGAAATTATTCTTAGAGCTACAGAAGAATCACCTAAGCTAAATTCTTTGCCAGTGTAAAGATCCTCAGTATTCTCTCGAACTATGACCATATCAATATCATCACGTAATGCAGGCATGTGTGGATATGACTTTGCAGGTCGAATATTGGCATAAAGATCAAGCATCCTCCTTAAAACAACAATTACATCAGCTGCACTTTCACCAACAGGGGCCTTCATACAAGCATCTGATTGTTTTATAGCAGCAACTGTTTCATCTGGAAGTGCTTTTCCAGTTTCAGATAAGGCCTTGTCCCCTGCAGATAATGTTGTAATATCAAATTTCAAATCGAGATTATCATGAATGGTATTCAAAACAGAAACTACAGATTCAGATAATTCAGGACCTATCCCATCACCAGTAATCAATGAAATTTTGTACATAACAGTATATCACATCAAGATAATTTTAGGATTTATCGTACCTGTTTTTCATGTAACAATTTTTTGAGCATGATATGATTAATGGCATCAATTACTGCTTTAACTGATGTAGTTACAATGTCTTCACCAACAGATTTTGCAGAGACTTTGTTTCCTAATGCATCTTCAACCTTTACTGTAACCTCACATAATGCACTAGAACCGCCAGAAATTGATGCTAATCCATAATCCTTAATTCTGATTTCAGAAAGCTTTCCAGTAATTTTTTGAATTGCATTTAGTGCTGCATCCACAGGTCCTACCCCATAATCAGTTCCGACATGGTCCTGACCATCAATGTTTAGTTTTACAAATGCATAAGGCATAGTTCCAATTCCAGTGGATACTGAGAATCCAGTTAGTTGAACAATTTTTTTGAGGTCTTTTTCTCCCAAGACGTCACTTGCAATAGAGAGCAACTCCACATCAGTGATCTGTTTTCCTTGGTCACCTAACACTTTGACTTTGTCTAAGATTTGCTGGGATTGTTCTTCAGTAGGTTTTACTCCATATTCAGAAAGCATTGCATTCATACCATGAACCCCTGCATGTTTTCCAACTTGAAGCCATCTTTTTCGTCCTACTAATTCCGGGCTAATCGGCTCGTATGTTAGCGGATTACTCAATACACCATGTGTATGAATTCCTGATTCATGGCCAAATGCGTTTGCTCCAACTATGGCCTTGTTAGGCTGAACAATAATACCCACAGTTTTAGAGATAAATCTTGAGGCATCGTAAATTAATTCAGATTTGATGTTCGTCTCATATTTTTGATCATATGGTAAACACTTCAATGCCATAGAAAGTTCTTCTAATGAAGCATTACCAGCTCGTTCACCAATTCCATTTATTGTAACATGTGCACATGCAGCTCCTGCATGAATTCCTGCCAAAGAATTTGCAACTGCCAATCCAAAATCATTATGACAATGAACACTTACTGGAAGTTTTGTAGCTTCTACTGTATCTTTAGTGATTTTTGCCATGTATTCAGGAGTAGAGTACCCCACAGTATCAGGAATGTTTACACGGTCTGCTCCGGCTTTTGCAACCTCGCCAAATACTTTTTTTAAAAATTCTCTATCAGTTCTAGAAGCATCTTCAGCTGAAAATTCAACTTGCAATCCACGAGATTTTCCATACTCTACTGCTTCAATTGCTTTCTCAAGAGCTTGATCTCGAGTCATTTTGAGTTTATGTTCTAAATGAATATCAGAAGTTGCAATGAATGTGTGGATGTAGTTTAATCCAGCGTCAACTGCAGCATCAATGTCTTTTTTAATAGTTCTTGTTAATCCTGCAATTTCACATGACAATCCTTCACTAGTAATCATTTTTACTGCTTTTAACTCACCTTCAGAGATTACTGGAAAACCAGCTTCAATTGCATCAACACCAAGTTCATCGAGTTTTTTGGCAATGGATAATTTTTGATCTGGAGATAAAGAAACACCAATTGTTTGTTCCCCATCTCTTAATGTTGTATCAAATATTCTAATTTTCATGCTCCGCTCCTTTGCAAAGCAGCAACACCTGTTCGTGCAACATCAAGAATTCCAAACGGTTTTGCTAATTCCTCAAATGCTTTAATTTGATCAGGAGTAGCTGTTAATTCTACCATGATAGAGTCTTTTTTCACATCATGAACTTTGCCACCATATGCATTTGCCAATTTGTTAACTTCCATGCTATCATTAGCATTACTGAGTTTTATCTTAAAAAGGCTAAGTTCACGAAATACTGTTTTGTGCTCATCTAAATGCTCGACTTTTACAGTGTCAATCATTTTATCAAGTTGCTTTACAATCTGATCAATTCGCTTTTCATCGCCATATGTAGTGATAGTCATTTTAGAATAATCAGGATTTTCAGTTGTTCCAACTGAAATGCTATCAATGTTGAAGTTTCGAGATCTGAAAAGATGAGTCACCTTAAACAAGATACCAGGTTTGTTTTCAACTAAAATAGAAAGAATTGCCCACATAATCAATCACTAAGAGGGCAAGATCATTTCTTCAAGCGAAGTTCCAGGAGCTACAAATGGCAATACATCTTCTTCAGGATCAATTGGAATATCAATTACTGTTGCAACATCGCTGCTTAATGCAGTTTTAATTGCCT
Source organism: Candidatus Nitrosopumilus sediminis (assembly GCF_000299395.1). NCBI lineage: Archaea > Thermoproteati > Nitrososphaerota > Nitrososphaeria > Nitrosopumilales > Nitrosopumilaceae > Nitrosopumilus > Candidatus Nitrosopumilus sediminis. Next base: position 1,039,425 of record NC_018656.1, read on the forward strand.
TGTCAAGTTCATCCATTGATTGAGCTCTGATTCCTTGAGCACCATAAGACTCTGCTAATTTAACATAATCAGGACAGCTTTGTTGGTCCACACCTATCATTCTTCTATCATAGAAAGTTCTCTGCCATTGAGCTACCATTCCCAATGTAGAATTGTTTAAGAGAAATACGATTACAGGAATATCTTCCAACACTGCAGTTGCAAGTGAATTTTCAGTCATAGCAAAGCTTCCATCACCTGCAATGTCAACTACAGGCACATCAGGTCTTGCAACTTTGGCACCAATTGCTGCAGGAAATCCCCATCCCATTGTACCAAGTCCAGTGGAGCTAAAGAAAGTTCCAGGTTGAATTACATCATAAAATAATGAGGCCCACATTTGATGTTGGCCTACTTCTGTAGTCACAACAGATTCTTTTGGTAACAATTCACGGAGTTTACGTAAAATTTTAGCAGCACCCATTTCGCCTGGATGAAGTTTCAAGTTTTCTTTCCAGTAAGCTTTGGTCTCTTTGACATGTTTAATCCAAGGAGTCTCTTCAGATTTTTTGACAGCTCGCTGTAAAAGCAATTTTACCATTACTCTAAGATTTACACGTACATCTCCAATTACAGCAATTTGTGCAGTTTGGTTCTTACCAATCTCTGCAGGATCAACATCCATATGGATAATTTTTAATCTCTTTTCAAATGCCTCAAACGTACCAACAGACCTGTCAGAAAATCTAGTACCAATTGCCAATACACAATCAGCTTCGGACATCATTTTGTTTGCCTCTGCATGTCCATGCATTCCAATTGGCCCTAAGGACAAAGGGTGATTTTCAGGAAATGCACCTTTTCCTTTGAAAGTAGTTACAACAGGAAGCATAAGAGTTTCAGCAATAGCTTGCAATTCAGCAAATGCAGATGATATTATAGTTCCACCACCAGCTAATATGATTGGTTTTTCTGCATGAAGTAGCATATCAATTGCTTTCTCAACATTGGCAATATCAGGATCTGCCCAAGGATGATATCCTTGAATTTTAAATTCGTCTGGAAAATTCATTGGCTCTTCATTTGTTTGTACGTCTTTTGGGATGTCAATTAACACAGGTCCAGGTCTCCCTGATTCAGCAATGAAGAATCCTTTTTTTACAACTTCTGGAATTTCACCAGCAGTTCTTGGTTGAAAAGCATATTTTACAACAGGGTTTGCCATTCCAATAATATCACTTTCTTGAAAAGCATCTTTGCCTATCATTCCAACAGGTACTTGTCCAGTTACTGCAATCATCGGAGCAGAATCAGCTTGTGCAGTTGCAATTCCAGTTAAAATATTGGTAGCACCAGGACCAGATGTTGCAAAACACACACCTGGCTTTCTACTAACTCTGCCAAATCCATCAGCCATGTGGGCTGCGGACTGTTCATGTCTTGTTAAGATGTGTCTAATATTACAACGAGCAAATTCATCATACATCGGAAGATTTGCACCTCCAGGCAAGCCAAATACTTGTTTGACGCCTTCTTTTTCCATAGCCACCATCAAGGCTTTTGCACCTGTCATACTTTCCATTTTATTCATCAAATCAGCTTCCATAATTTTAATCTAGTAAATTTTAAGCACACTTTACAGTTGAACAATAAGAGGCAAACAATTGCCAAATATTCCTGTTAATGTAGTGTTCATTGAAATCAAAAAAATAATCAATTGATAATTAATAAAGATTCTCTGAATAATAATCGAGTTTTTGCGTATTTTGCTACAGAAGACTTAAACTCAGAATTTTCTTATCCGAAATTGAGCTGTTTTGACAGATAATGAAGAAATCATCAATGTTATTGAGACATTGTTTCAAGCAGGAATCACAAAAGAGCTATCAGTGCTAAAAGACATTCATCTGAATGATCCTAAATTTTCCAGTTTCAGCGATTTGCCCCCATATGATCTAAAAGACTATCAAAATACAATTGAACTTGAAGAATTAAAATTTGTCAGCATCTCAGATTATTCTTATGAAATAAAGAATCCGAAGATCAGTATATTTGGAGAAACAGCAGTTGTGGCATTAGAATTAATTCAAAAAGGAATGTTGGTAGATACAAAAGCATACACAGGTGAGCATATGGAAATTAGTGGACGTGCAACGTTTGTACTGGTAAAGCAACCAACATGGAAAATTGCACATATCCACCTATCAAAAATTTAGTAATTATTTCTGATTAAGATTTGGTTTGTTTTGATTAGGGTTGTTTGGTTTGTTTGGTTTGTTTGGTTTGTTTGATTTCTTTTGATTAGGGTTGTTTGGTTTGTTTGATTTCTTTTGATTAGGGTTGTTTGGTTTGTTTGATTTCTTTTGATTAGGTTTTTTCTTTGATTCCTCACTAACTAATTTTTTGTATAGTTTGAATGCTTGATCAACGTTTTGATTGTTGTGGACAATTGCTCTAACAGCCCTTATCATTGAAACGGGATGTTCTGATTGCCAGATGTTTCTGCCCATATCAACACCAACTGCGCCTCCTTTGATTGCATTGTATGTTAATTGTAAGGCATCACGTTCTGGAATCTTTTTCCCACCTGCAACAATTATTGGAACAGGACATGATTGGACAACTTTTTCAAAATTATCACAATAGTAAGTTTTGACAATATGAGCTCCTTGTTCAGCAGCTACTCTACATGCCAATGACAGATATCGGGCATCTTTACCAAGCTCTTTTCCTACTGCAGTTACTGCCAATACAGGCAAGCCATATTTTGCAGCTTCACTAACTAGTTTTCCCAGATTGACAATTGTTTGGTATTCATATTTTGAGCCTACAAAGATTGACATTGCTAGAGCACTAGCATTTAGTCTAATTGCATCTTCAATAGACACGGTTATGTCTTCTTGAGACAAATCCTCTCCAATAATACTTGACCCACCAGATACTCTCAACACCATTGGAGTATCAGTGGTTGCTGGCACAGATGCTCTTTGAACACCTCTAGTAAGCATAAGAGAATCACAATGTTTCAAAAGAGGTGCGATGACTTTTTTTGGGTCTTCTAATTTTTCAGTAGGGCCAAGAAAATATCCATGGTCTACTGCTAACATTAATGCGCGATTATTTTGCGGTTTAATTATACTGGAAATTCTATTTTTTAATCCCCAATCCATATCTCTTCGATTTTGAAGCAATAAAAATCCCTTCTTAAGCGTTTCTTATTTTGTAATAATTATTTTCATAGCATTTTCACCAGTACGTGCATGATCAAATGCTTTTTGAGAATCAGAAATAGTGTAAGTATGAGTGATTAATTGTTTCACATCAATTTGAGAAGACTCGATTAAATCTAGTGCTTCTTTAGTATCAAAATCAGATGCAGCATAACTTGTAACAAGGGTAATCTCTTTTGAATAAATTTTACTCATGTCTAAATCAAGTTTTGCACCTTTAGATGGAACACCGAACATCATTACAGTACCGCCTTTTCTTACCAAGTCTATTGCATCATCTAACGCTTTGAGACTACTGGTAGCAACTATTGCCAAATCTACACCTCTACCATCTGTATCATCGTGAATCTTTTGCTTTCTATTTTCATCCATAGAATTTATTGACTCAGTGATGTTGAATTTTTTTGCAAAACCCAATCGAAAATCATTTACATCAAAACAGAAAATTTTTGAGAATTTTTTGGCATGAGCAAGCATTACATGCATCATTCCAGTTGGACCAACACCGAAAATTGCGGCAGAGTCACCTTCACGATAAGAACACTTTGACCAAGCCCTAACACAACATGCCAAAGGTTCAATCATTGCAGCTTCTTCAAAACTAAGAGAATCAGAAATTTTTAAAACACCACCATGGGAAACATTCCAAGATGGGACAACATATTCTTCAGATAGACCACATGGAGAGAGATTTGTTTCATAGTATTTTTGACACATTGTTTCATATCCATGATTACAAAAATGACAATCATAGCATGGAACATGATGATGAGTAAATACTCTGTCACCTTTTTTGAAATCAGTTACATCAGAACTTGCATCCAATACAATACCAGCAGGTTCATGTCCCAAACGCATAGATGGTTGCCCATATTGACCAAAAACTTTTTCCAGATCAGAACCACAAATCCCACAAGCTTGCATCTGAACTAAAATTTCACCAGACTTTAACTGAGGTTTTTCTGTTTCATCAACAGAAATTACAGATGGCTCTTTAACAGATGCAGTTTTCATGGTAGAACTTTGAAAAATTGATTATAAGTAGATTATACGCCAAGTATCTTCTTTAGCATCACTCTGTAATCAACTTCAGTTTTTTCACTTCCAGTTGCAGGTAATGCAAACACCAAAGTTGATTTTTCAGCTCGAAGTGCAGTTAATTCATCGTTAATAGATTCTGTAATATCATCACTTACTAAAACAAGACCAACGTCAGAATCATCAGTTAATGTTTTAATTTCCTCTAATGCTTTTTGAGGATTTTCAGAAATTTTACCTGGAATTCCAGCTAATTGGAAGCTAGTTACAAAAGATTTGCTTCCGACAGTAAAGATTTTCACAGTTGAGAATTTTGTCCGTTCTAATTTAACCCTTTTTGGCGATAATAGATCAGGAAAGGTTGATTTAGTTTGAAAAACCAGTGAATTTATGGCAGAAATTGACACTCAGAAAGACGTCTATTTGTTCCTGCATGGAAGAATGGATCTTAAAGAAAAAGCAACAAATGCATTGACTGCAAAAGGATTTGCAGCAGATAAAATCATCATGGCCTTGCCAACTAAAGTTGGAGAGGTAGGAGATTACATGGCAATGTTATGGATGCCTCCAAATCCAGATCATATCAAGATTCAACAAATCACCAAAGTTGAAGAAGTAAAACCGGAAGGAATGATAGGTCTGTGGAAAGGAGCTTCAAAAGAAGACATAGACTCTATTCCATTAGAGTAGGTCAGCTAAATCCAGCACCAAACTCATTACCTTTTTCTAAAACATCACTTGAGTCAGAATGTTTTAATTTTCTATAAAGTAATGCCTCGTAAACCATCTTCAAGGCGTTCTCGTCATCAAGATCACAATCTTCTTTGATCTGATTTTTGTATTTTTCTAGTTTAGCAACATCTTGCTCATCAGGAGAAATATCATCATGAACCATAAGATTGGCAATTTTTTCTATTTCAGAATTTTGTTGGTCATCATCCATAATTTAACAATGATTTTCCAGTTATTAATAAGTTCGAATAATTGATCATTACAGATCATCAATTAGACCTGAAAGAAAATCAGAAAATTCATCATCAGAAAAAACAATCTCTTCCACTTGGTTTTGGTGTCTAGCAAGATGAGCAGACTCCAAATGATAGCAAATAGTTTTTCCAATTAGTTTTCCAAAGTAAAATCCAGGACAAGAGCAGTAATTAGAATCAGGATCAATCCAATGTTCTTGGCCTTTTCCAACAACAGTCCAAATCTTTCTTTGTGTGGGCTTGAAAACATGCAACTTTACACGTTTTTCAGAAACAATAGATTGGATTCGGTCCAGATCTTTGTTCATAAGGGTTTAATCAGATATCTACAGTATAACTTTGATGTTACAAACTAGAATCGTTCCATCAAAACCTGCACTGATTTTAGAAGGTAAAAAAAAGAATCTGGTTATTACAGATATCCACATTGGGTTTGAAAATAGCATGGCATCAAACCAAATATTCATAGGCAAAAATTCAACAATTAATGAATCAATTCAAGAATTATCTCAAATTATTGATTTAGAAAAACCAGACTCAGTTATTTTGTTGGGAGATATCAAATCAAGCATCAAGAACATATCAAGAAATGAATGGGATGAAGTCCCATTATTTTTTAAAAAAATAAGAGAAAAGTGCGATGTAACTCTAATTCCAGGCAACCATGATGCGAATATTCAGAGGTTAGTGCCAGACAATATTTCGATGATTAGTTCAACAGGGATGGTTGAAGAAAATGTTTTGTTAACACATGGACATACAATGCCATCAGAGAACTTTTCTCACGTAGATAAGATCATTATGGGTCATGTTCATCCAGTTTTTTTCCAAGAAGATTCAATCATGAACGGGCAAAGAGTGTGGGTTTCAATCAAGACAGAAAAAGAAAATATCTTCCCCAATAAACCAGGGGAGATCGAAATAACAATAGTTCCATCATTTAACAAATATTTTTACGCAACACATAGGAAACAATACAAAAAATCTATTTCTCCAATTATTAATAAAATAAAAGAGATATCAAAAGCAAAAATCATAACGTTGGATGGGACAATAATTGGAACCGAGTCAGACATCAAGCAAGTGATTTGATCAGATAAATTTAGTAACAAACATTCCTTTGAAAGCACAGTTAGGACATCTTTGTGATTTTGCCCATGTTTTGACAGTTTCAGAATATGCAACACGCATTTCATAAGAGTTACCACAATTTTGACATGAGACATTTGATAGATAGCTGTTCTTGTTCCAATCATCATTTGGTTCACGAGTAAATTTAGCAATCAAATCTCTTCCTTTCTCAGAAATGCGGTAAAGAGTCAAATCATGAAAACCAGGTTTATCATCAAACGGAATTCTTTGGACGAGTCCATTTTCATCAAGAAAGACCAAAATATCTTTAAGCTTAAATTCTGCAATCTTTATTTTTACAAAATTCTTCTTTACACTATTTTTTAAATGAATAAATCTAATTCCATCAGCATCAAATTTCTCAATTTTACTTAGAACTTCATCAAGTTCATCATCAGAGAATTTTTTTGCCATAATCCTTTTTTTGAAATACTTGTGTTTATGTTTTTAAAAATTATTCATAATTATCATAAGGCTCGATAGGATCTTTTGTGGTTTCATTATTTCTTAACCACTCTAATGTTTTTACAAAAGAATCGGCCATCTCCATAGTAGTAAGTACAGGAATTCCCAATTCAAGTGATTTGCGTCTAATCTGATATTCATCTTCAAGCATTCCAACATATTTTTCCAGTGTAGAGGTACTTGGAATGTTTATAATGAAATCAATTTTTCGCTCATATAACAAATCAGAAATGTTTGGTTTTCTTTCAGGTTCTGAAATTTTGTGCACAATCTCAACCTGACCGATTTTTTCCTCAAAGAATTCGGCAGTATGCTCTGTTGATAAAATTTTGAATCCTAGTTGTTTGAGTTTTGCAATTGTTGGAAGCAATTTTTCTTTGTTTTGTGCACCGCCAACTGTAACTAGTGCAGACCCCTTATCAGGCAAATTATACCCGACAGACGTCAATCCCTTAGATAGTGCATCATAGAAACTATTTCCAAAACACGCAGCCTCACCAGTAGATTGCATCTCAACACCTAACGCAATGTCTGCGCCTTCTAATTGCATGAATGAAAATTGTGGGACTTTGATTCCATAGTTGGTTATTTTTTGCCATTTATTTTCAGGGATTTTAGGCAGAGGTTTGTCCAAAATGGCTTTGGCGGCAAGAGAAATCAGGTTAATTTTTACTAATTTTGAAACAAAGGGCATGGAGCGAGAGGCTCGTATGTTTAGCTCTATCACATACACGTGGTCATCATGAACCAAAAATTGCAGATTAAATGGTCCTTTGATATTAAATGTCAGAGCAATCTTTTTTGTATATTCATTTATGGTTTCAATAATTTTATTGCTTAAACGCCATGGCGGAATTACCATCATAGCATCCCCAGAATGAACACCTGCACTATCAATGTGTTCAACAATTGCACCAATTACAACTTCCTTACCATTGCTAATTCCATCTACATCTACTTCAAGTGAATTTAACATAAATTTTGAAATCACAACAGGATGATCAGGGGATACATCAGTTGCTTCTTTGACATATGTTTTGAGTTCTTCTTGAGACCAAACGACTTTCATTGCAGCACCTGACAAAACATAAGATGGTCTAACGATTACAGGAAATTCAACTTCCTGAGCAAAAGATTTTGCTTCGTTAAGATTGGAAAAGGCTTGCCATAATGGTTGTTGAATGTGTAGTTTATCAAGTTCTGCACTAAACTTGGAACGGTCTTCTGCTCTATCAACATCTTGTGCACTTGTACCTAAAATATTCACACCGTGTTGTGCAAGGCCTGGAGTTAAGTTATTAGCAGTTTGTCCACCAACACATGTGATTATCCCTTTAGGGTTTTCAAATTCTACAATGTCCAGAATTCTTTCCTGAGTTAGTTCTTCAAAATACAATCGCGTGCAAATATCATAGTCAGTTGAAACTGTTTCAGGATTACAATTAACTACTGAAACATTTTTTTCCCCATTCTCTTGAAGACCCCAAACCATGTTAACAGTACCCCAATCAAATTCAACACTACTGCCAATTCTGTAGGGACCTGCCCCAAGTACTATGATTCCTTGCTGATCTTTTGGAACCTCTATATCATTAGAATGCCCACCATATGTCAGATACAGATAGTTAGTTACTGCAGGCCATTCAGCAGCCAATGTATCAATCTGTTTGACAGAAGGAATTACGCCTAATTTCTTTCTCAAACCACGTATTTCATCAGGAGTGGTGTCTTTGGCACGAGCTATTTGTTTATCAGAAAATCCAGTTTTTTTAGCCTCCCAAAGTAGATATTCATCAAGTTCTAATTTTTTGAGTTTTTCTTCAATATCTACAATATTTTTTATTTTTCTATAAACCAAGGATCAATAGTAGATAGTTTGTAAATTCGTTCAACTGAAATTCCCATCTTCAACGCAATTGCAACATGATAAAGAATGTGATCATCATGATGAGATAACTTGTAATCGATATCTTCTTCAGTATATTTTTGGCCATTTGTACGATTCAGAACTAATCCATCATTTCCAATATCTAACATTCGAATTGCTTTTTGGAATGATTCTTCAAAGGTTCTACCAACTGCCATAACTTCTCCGACAGATTTCATGGTAGGCCCAAGTCGTCTATTTACTAATTCAAATTTGTCAAAGTCCCATCTAGGATGCTTACATACAATATAATCAAGAGAGGGTTCAAAGCAAGCTGTTGTGCTTTTTGTAATTCTATTGACTAGTTCAGATAAATTGTAACCCAAACCAATTTTTGCAGACATGTATGCCAAGGGATATCCTGTTGCTTTACTTGCTAATGCAGATGAACGTGAAAGTCTTGGATTAATTTCAATTGCAACATATCTATCAGAAACAGAGTCGAGGGCATACTGAATGTTGCATTCACCTACAATTCCAACATGTTTTGTTGCACGCAATGCTGCAGAACGCAACATATGATATTCATGGTTATCAATTGTTTGCGATGGTGCAACTACAATGTTATCACCAGTGTGGGCTTTCATTGAAAGAACATTTTCCATGTTACAAACAATTACATTATTTCCGTCATAGTCTTGCATTACCTCATATTCAATTTGCTTCCAATGGCCAATGTATTCTTCAACTAGAACTTGCTTGACAAGACTAGCTTTGAGACCGCGCTCTACAATTTCGTGTAATTCAATTTCATTGTAAGCTACACCACCACCTCGGCCTCCCAGAGTATACGCCACTCGAATGATTACAGGATAGGATAGTTCTTCGGCGGCTTTTTTAGCATCTTCAAAATTATTTACAGTCTTACTTTTCAGTACCGGTACACGGCATTCCTTCATGGAATCCTTGAAAAGCTGCCTATCTTCGGTTTTCTGAATCCCAGGAATCTGGGTCCCAAGCACATTTACGCCATATTTTTTGAGAATGCCAGCCTCATCCAGATTTACTCCACAATTCAGGGCAGTTTGTCCCCCATATGCCAACATAATCCCATCAGGTCTTTCTTTTTCGATAATTGATTCAACATATTCAGCATTTACAGGAAGTAGATACACTTGATCAGCAAATCTTGTGTCGGTCTGAATGGTTGCAATGTTCGGATTAATCAAAACACTGTTTATGCCATCTTCATGAATTGCCTTGAGACACTGACTTCCAGAATAATCAAATTCACCAGCTTCTCCGATTTTGATAGCCCCACTTCCCAGTACAAGAATTTTCTTCAAGGATTCATTTTTAGGCATTTTTTATTTCTCCATGAGTTTTTTTAATTCTTCAAAGACAAATTTACAGTCAAAGGGGCCAGGAGCAGCTTCAGGATGAAACTGTACTGCAATACAATTTTGTTTTTTGTGTTTAATACCTTCTACTGTTTTATCATCAGCATTTGTAAACCATAACTTAAAATCAGATTTTTCAATAGATTCAGGGGTGATTCCATACCCATGATTCTGACTTGTAACATATACTTGATTATTTTCTAAGTTGATGCAAGGTTTGTTTTGTCCTCGATGTCCATACTTTAGTTTGTAAGTTTCAGTATTTCCTGCAATCCCGATTATTTGTGCACCTAAACAAATACCCAATGTAGGAACATTATTTTCAATTAATTTTCTAGCAGTATCAATTGTATTGGGACATTTTTGCGGATCACCTGGACCGCTACTTAGAACTACACCATTAGGATTGTAAGACATGATTTTTTCATACGAAGTATCCCATGGAACTAAAATTGCCTTGTAACCTAGTTCACGAACATTTCTTAAAATTGCATTTTTTGCACCAGTGTCAACTACAACAATGGATTTTTCATCATTGCCAAATACTTGTTCCTTCTTTGTAGATACTACATCCATGAACTGTTCAGAATCATAATGCTTTGCAGACGCAAGTTGCTTTTTTATTGACTCGACATCAATCTCAGTATCAGATACAGCAAGGGCTGCCATCATGACACCACTAGTTCGAAGTTTTTTTGTCAATTCCCTAGTATCAATACCTGAAATTCCAGGTACCCTTTCATTGTTCATCCATTCGTCCAAAGTCATCTTAAGATTCCAATGGCTTGCAGTTAACGATAATTCATGAACCACTAGACCGCGAATTTGTATTTTATTAGATTCAAAGAATTTTGGTATTCCGTCATTATCTTTGATTGATGGATCGGGAACTCCATAATTTCCAACTAAAGGATATGTCAATGTGAGAATTTGGCCATTATAAGACGGATCAGTGAGAGCCTCAGTATAGCCGACCATTCCAGTATTAAAGACGATCTCGCCAAAAACAGTTGTAGAATAACCAAAACCTTGGCCATTAAGAACAGTACCATCGTCAAAAATCAGTTTTCCAAACTTGTTTGCGTGGTTTGATTTCTTTGTAGTAATTGTGACCCTCGTAAAGTCCGAGTCATTAAGAATTTAAGTTTTGTGCGTAATGAAGATTCGAAAATTTGATCGCAAAAAATAAAATTTGATCAGAGGGCTTGGAACTCTTCGCTCCACTTGTGATAAGCACGAATCATTTCAGTGGAGACACTAGGCTTTCTTCTTGACATAATATTTTTGAAATCAGCAGTTACTAGTTCTCGTGGTTGAACAGGTTCCTCTCCTTCAACTGGTTCATGGTAATCAGGTGCATTGAAAATTTCATGAACTGTTTTAATTTGTGCAGCTTGGCAAATATCTTTAATATCACTTGCACTGTATCCATCAAACAATTTTGCCAATTCAGCGTTATTGACTCTATAATTTTTATTTAATTTAGCAGTGTATTGCTTAAAGAGATTTTCTCTTGCTTCTTGTGTAGGCAAGGAAACGTAAATTCTCTTTTGAAATCTTCTAAGAAATGGCCAATCAAGGCTCCATGGTTTGTTTGTTGCACCAATTACATACAACATCAAGTCTTTACCTTTACCATTAACACCGTCCATTTCTGTTAAGAATTGATTTTTGGTTCTTACTTCTCCACCCACTTCACTATTTCTAGAACCCAACAGGGAATCCACTTCATCTACAAATAAAATTACAGGTTTGCCTTCTTTTTCAGCATACTGTCTTGCCATAGCAAATAATTTTGAAACATTCTTTTCTGCTTCACCTAACCATTTACTCATCATAGATGATGCATCCACATTTATGAAATAACCATCCATTTCATTTGCAGTTGCTGCTGCAAGCATAGTTTTTCCTGTTCCTGGTGGACCATACAACAACATTCCCTTTGGCCATCCAAGAGGAAACAAATCAGGTCTTTTAGTTGGATATACAATTGATTCACGCAATGCACTTTTTGCATCATCTAAACCAATTACTTGATCCCAAGTAACATCAGGTTTTTCTTTCATGATTAATTCTTCAAAATCATTTTCATTTTCTTGTCGCTGAACAGATTTCTTTTGTTCTGCCTCAGAAGCTTTAGGGTCAACTGCAGGCTCAACACCATGGGCCTGTTGTAACGCATTAATTCTACCATGGTAAGAGTTACATCGTTCTTTGTAGATTTGATTCAATTTGCTGGTTGGATAAAGTTGTAATAATTTTACGAGAGCATCAATTGCATGTTGATAATTAGTAATTGCCATCCCGCGGGCACCTTGTGAATCAAATTTGATAGCTTCAGAAGCATATTTGCTTGCTGTGTTTTCTAATTCTTGGGGGGCTAAACTCATTCTAATTACCTACGCAGTGTCTCTTTGAGAATTTTGTTGGTATCCTACGGTGTGAATCTCTGTAGCAAAATTGGTTAAATTAATTGCACTTGTTTCACATTCATTATAATCGGGTCCATCATCATATTTTTTTTTAAAATCAGATTTTTCAGAGATATGAGTATGCATGTCTTTAACCTTGTTTATAGAGTCCTCAGCAGATAAAATCAATTCAGATACTTCATCATCCAAATCACCTAATGAACTTGCAGTTTCGTTGATTATAGAAGTAAAATACTTCAGGATAGAACGCATCTCTTTTTTATCTGCATATTTACACATCATAAAATCAGCAATTCCAACAATTTTATCTAAATCCTGTAACTCATCTAAAGAAAGCTTGTCAATTTTCACATCATCAGAAGATTTTACCTGAGACAGTTTTTTGTCAATTTTAGAAGAAATGGCCCTTATGCGCTCTACATCTTTTGAAAAATCTCGTTTTGGAGTTAACATGTCAAGTATTGCATAATTTGAAAAAATCAAGATTAGGGTACTGCTTACTTAATTTAGAGCCGACCATCAATTTTACTTCATTAAGTATAGCAGCAGACTCTGTATTGGACTGACTAAAATCAAATTTTGCCATAGTTAGAGCAGCAGAGTCAAGCACAATGCTACCTAAATGAACAGATATTTCAGATAATTTTTGACTGCAATTTGGAATGATGCCAAATAATTGTGCACTGACTGTCCTAATCATTGGAATTGACGAAGGTAAAACTTCAGGAATAGTACCGACATTAGAAATTCGATTCATGTTATTTTTTACTTGAAGTAAAATCTCTAGAGAATATATCACAAGATGTTCGATATTTAATGCATTGATGTGAGTTTTATCAGATTCATCAAAATCATGAACCAAATCTTTGTTTAGTTCTTTTAATTCAGATTGCTTGTCATCTAGAACATCAATTATTTCATTCAGCAAATTCATAGAATATTCTAACCTAGGGACAAGTGTTACAGAATGAGAAATGTTTTCAATTTCTAATGGATTAACACTACATTTTACCAACATACCAGTTTGCATTTCTAGATTTTGTATATCAGGACAGTGTATCAAATTATTTAGTAACCACAGTTACACCCATCAGCAGATACAATTTTGATTTTTTTTGAGTATTTGTGTAAAGGAATTTAGCTCTCGATTTTACCTAATAACAAATCAAGCAGAATCATGGTAAATGAGCACGTTTTAACAGTTAGCCTAGAAGAATTTGGATTAAGTAAATATGAAGCACAGGCATATGTGGCCCTGATAGCAAGAGGAACAATTTCTGCTAGTGAGTTGGCATATTATTCAGAAATTCCAAGAACAAAAATTTACCCGACTTTACTAAAATTAGAAAATAAGAAACTAGTCATTATTTCAAAAAGCAAACCCATTATGTGTACAGCGATTGCTCCAGAAGACGCTTTTGATGGAATAATTCATGAGCAGATCAACAAAGTTAATGCAATGAATTCATTGATTTCAAATTTGAAAAAGGCAAGCGAAGAGAGCAGAAAATCAAGAGGGTCAGAGGAAAGAAGATATTTTCATTTGAGCGCAAACAATGTTTTGTCTCAACTCCAAACAATGATTGAAGGTTCAAAATCATCAATTAAAATAATGACAGATCAGTGGGGTTTTGGATTATTAGCTGAATGTAAAGAACAACTATTATCAGTTTTGAGAAGAAATTTGGATGTCAAAGTTCTGGCATCACCAGCACAAATTTGTTCAGAATCATATAGATCCATTCCAGATGGAGTTGAAATCAGAGCATCAGAGATTACACAAAATTGTTTCATTTTCGATGAAACAGAATTACTAATGATAAACAATGATAATGGAAAAGGAGCTGTTTTCTCATCTACAGAAATTTTAGGGATTAATCAAGAGAAAGTATTTTCAAACATTTGGAAAAATGCAACTAAAACCAAAGCTCTTGCAGACATGACAAAAACAGAAGCACAGGAGATTTACAAAATAATTAAAACAGTAAATGATGCAGGTTTGATGTATATCCTAAACTCTACAATGATATCTAAAAAAACAGATGCAGATATGCTCAAACTATTAGAGAAGAACGGAATTTCTCTCAAATCTAAAACACTTGATGACATAATTGAGATAATGGATGCAGTAATGCAAATCACGTGTTCAGGCCATGTTAATTTTGAAGCAAACACCAAAAACATTACTGTAGAATCAAAATTGAATAGTGGGCATTCATTACCATGGGTATCAATTTTGGATGGATGTCTTCAAAAACAAGGGTACAAGACAAGAACAATATATCAAAACAATTCAAACAAGGGTGAAAAAGTACTCATAAAAATAAGCAAAAATTAAGATTTTTCAAAATTTAGAAACCCAAATGATTATTCAGATGCATCATCAAATTTTTTCTGCTGTTCTTTGTATGCAATATATGAAATAAAGTCCGAAGTGCTTTGGAAGGGAGTTTTTCCTTTAAGATTTTTCTGAATATAAGCAGATACTTTTTTTGCTAATCTTTCACTGTCAGTCATTTCTGTATTCCTGTTGAATTAATTCAAGAGTTTTAGGATCCAATTTTTCAAAACATTTGGTCAATTCTTCCTCGTCTAGTTCTTCATCATGAAATAACATATTCTAATTATAGATTAAACACTCATTAGATTACCAGATAAGAAACATGTACAAAATGCTCAAAATTCGAGAGGTTTAGAGGACAAAATGGAATTTAGATTAAAATAAGAATAAAAAGACGCCCAAGAATTCAGTTCACCACCAATAAATAATTCCAGATAAAAGACTGTCCATGCAGATGATTTCAATAGAATATATTTTAGAATGTATGAATGATGAAAAAAATTATTTTGGAGATATTTGGAAAAACTGTTTGAATAATAAAAAACGATTCAATAGAACCAAATTAAAAGAAATACTAAAAAAAATGGAAGAATTAGGACACATTAAAAAACACGGTTACAAAAACGAGGCATATTATGAAAAATATTATCACTATTCACTTGAAGAACATATTGGTTTTATCAATAATTTAATTTTTACATATGAATCTAAGATAAATTCTGCATTAAAAAAATTAGAAAGTAAGAAAATATTTTTAGACATATCCAAAGATCTTACATCTTATAAATTCAGCAAGTACACAAAAACAGATTATGAATCAATAGTAACAGGCATGACCAGCATGTTTGAATTAGCATCATCAATTCTATGGACAATAGAAACAAGTGACGACAGCGAATTAAAAAAAGAGTTAAAAAATTGTTTCAAACAAATCAATGAATTCATGGATGAGACAAATCAGAGATTGCTTGAGGGTAGAAAAACAAACGAGCGAATATTATTGCAAAGGGACTTTAGTAGTAAAATTCCAAAAGCAGGCCATCTTAAGATTTAAAAAATACAGTGTTACTAGAGACATTCACTAGATCCTCATCATAAAATGCCCCTAGCAACACGAGTAATCAAAATATTTCACATATACAGTAATGCACAATTATTTTAAAAACATGCAATAAATTCACAAGATAATTGTAAAAACTAAAATCAGACAAAAATTTATCAACATAGTCATGATTGAAGAAAAACTTGAATTGCTAGGAATTAAACTTCCAAACCCTCCAACACCAGCAGGATCATACATTCCAGCAGTAAAGACTGGAAATTTGCTATTCATCTCAGGTCAAATCCCAATGGAGGAAGGAAAAGTACTATTCACAGGAAAAGTTACAGACGACAATCTAGAAACTGCTCAAAAATCGGCAAGAATGTGTGCAATCAATCTTTTAGCACAAATCAAAAGGGAATTAGGCAGTTTGGATAAAGTAACAAGAATTGTAAGACTATCAGGATTTGTAAATTCAGATGCAGAGTTTTACCAACATCCCAAAGTAATCAATCCGGCATCAGATTTGTTCTTTGAAGTATTTGGAGATAAAGGAAAACATTCGCGAATTGCAGTGGGTGTTGCATGTTTACCGCTAAATTCAATGACAGAAATTGATGCAATTGTGGAATTTTCAGAATGAAAAAATCAAAGATTACAAATGTTACGATAAAATCATATATACAATTCATATATATGTAATATTCAGAATGTACGTGTTTAAAATTTCGTTATTAGCATTAATCGCAGTTTCAATATTTTCGACTTCAGTATTTGCGGAACCAACAATACAAGTTAGCGTTTCTGAAGAAAACATCCAGTCTTTGGATTCTATTTGGATAACGGGGAAGGTAACTGATGTCTCACAATGGAAGCCAGTAAGACTTACTGTAACTGATCCAGAGGGAATTGTTGTGTATAGGCCATCAGTGGCAATAAGTGATGATGGGACATTCAGAGATTTAATGCATCCAACTCTTCCAAGTTTCAAATTAGGAACATACACAATAATTGCAAGTCAGGAAGATATAGACATTACAGCAAGGACACAATTCACAGTAACATCTGAAGTAATGCCAAGAAACCAAATAACCCAACCATCTCCAGAACCAGCAGTAAGCACGCCACAATTAACAGATTCAAGCAAGATTACACTCACAGCAGACACAGTTAACGGATCAAACATTATCAAAATTAGCGGATATACAGAAATTAGAAGTACAGACATTACATTTATCGTATATGCACCAAGTGGTAACATAATTTCAGTTGGGCAAGTAAGTCCAAATACGCAAGGAAAATTCCAATTAGAAATTAAAACAGGCGGTCCAGTATGGAAAGAGAATGGAATGTATACAATTACCGCAAATCAAGGAACTTCATCAGAGTACAAAGAATCAATCAAAGTCGAAATCAAAGATGGAGTGGTAGTTCCAGAGTTTGGAGTTGTAGCATCATTGGTTTTAGCAATATCAATAATTTCAATAATTATAGTGTCATCAAAATCAAAAATTGCAATGCCATCTAGATATTAATTTTAGAGCAGGCCAAAATCATTATGATAAATTTAGACGAAATTAAATCCGAAAAATATATCTCGCTTGAAACTTATCGAAAAAATAATCAACCAGTTAGAACACCAGTATGGTTTGTAGTCAAAGATGATTTGATTTATGTCGTCACACGCAGTAAAACAGGCAAGGTAAAACGTCTAAAAAACAATTTACAAGTAAAATTTGCATTGTGTACAATTAAAGGTAAAGTTACAGGAGAATGGATTTCAGGAACTGCCACAATTCTAAATGAAGAAGAGACTAAAAAAGCAGTAAAGAGAAGGGATAAAAAATATGGGTTTATGGCAAAAATTTCAAAATTCCTGAGTAAAAGCAAGGGAGGATTTTTTGCATTTACAATTAAGGCAGATTAAGGAATTGTAATTTCATTTAGGAAATTCTTTTGGTTAATTTAGAATATTTAAGAATAGATTATTTGATTTGCTTATTTAATTCCGTAATGAATTTTTTTATTTTGGGTTTAGGAATTACGGCACCACATGCCTTGTCATGACCTCCACCAGAACCGCCAAGACTAGTAGCCAAGGTGTTGACAATTTTCCCAAGATGGACTTTGCAATCTTTAGAGCCACGAACAGATACAGCATAGATTCCATGATCAACTCTTTCTTTGTATGCAACGCCGACGTCCTTTCCAGACAATCCCATTACAAAATTCACAGCACCACTAGCACCAGCATCTAAAATTTCCATATAACCAAGATTTTTCATAGTTTTCATTCCTTGTTTTACTTTGGCAATCATCTGAGATAGTTTCTCAACTTGAATTTGAGCAAATTCAAAAGTGTTAGGTATTGCATGAGGGAACTTGGATTCAGCCAACTCCTCAACAAGGTACAATAGATAATCAGGTTCTTTTTGATGCCCCACAATATTGTAAGTAAGAACAGTCGCACTAATCAATGCAAATTGTCGGTCATAGATTTGCAGTAATTTTGCACCTATTGGTCTAGTTTCCATGTAGTCAGTAATTGCAGCACATGCTGCAACAAATGATGCATGATCATTTAATTTTGATTTGAATGCAGTGTAAGCTAAAACAGCAGTACATTCATTGATGTCATGAATCACCTTTACTTTTATTTTTTTTAATGCCTTTACAACATCAGGGTCTATATCATGATGATCAATGTAAGTTACTGAGACTTTGTTTTTTCTCAGAGTTGTTAAAATATCAATAAATTCATCCTGGGTTTTTTTACTAAGACCCAAATCACAAATAAATAATGACTTTAATTTTTCATCTAAAACCACTTGATTTAGTGCTTCCATTTGTCCAGGATAGTCAACCAGTATTGCATCACCGCCAAATGCCTGTCTGATAATTGCAGCAGAACTAATACCATCACAATCTTCTTTGTGAGAAATACAAATCACTTTAGTTCTTTGTGGTTTTGTAGTTTTTTTAGATGCAGATTTCTTTGTTACTTTTTTTGCAACAGTTTTCTTAACAGGTTTTTTTGCTGCTGTTTTTTTGGCAACTTTTTTTGCTACTTTTTTAGTTGCTTTTTTCTTAACAGTGGTGGTAGATTTTTTAGTTTTAGATACTGCCAATATAGATAGAAAATTTGCAACCCTCATTTAAATGAAGAAAGTGATCAGGATTTATGAGACTGTTTTTTAATATTTTTGTGAATCAAAGATCTAGAATCAAGGTACACATCAAAAAACGATACTCCTTCAAGCTGAGTCTGATGATCAATCTCCTGAATTTTTTTCAGTTCATCAGATGTCGCATTCAATACCATGTCATCTAATTTTTGCAAATCTTTACGCTCTTTAGGAGTCAAGTAATTTTTTATTAAAAATTCTCATTTATGGCCAAAAGTTGGCATATTAGACTAAATACTAAATTTCATAGACATGATTTTGAGCGAAAATATAATAGAAGAAATTTTGTAGGCTCATTATGGAGACAAAAAATATCGGCCTTCGTGGAATCGAAGTAGCAGATACGAGAATTTCCAATATTGACGGAGAGAAAGGAAAGCTAATCTACCGAGGATATGATATTTTAGAATTAACCAAAAATTCAACATTTGAAGAAACAGCATATTTACTTCTTTATGACAAGCTTCCAAATAGAAATCAATTAGATGAATTTAATGCCAAATTAATTGATGCCAGGTTCATTCCAAAACAAATGCAAAAAAACATGGGCAATTGGAGAAAAGATGCAGATCCTATGGATATGCTTCAGGCTTTTGTGGCAGCACTTGCTGGATATTATGATGAAGAATTTGCAAACAAAGAAGCAAGTTATGATAAGGCAATAAACCTGATTGCAAAAGTTCCCACAATTGTTGCAAGTTGGAACAGAATAAGAAATGGACTAGACATAGTAGATCCAGACCCAACACTAAGTCATGCAGCAAATTTTCTATACATGATGTCAGGTAAAAGACCAGATCCAGAAGTTGAGAAGATCTTCGACGTGTGTTTAATTTTGCATGCAGATCATACGTTTAATGCATCTACATTTACTGCAAGACAAGTGGCATCTACTAGGGCACACATGTATTCAGCATGTAGCGCTGCAATTGGGGCACTAAGTGGGGAACTACATGGTGGGGCCAATACCGAAGTAATGAAAATGCTGCTTGAGATAGGAGATATCGAAAAAGTAGAAGAATGGGTTAAGAAAGAAATGAGCGAAGGCAACAGAATAATGGGAATGGGTCACGCAGTCTACAAAACATATGATCCAAGAGCCCAAGTACTAAAAGAATTATCTAGAAAACTAGCAGAAAAAACAAAAGACCCATGGTTTGACATTACAGAAAAAATAGAAGTCACCACAATTTCTGAAATGAAAAAACAGAAAGGAAAAGATATCTATCCTAACGTAGACCTGTACAGCGCATCATTGTATTACATGTTGAAAATTCCAATGGATCTTAATACTCCAATTTTTGCAATTTCACGTGTTGTGGGATGGGCTGCACACATCATCGAAGAAAAATTTGCAGAAGCTGCACCAAAACCAGCATTGTATAGACCAAAGGCCACTTATGTTGGAAAATATTGTGGACCTGAAGGTTGTGAATACCAAACATTAGACTTGAGAAAATAAATTTAATTTCTAGTACTTAACCAGTCTTTGGCTTTAGAATTTACATCGTGCTTGTATAGAACTTCAAAAACCATATCATAAAATGTGATACCTTTTTTCTGAGCCTGATCATCTAGCCATTTAATTCCATCAGCTAATTCAGGATCATATTCTGAGAATTCAACTAATTCATCAACCATTTTCGAGAAGAAGGCGTGAGATTCAAGCATAAGTACACCTTTCAATCTTTGATCATAAGTGGGGGATTCAAAATATATTAACAAAAGACCCCTTTTTGGTTGACAATTGAACCATGTTTTTTATTCAGATGCAAATGCAACAGAGATTTCATGAATTATCAAAACAGACAATTCAACTGTTGAGCAAAAAAGAGAGCATGTAGAAATTTATAAAAATAAAATTACAGATTTGCAATCAAAATATGTTGCATTGCATATTGGTTTGTTTTGGGGGATAGGAGTGTTCATAATTAAAAATAAAGATACTATTAAAATAAAAATTAATGAAAAAACAATGTTTGATCAGTTATCAAAAGGAATAACGAGTAATGAACAATTTATTCAAAAAAGAATAAAATTTATCAATCAACTAATCACTCAAAGGAAATTAAAAATCGAGTATGAATTGATTTAAAATATATCAGTAAATGCAAAAGAGCTTAAGACCAAAAACGGTTAGTTACTTGGTGAGAGCTCATTTGCAGTTTGTAAATTAATTACGTATTTGATTCATAAAAGAAATATGTGTTCACATTCATTGACAACACCTCAACATCAATTAGAGCGATCTTATGAAATTTACAAAGGATTGGAGATATTTTTGTAAATATTTCAAACATATTAAAAATTAAAGATATCAAGAAAAGAACTGCCCATCATCATAAAAGTAAATCAGCCAAGTTGTGAAAATATGAAAAATATACGTAATTGCAAAGATTAGATTTATTTACCATACATCAAGTGATGGATCAATTATGGCAGGTATAGACAGAGCTGCAATTGCATTTTCTATTGCAATTGTAGTAATCGGTGTAGGATTTGCATTCTATATGGATGGAGTTCAAAATGCCGGTCCCGTTATTTCTGCTCCAGTAGCTTCAAAGACTGTTGAGGAAAAAACTCAAACAGACCCATTTGCAGATATTGCAAATAAGGTAAAACAAGAAGCTCCTGCAAAACCAATGAAATCAGGTTGGGATAGACTAACATCAGAAACAGATCCTGGTGTAGGTCATGAAACACACCAACTTGCAATCATTTTGGCACCAAGTGACAAAGTATATTCAGGTACACTCAAGTATGATGCATCTGAACCAATTCAACTTGTTACACTACACGGTCCATTAGCAGCTGGAGAAGACAAAGGACAAGCAATTTGGACACCAGATGGTGAAACAAAGTTTGCATTAACATTTGTTGATCCAAAGAATGCAAGAGGCGAATGGGAATTTGCCGGTAATGCTTTAGCAGTACATACAATGAATACCGAACCATTCATAGTTGATTACAAAGTAGATTACAAAGAAAAACCAATGTCAGATACTGTAATGACTGGCACAGTCCAGACAGTACAGGATCCTGGTGTAGGTCATGAATCACATCAACTTGCAGTGCTTTTGGCACCATCAAGTGATGTATATTCAGGAATTCTTTCATACTCTGCTTCTGAAAATATTCAACTAGTTACACTACGAGGACCAATCGGTGCTGATGAAAAACCAGCAAAGACATGGACACCAGATGGTGAAACTATCTTTGAATTAACATTTGTTGATCCAAAGAATGCAATGGGTTCTTGGAAATTCTCAGGTAATGCTTTAGCAGTTCACACTATGAAGACAAACCAAGCAACCATTAGTTATTCTGTAAGTGCAACTACAACTGCAGGAAAAACTGTTCAACTAGAAGAAAAAGTCGCCATGAAAGAAACCACGGTAGACAAACCAACAGGACCAACAACTCACACAGTTGATATTCCAGTAGGTACTTCAGTTCCAGGATGTGAAGAAAGTAATGCATGCTACTTACCAGCAGACATCACAATCAATGTTGGAGACACAGTAGAATGGATTAATATCGACACAGCAGCACACACAGTAACTGGTGGTAGTCCAGCTGATGGACCATCCGGCGTATTTGATAGCAGTCTAGTCATGGCAGATGCATCTTATGCATTTACATTCAATGACTCAGGCAGTTATGATTACTTCTGCATGGTTCACCCATGGATGACCGGTAGTGTCACAGTGAACTAACCAAAATTTTTCCTTTTTTCTTATTTTATTTGATTTTTCCTTATTGTTCTATTATATGCCACACCAAATCTATGAGTCTCATCTCTTGCATGTTGTAAAATTTTTAGAGATGATTTGTATTTTGGAATTATTATAGGATTTTTGTGTTTAGGAAGGTATACCTCTTCGTTTTCTTTCGCTAAAGATATGCAAGGCAAATCCAAACCAAGAGATTCTAAAGACTTCACTGCAGAACTAAGTTGTCCTTTACCTCCATCGATCACAATCAAATCAGGGAGTTCAGAATTTTCTTCGAGCAATCTATAGTATCGTCTTTTAATAATTTCTCCAATCATTGCAAAGTCATCTCTTCCAGAAACTGTTTTAATTTTGAATTTCCTGTATCCATTTTTGTTTGGAATTCCCCCAACAAATCTAGACATGGACCCCACAGCAAAATCTTCACCATGATTAGAAATATCAAAACATTCAATGATATTTGGAATTACAGGTAAACTAAGAATTTCTTTTAATTCCACTAAACCAGGATTGCCCCCTTTGGAATGAATCAATTGGATATTTTTCAAAAGCAGATCAATGATGTCTTTTTTCTTTCCTCTAGTAGGAGTTATGATTTTTACATCAAATCCAGACTGTTCTGAAAGCAAAGATTCCAGCAATTTTTGATTTTCAGGAAGTTCACTAACTATGATAAATTTGGGAATTTTATGTGTCGAATAATATTGATATAAGAAATTTGAAAACGAATTATCACCTACTAAATCATAAAAGAACTTGTCACTATCTCTAATCACACCGTTAATCATTCTAAAATTCATCACAGTTGCAGAATGTTCCTGAATACCTATGCCAAAGTATTCTTCATCAGAATTTTCAACATACTCCATTTTCTGTTTAGTTTGTAAGCTTCCTAGTCTAATCAAAGTGTCACGAATATCCTTTGCACGCTCAAATTGTTGTAATTTTGCTGCTTGTTGCATCTCTTCTTTCAATTTTTTTGTAAAAATTTTGGTTTGATTTTTTCCTTTTAGAACATCTTGTAATGCTTGGACATGTTTAGGATATCTTTCCTGAGCATCTTTAAATTCACATGGACCCTCACAATTTCCCAAATGATATTCCAAGCAAACCTTTTTTGGAAGAGTTTTACAAATTCTAATTTGAAATGCCTTTCTTAACGTACCAATTGTAAGTAGTTTAGAACTACCTTGAGTGAAGGGCCCAAATGTCTTACCTTTCCCAAGAAATTTTCCATCTCTAGTTCTTCTTGAAACTAACAGTCGCGGATATTTTTCATCAGATATTCTAAGATATGTGTATCTTTGTTGATCTTTTAATTCAATATTGAATCTAGGGCGATATTTCTTGATCATGTTTGATTCTAAAAGAAATGCTTCGCTTTCATTATCAGTTAAAACAAATTCAACATCAGAAATGTTTTCAACTAGTTTTTGTGTTTTGTAATTTTGATTTTTATTGAAATAGGATTTTACTCTATTTTTCAAATTCTTTGCTTTGCCAATATAGATAATAGTTCCATCAGTATCCTTCATCAAATATATTCCAGGATCAGTAGGGATATTGATTTTAGAAATATCAAAAGTCATTTTTTCAATATTTTCTTCAAATACTTTCCAGTATAACTGCCAGGTGCTTTTGAGATCTCTTTTGGAGTACCAGTAGCTACAACTTGTCCACCTTCATCACCACCTTCAGGTCCAAGATCAATAAGCCAATCAGAATTTTTAATCACATCCATGTTATGCTCAATTACGACAACAGTATTTCCAAGATTAACAAGGCGATTAAGTACATCTAATAATTTTTGAACATCTGCAAAATGCAAGCCTGTTGTAGGCTCATCTAGAATATAGAGAGTTTTTCCAGTTCCTCGTTTTGACAGCTCAGATGCAAGCTTAACCCTTTGAGCCTCACCTCCGGACAAAGTGGTGGAAGACTGCCCTAGTTTGATGTAGCCCAGTCCGACGTCAAATACTGTTTGCAATTTTCGTTTAATTGCAGGAACATTCTCAAAGAAATTTAATGCCTCATATACAGTCATGTCTAAAATGTCTGAAATGTTTTTGCCTTTGTATAGCACAGACAAAGTTTCAGTGTTGTATCTTTTTCCCTTACACTCATCACATTTTACATAAACATCAGACAGAAACTGCATTTCGATTTGTTTTACTCCATCACCATCACATGCAAAACATCTACCATCAGCTACATTAAATGAAAATTGTCCCGGAGCATATCCTCGTTCTTTAGATAATGCAGTATTTGCATAAAGTTCTCTAATTGGAGTAAAGGCGCCAATGTAGGTTGCAGGATTTGAACGAGGAGTTCTGCCAATAGGAGATTGATCAATTGCAATTACTTTATCAATATTTTCTAAACCAATAATTTCCTTGTGAGTTCCAGCCCTTACATTTGACTTGGAAAAGTGGTTTTCTAATGTTTTTAACAATATATCATTGATTAATGTAGATTTACCAGAACCGGAAACCCCAGTTACAGAGACAAAAAGACCTAAGGGAATTTCCACGTCTATATTTTTTAGATTATTTTCAGAAGCATTCTTTACAATCAAAGAACCAGAACGATTACGGATTTTATTTTCTAAATTTATTAATGAATTGTTTTTTAGATATGCACCAGTTACAGATTTTTCATCCTTGAGAATTTGATTTACGGTTCCTTCAAAAACAACATTTCCACCATGAACGCCCGCACCAGGACCTAAATCTATCATCCAGTCTGAATTTCGGATTACTTCTTCGTCATGCTCTACAACTATTACGGTATTTCCCAGATTTCGCAGTTTATTTAGCGTTTTAATGAGTCGGGCATTATCTCGTTGATGCAATCCAATCGTAGGTTCATCAAGCACATACAACACCCCAGTCAAATTAGAACCGATTTGAGTTGCCAATCTAATTCGTTGTGATTCACCACCAGATAACGTTGAACTTAGTCTATTCAATGTCAAATAATTTAATCCAACATTCATTAAAAATTCAAGGCGTTCTTTAATCTCTTTTAACACATCTCTTGCAATGTATTGTTCGTTTTCAGTAAGTTTCAATGAAGAAAAGAAATCATAACAATTATCAATAGACATGTCACATACATCCATGATTCCTTTTTCATTAATTTTGACTGCTAGAGATTCAGGTTTCAGTTTTTTACCATTACATGTGTTACAAGGTGTGTCCCTCATGAATTGTTTTAACCATTCTCGTTTAGATTCAGAATCAGTTTCCATAAATGTACGTTGAAGATTTGACAAAACACCTTCAAACGAATTTGTAGATTGCCAAGAAGAATCTCCAGATTTTGAACGATATGTAAAGTCAATCAAATCATCAGTGCCATGTAAAATTATTTGTAAATGTTTAGGCTTGATTTTATCAAAGGGAGTCATCAAATCAAATCCAAATTTTTTACCAACTGCTCTTAAGGCTTGACGTCTGAATGCTGAAAATCTTCCACTCCAAGGCACTATTGCACCATCCAAAATAGATTTAGATTTGTCAGGGACAACTAAATCTGCATCGAACTCCATCTTGACGCCCAAACCATTACATGTTTTACACATACCAAATGGAGAATTAAATGAAAAAGAACGGGGTTCTAATTCACCTACAGTTAATCCACAGTAAGGACATGCGTTATTTTGTGAGAAAATTTTTTCGGATTTTTCAGTTGCAATCATCACATCACCTTTAGAGGCCTTGATTGCAGTTTGTATGGCTTCAAAAAGTCGAGATCTTTCGGATTTTTCAGTAGTAATTCTATCAACTACAATTTCGATATTGTGCCATTTTTGCCGATCAAGTGGAGGAATTTCATCATCTAGGCTCAAAATCTCCCCATTTAGACGTATTCTAGAGTAACCATCCTTTTTGATTTGTTCAAATAATTTCTCATATGTTCCCTTTTTTCTCTGAATAATAGGAGCCAAAATTAGAATTTTTTCCCCTGAAAAATCTTTGAGTACTGAATCACAGATTCGTTCAACTGATTGGGTCGAAACTTTACGCCCACAATTTGTACAATAAGGAATACCAATTCTTGCAAACAATAACCTAATGTAATCATAAATCTCAGTCGTGGTTCCAACTGTTGAGCGGGGGTTTTTACTAGTAGTTTTCTGTTGTATTGAGATTGCCGGAGAAAGACCTTCAATAGAATCAACATCAGGTTTATCCATCATTTCTAAGAATTGACGTGCATAAGCTGATAGAGATTCAACGTATCTTCTCTGACCTTCAGCGTAAATGGTATCAAATGCTAATGTGGATTTTCCAGAACCTGATAAACCACTGATAACAACTAGTTTGTTTTTCGGAATGTCAATATCTAAATTCTTTAGATTGTGATGTCTTGCTCCTCTAATCTTTAGTTTATTTTCTACCATTTTTAAATTCAATCTCCTTTTCTATTCTTTTTATTCTATCTCTGCATTCAATTGCACGCTCAAAATCTAATTCTTCAGAATATTTTTTCATTTGCGCATCCAAATCAATTATTTCTGTTGCAAGGTCATGTGTAGATTTTAGTTTTGAATCATCTAAAGCAACTTCTTGCTCAGGAACAGATTTGATTATTGTTCTAGGTACAATATTATGATCTTTGTTATATTGCATTTGTTTTTCTCTACGACGCTTAGTTTCATTTATTGCATTTTTCATGGATTGTGTATTTTTATCAGCATACATTATCACAGTTCCATTTGCATTTCTTGCAGCTCTGCCACAGGTTTGAATCAAACTAGTAAAATTTCTTAAAAATCCTTCCTTGTCAGCATCCAATATAGCAACTAAAGAAACCTCAGGAATATCCAGTCCTTCTCGAAGAAGATTAATTCCCACAAGAACATCAAATTCGCCAAGACGTAATTGCCGAATTATCTCAGTTCTCTGTAAGCCTTCAATTTCAGAATGCATGTATCTTACCCTGACTTGTTTTTTCGAAAGGTATTCTGCCAGATCTTCAGCCATTCGTTTGGTCAATGTTGTGACTAAAACACGCTCAGAATTAGCAGATCTTTTCTTAATTTCCCTGATTAAATCATCCATCTGGTCTTTGGTAGGCCTGATTTCAATTTGAGGGTCAAGCAGGCCAGTAGGCCTTACAAGTTGTTCAGCAATTTGAGACGATATTTTTTTTTCATATTCAGAAGGAGTCGCTGAAACAAAAATGGTATTTTGAATATATTTTTCAAACTCTTCAAATTTCAATGGACGGTTATCATATGCGCTTGGAAGTCTAAATCCATATGTCACTAATTCATTTTTTCTAGAATGATCACCTTTGTACATTCCATGAAGTTGAGGCAATGTAACATGAGATTCATCAATT
Source organism: Candidatus Nitrosopumilus sediminis (assembly GCF_000299395.1). Taxonomy (NCBI): domain Archaea; kingdom Thermoproteati; phylum Nitrososphaerota; class Nitrososphaeria; order Nitrosopumilales; family Nitrosopumilaceae; genus Nitrosopumilus; species Candidatus Nitrosopumilus sediminis. The sequence continues at coordinate 1,067,604 of NC_018656.1, forward strand.
ACCATAAGATAGTCATCGCCAAAAAAATCCATTAAACAAAATGCTTTTTCCCCAGGTTTTCTTCCGTCAAAATGTCTTGAATAATTTTCAATTCCAGAACAATATCCCAATTCCTCAATCATTTCCAAATCATATTTTGTTCGCATCTCAAGTCTTTGTTTTTCCAATTCATTTAATTCAGGCAATCTTGATTCTAATTCTTCTCGAATTGATTTTACAGCTTTTTCTCGAACATCTTTAGCAATCAGATAATGTTTTGCAGGAAAAATTTTCATTTGTTTGATTTTCTTTTTTTCTTTAAGAGACACATGATCTAAAAGAGTAATTTTTTCTATTTCATCTCCAAACATAGAGATTCTAACTAAATCTTCAGAATACGCAGGAGTAACATCAATAGTATCTCCTTTCACTCTAAAGTTACCAGGTGCAACCTCAGTGTCATTTCTTTCATACCTAGCATCTACAAATCTTCGTATGATCTCACTTCTTTTAATTTCATCCCCAGTGTTGACAGTAATAGCTAGATCCTCCCAATCGCGGGGATTTCCAAGAGAGTAGATGCAAGATACGGTTGACACAATTATTGTAGGCTCTCCAGAAAGCAACATGGCAGTGGCCTCTAGTCTTAATTTTTCAATTTTTTCATTTATCTGAGTATCCTTTTCGATGTAAGTATCAGTTTGAGGCAGATAACTTTCAGGCTGATAATAGTCATAGTAAGATACAAAATATCCAACATTATTTTTTGGAAAGAATTGTTTTAATTCTGAATAAAGCTGTGCTGCAAGAGTTTTGTTATGGGAAATTACAAGGGTATTTTTTCCAGTCCTTGCAATAACATTTGCAATAGAAAATGTTTTTCCACTTCCAGTCACCCCAATCAGAGTTTGGACAGATTTGTTCTTTACACCTTTAACTAATGTATCAATTGCTTGTGGCTGATCTCCAGTAGGAGAATAATCAGATACCAATTCAAACTGAGCGAGTTGTTCCAACAGATACAATCCTCGAAAACTGAATTTAAAGCAATGGTGATATCAAGATATGATCACCATACAGGTTCATCAATCATTTTCAAACCCGTATCAGTTACCTCAAATCCCATAATTTTCAATGTTTCAAGAGCAGATGGTGAATTTCTCTTTAGAATTTTTTGGGCAAGATTCATCCTATCATCTGGACTCATGTGTTGACCAATTTTGTATTTTCCATGAAGTGTTTGAGGAGCAACTTTAATCACACTAACAGCATCTAAAACCCTCATATCAGAACTAATTGGATCATACTTCCCTTCAGGTTGATATTTTTCCATTAATCCGTTTAGTGCAAGCGTTTTCTCTTCCCTGTCAGATACAAAAGAAGCCACTCCTTTGATTACAATGCTGATGTATAATGTATCTGCCAAAGATGCATTGTGTGGATCTTCAAAATATGAGGGCAAAAATTCTAGCTCTCTGTCAGCTTCGAATCCCACTTTGTTATTTCTAGAAATATTATCTAATTTCTCACCTTTTACATGAGAATGCATGTAAACTGCATCATTAAGAAATACAAAGTTCATAGGGATTATTTGAGGAAAGCCATTCACATCGATGCTAGCAATACGTCCTACATGCTCATCATTCAAAAATTCTTTTACCTTTTCATATGATTTAATTTGGAGAATTCCAGTTAACTGCATAAAGTAATTTAATGAAATAATATTATAAATCCAGAGTATTAAAATTCCTAAAATACAAGATAATTTAAAAAACATCATGGATGATCCATATCTAAATGAATTAAGAGCAGATTTTCAAGGATATTCAAATCAATTAAAAAAATTGAAAAAAAATTACTAAAAACTACATCACCAGAACTGCAGGCAAAAATAATCAAGCAGATTGATTCAATTGCAAATAAGATGGAGAATAATCAAAAGCAATCAGTTAAAGTAACAAAATCAAGAATAAAGGAAAGAAAAGCAAAATCAAAAAGATAGATCATTCTTCAACATCTAATTCTTTTGCCATTGCTTTGATTTCTAAAATTCTACATTCTAATTCATTACATTCAGCCTTGAATTTTACACCCATAGAATAGAATTACAAAAATAATCAAAAATAAACAACATTCTAAAACTTGACTTTTTTCATCCAAATTCTTCATTAATGTAAATTGCTAAATTTAGGATGAATTCACAATAAGAAAATGAGTGAAATAGATGAAGAGCGAGAAGAAGCCACCAAGATAACACTAGATCTTTTAGAAGAATGGGGTTCTGATTCAAAATTCATCTGGTTTAGAGAACTACACAGAATTACTGATATCGACAAGGGATTATTGCGAAATATACTCAATGACTTGAAAAAATCAAAAGAGATCAAAGAGATGCATGGAACAAACAATAGAATATTTTTTTGTCTAAGAAAATATTATATCAAATGTAGAGATGTTGAATTTCGATTCAAGGGCAAACAAATAATGTTAAGAGATGGAAGTAAGACAAAAATTATTCAAGGTTCAACAAATGCAACAGAGAGGACTAGGAAAAGATTAGAAAAACAGAAAAACAAACGCAGGGCAAAATCATTTACTAAAAAGAAAAGGCCTCATAAATCATAAAGAGTCTTCAGCTTGACGTCGCGTAAAATTGGATTCTGCACGTTTTATCCTTGCAGATTCTGCAACATCTTCAGTCATATCAAACAAGTCGTGTAATTCCATATCAGGGGTCAATTCATCATTTTTTTCATCATCTAGATCATATTCAAGATTTGCCAAAATTTCCACATTCTCTTCTAAAATATCAAGACATTTTTTTACTGATTCTGGAAGGTCATCATCCATAATAATTTGTAAGGACAAGTATACTAAAGGATTTGCTGTGTATTATAGAGCGAAATTTCTTACTGTTTAGCTTTAGCACGTAATGCAGGCATTACATGACTTGCGAATTTGTCAATAGACCCAAAGTAATTCTTGCCCCAGAATCTAATCACAAAGTGGTTTACACCTGCATCCATGAATCTTTCAAATGTAGGAATCATATCTTCAGGAGTACCAACAGCTGTTGATGAACGTGCAACGGCATCAGGGATTTTAGTTGCAGCCTCTCTCATCTTTACAATCCAACTTTGATCAGACATTGAATATTCTGTAAAGTATTTTACGAAATCAAATCCTTCAATTTCTTTTAATCCATGGACTCTTAAAATTTCAGGCTTGAATAGGCTTACTTTAACGGCTTCTTTCATCTTGGCCCATGATGCTTCTGCATCATCAGAGAAGTAAACATCGATATCTAAAGCAAATTCGAAGTTGTCTTTTTCTTCCTGAGTTCTATTATTTTCATTCATTGAAACTTCGATTTGTTTTTTATGATCTTCAAATAATTCAGGAGTATATCCAATTGGCAGCCAACCATCGCCTAGTTTTCCAGTCAATGCAAGAGTTCGTTTACCACCAGCTGCCATGTAAGTTGGTGGACGTGGTTTTCTAATTGGAGGAGCTTGTAAACATGCACCTTCAAGTTGATAGTACTTTCCTTTGTAATCTACAGTGTTATCAGGAGTTGATTGGTATAATGTGTGAATAGTTTCAATTTGTTCTTCCCATTTAGAAACTGGTTTTTCAAATGGAATGCAAAATTCCTTTAGATTTTGTGCTTCACCTGCTCCAATTCCCAGAATCGCCCTACCTTTTGAAACCCTATCAAGAGTAATTGCAGCTAGTGCGATGTTTGAAGGATGTCTTCTAATTGCATCTGTAACACAAGTTCCCAATTCAACATTATTAGTAACAGCTGCAATTGCAGATAACATAACCCAAGGGTCTAAAACAGTAGCATTTTTCCATTGTGGAACATTTGTATGATCCATATAGAAAATAGAATCATAACCTGTTTTATCAGCAAGCATACATGCAGTTAAAATTTGATCTTCAGTGTAGCCAGCTCTTGCAACATTGAGGCCATTTTGAATTCCAAATTTGATTTTTTTATCTGCCAAGTACATTTACGTCAGATTATTAGAATAAAAAGTTTCAGCAAGCTGCCAATTTCGCACTTTATCAAGAAAATAGAAAAAAAGTAAAAAATATTGAATTTTTTACAAATTACCTGTTTTGATATCTTCAAGACACTTTACAACATCGTCTTTGGATATTGGGATTGGGTTTGGATCCAAATGACCTCTATCAGTCATTACAGTGTCAGCAGCTTCTGAAACATCAGCTTTGAGTTCTAGTTTATCAAAGCCTAGTTTTTCCATTGCCTCTTTGAATCTATCATAAAAGATGGACTTGTTATGCTTGTGTGCAACAGTAGTACAAGAGGACAACGAATATCCATGTGGTACTCCTTCATTTGAGAACACATAGGACAATGCATGTCCAAGTGTTGTAGAGCAGTTACCAAATCCCATTCCAGACAACATTGATCCATAAGGATAGTTTTCCGGTTTGTCATTCATAATTGCATCATATAGAATCTCAAATGCTTGTTTACAAAGAGTTCTTGTCAAGTCATTGCCTAATTTGCTATCATAGCCTTCGGTTGCTTGAGCACATGCATCACAGACAGAATTGTTTATGACTTGTTGTGGAGTTCCTTCTAAGAAGTATGAATCTACAACTGCCATGTCGGCTAGAAATCTGTCTTCACGTAACAATTTCTTTTTACCATCAAATTTCAGAACACAATAAGTTGTCATTTCAGCTCCAGTTCCAAATGTAGTTGGAATTAAGATTTTTTCTTTTTTCATCTCAGGTGCAGCATATTTTACTACATCCATCGAACTTCCACCACCAAGTCCAATTAGACATGATGGATCTTTGTCTTTGAATTGTGAAATAACAGCATTGACGTCATCGATTGATGGTTCAGGTTTTACTTGGTCATACAACATGTAATCTTTAATCCCCATTCTTGCAATCCATTTGTCAGAAAGTTCAGGAGGAACTGTTGTGACAATTAGGGCATTTTTTGGATACTCTGTTTCACCAAGTGCATTTTCTCCAAAGTTGATAACTTTTGGAATGCGTACTGTATTCATAACTGAAAGGCATCATTGATTATTATTATATCTTGCATTATTGAGTGACAGTATGATTATTCAAAATTTTGATGACTTGGCAACTACAGACAAGAAAAAAGATTGTTTGGAAATTTTAGAGTCAGGATTTCAAGCAGCAAATCCAGAAAATATTATTCCAAAATTTGTCACTCCTAATGAAATCAAAATTAATGGTAAATCATTCAATCTTGAGGAATATTCAAACATCTATTCAGTGGCATTTGGAAAGGCAGGAGATACCATGACCAGAGCATTAAATGCAATAATTCCAATTAAAAGTGGAATTATAGTAATCCCCAAAGGCTCAAAATCAGTAATTAAAGGCAAGAAATTCCAGATTTTTAATTCCAGACATCCAAAACCAGATACAACAAGTGTAAAAGCAGCAAAAGAAGTCATGAAGTTTGTTCAAAATAAGCGCAGTGACGAATTGATAATTTTTCTAGTATCAGGAGGGGGCTCATCATTACTAGCAATGCCAGATGATATCACTTTGGATGACAAAGTGCATGTCACAAATGTTCTGTTAAAATCAGGAGCAACGATACAAGAGTTCAATTGTATTAGAAAGCACCTATCCAAGATCAAAGGAGGCAAGCTTGTGGAGAATATGAAATGTCATGGAGTAAGTCTAGTGATGTCAGATGTCGAAGGAGATGATCTTTCATCTATTGCATCAGGAACTACATACATGGATGATACAACGTATGCAGATGCATTAGGAATTATTGATAAATATAAAATAAGATGGAAAATGCCAGATGAAGTTTTAAGATTATTAGAAAATAGAATGAATCAGAAAAAAGATGAAACCCCAAAAAGATCTAAAATCGAAAATTATGTAATTGCCAATAATGATGATTGTCTAAAAGCCATGAAAACAAAAGCTGAAGAGATTGGGTATACCGTTAACATAATGCATGTTTTCGGAGACATTAAAGAAGTGGTTACAAAAATTCTTGATGAAATTTCAACTAGTGAAAAAACATGCATCATATTTGGAGGAGAGCCAACAGTCAAAGTTTTAGGAAAAGGAATGGGAGGAAGGAATCAAGAATTAGTTTTAAGATTATTAAAAAATACTCAAAAATTACAAAAAATGGTTATTGCGTCAGCTGGGACAGATGGAATCGATGGTAATTCCGTTTTTGCAGGTGCAATTACTGAAAACGTCAAAATAGATTTAGACACAATGAAAGAATTTCTCAAAAACAGCGATTCAGGACGATTTTTTCAAAAACAAAAAGGAAATATCATCACACATGCAACGCACACGAATTTGATGGACATAGGCGTAATTCTAAAGTAAATTTTTAAAAAATCATGTGTAAAAATATCAATTTTTTCAGTTTTAACTGAACAAATGATTAGTCAAAAAGAAGAGTCCTTCAAATATTATAATTGCCCACTTGCAATATGATAAAAAATAATCATGGATTTTGTAATGACCAGTATTGCAAATGTGACTGTCATGAGGGATCAAGTTTTAGAAGAGGAAACAGGAAGAGACAATATTGCTAGAAAAACAATTCAACCCAGAAAGGCTCTACAACAGAGTAGTTCATTTCTATATTGATAAAAAAGGATACTCAAAAGACAAAGCAAACGATATTGCCCAGTCAGTAGTACAAAAAGAAGCTCAGAGGAGAATTTGTAAAAACGAAAAATGCAAACATTTCTCTCATGACCATATTAGAAATGCAGAAACCTGTTTAGTTGAAAATTGTGAATGCAATGAATTTACTAAGTAAAATTATCTAATGAATTTTCAAGCAAAGGTTGTGCACCAATACCACGTTTTCTCAAATCTTCTGCAAATTCATCTACAAAACCATGTATAGTGTATACTTGTTCTGCTCCGGATTGGATCACCAAATCAATTAATTCATTGTAATCGCAATGATCACTCATGGGAATGGAGTAGTCAGTACGCCGTCCAAAAGAGTATTTTGTCGATTGTGCCCATCCGCTAAATCCAATTGTTACAGCACCGTATTTCAATTTCATATCTTGAACAAATTTGTTTTTACTTGATAGCATCGGAGCAACCATAATCCAAGGCTTTTTTTCTAACAACCCTTTTTTTTCAGCCTCAGTGTGTCCAATTCCATCTTTGAGAGGCACACCAAATTTGCGATGTAAAGAATTCATATCTTTTACAGAATCATGAAGGTATAGAGGTCCCCAGTGACCAAAAAACTGAGTAATAGTTTGTGCTTTTCCTAACTGGTATCCCATCAAAATCACAGGGACCCCTTTCCCGTAAAGTTCAGAAATCAATTCGTTTACTTGTTTTAGAGTATCATCAAGTTTTGGGAAAACAAATTCAGGTAATCCAAATGTGCATTCAGTGATGAGTGTTTTGCATTTTGGAATTTTTGCCCCTTTGAGAAACCCACGATCTCTAGTACATACATCACCAGTATAGAAGACATCATCAAAAAGAAGACCTTTTGAACCAAGAATGTGTCCACTGTTAATTAAAGAAAAATCATCGTGTGATTCGATATGATTTTCCATCTTAAAACCACGTAAATTAGCTATCTCATTGGTCTCAATGGAAGATAGGATGGTACCTCCATTTTTTGAAGGAAGGTGATCAGAATGGGCATGAGATACAAAATTGATTCCGGTAACATCACCATTTTTTGGATCCAATAAAACTCGTTTATCATCAACCTCACACAGGATTCCGTTTTTTGTCATCCTGACTTTGCTAGGCAATGAAAATCAAATTATTTGGATTTGATATAAATTGCAGGTTTGATCTAGTATTGACTAGTTGCTAAATCTAGGAATTCTAATCTCAGGTCGCGGGAGCAACATGGAATCTATCTTAAAGGCAATTAAGAAGAAGAAAATTCCAATCAACCCAGCAGTAGTTATTTCTAATAAACAAGATGCAAAGGGCCTAAAAATTGCAGAAAAATTAGGAGTTAAAATCGAAGTTATTGAGAGTAAAGGATTCAAAGGTAGCAGAGCAGAATATGATAAAAAAATCATTTCAGCCCTAACAAAATATGGGGTAACCCCAAAAAATGGTCTTGTGTGTCTTGCAGGATTTATGAGAATAATCAGTCCAGAATTTGTAAAAAAATACAAGAACAGAATAATCAACATCCATCCAGCCTTGCTACCCGCATTTCCTGGATTAAATTCACAAAAACAGGCATTGGAATATGGGGCCAAAGTCTCAGGATGCTCAGTGCATTTTGTGGATGCAGGGATGGACACAGGGCCAGTAATCATCCAAGCTGTTGTGAAAGTTGATGAAAAAGATACAGAAGAATCCCTCTCAAAAAGAATTCTAAAAGAAGAGCACAGAATTTACCCTGAAGCAGTGAATCTTTTTGCGAGAAAGAAAATCAAAATATCTGGAAGAAGAACTATAATCAGTTAGGAATCATGGCCACCAAAAAAATACAATACCTTAAGCTCTTTTGTGTTCCCATGAAAAAAATGTTCTACATCTTTTGCAACAAAAAATAATTTATCTTTTGATACTTTGTAATCTTTGTTTTTGATTTTTAAATATCCGTCACCAGAAATGATAAAATATACTTCATCACTATCATGAGGAGTTTGTGTATCTTCTTCACCAGGTTTTAGAAACAAAATACCTGTAGCTAAACTATCTTTATTGATAAAAGTATCAAAGTAAGAATTATTGTTTTTTATTTTTTCAAGGTATGTATCTAAATCATACTCTATCTTCAATTTTATTCAGCAGCTACAGTGTATGTTTTTCTTTGAGGATCTGCACTCATAAAAGAATGTCCAGTTGGATGAATTTTCTCATGCTCTGGACTTTGGTGCATTTTGATAAAAGTCTCTTTACTCTCATGCTCTACAAGAATCCTGTAGCTACCATCAGAGGATTTTAGAAATTTTCTTGAGATAAATCCAGGAAATTTAGACAAAACTTTGTTTGATTCAGCAAACCAGCTTTTGAAATCTTCTTCAACGCCATCTTTGAGTTGAATATCTGCAATCATTACAAACATGACATGACTTGAAAAACAACCATTTAATTTCTTTTCCTAGATTTTCAACATAAATTCCAAGAATTAAATATCTACAAAGCAGAACCAGAGCATGGTAGGGGTCAGAATCGATGGCAAAATTATTGCTCAATCAGTCAAAGACAGAGTCAAAAAAGCTGTAGTAGAATTGAAGAATCAGGGAATTTCTCCATGTTTGGCCACAGTCTTGGTAGGAGACAATCCAGCTTCTGCCACATATGTAAGAAATAAGCACAAGGCTTGTGAAGAGGTTGGAATAGTCACCAAAGATCATAAACTTGATGCCAACATCACACAGTCAGAATTAACAAAAATTATTGACGAATTAAATTCAGATAATTCAATTCATGGAATTCTAGTACAGCTCCCACTACCAAAGCAATTAGATGAATTTGCAATCATATCAAGAATATCACCATTAAAGGATGTGGATGGTTTAACTCCACATAATGTAGGATTGCTTGCAATGAAAAAGGCAGCATTGGTAGCATGCACTCCATCAGGAGTCATGGAGATGTTTAATTATCACAATATTGATTTGGAAGGAAAAAATGTTGCACTAATTAACAGAAGTAACTTAGTAGGAAAACCACTATATCATTTATTGTTAGAAAAAAATGCAACAGTACTAACTTGTCATTCTAAGACCAAAAATTTAATTGAATTATGTCAGTCAGCAGATATCATTATCACAGCAGTGGGAGACAGAAATAAATTCACATTAACGCCCGAAATGATCAAAGAAGGAGCAATTGTGATTGATGTCGCAATTTCAAGATTCCAAGAAAAACTAGTAGGAGATTCAAATTATGACGAGATTATTAAAAAAGCATCTTTTGCAACTCCAGTTCCTGGGGGAGTTGGGCCTATGACAGTTGCAATGCTATTAAAAAACACCATCACTGCAGCATCATTGAGTAGTCAAATTGGACAATAATCCCGAAAAAGAATCACTTCGAAATCTTCTTTTAGAAAAAAGAGACAACACATCTTTTGATTTAATGAAAATTGCAAGTGGAAAGATACAAAAAAAATTAAAGAAAATTTTTGCGTTCAGAGATGCTCAAAAAATAGGAGCATACTATCCAATAGGAAGTGAGATATTTACACAAGACATCATCCAAGAATTACTCAGTCAGGGAAAAGAGGTGTTTTTGCCAAAAGTCATAGGAGATTCCATGGAATTTAGAAAAATTAGCAGTTTTTCAAGCCTGGAACATGGCAGTTTTGACATAATGGAGCCAAAAGACGACTGTCCAGTAAATAACAATCTAGATGTGATTTTGGTTCCAACAGTTGCAATATCCCCTACAGGAGTAAGATTAGGATATGGTCATGGATTTTATGACAAATTTTTGGCAAAAAACAAAACTGCAACAATTTCACTTACATTGGAAAAACAAATCATCAAAAACATTCCAAAATCAGAGCATGATGTGCTAATTGATTGGATTGTTACTGAAGATCAGATTCTGCAAACTCAGAGATAAGACAATCCTTTTTTTCCAATATCACGTCTGTAATATTTTTGAGACCATGTGATTTTCTGAGTTGCAGAATATGCATTTGCAATTGCAGATCTTAGAGTATCACCTAATGCGGTGACACCCAAAACGCGTCCACCGTTTGAAAAAATTTTACCGTCAGATTTTTTTGTGCCAGCATGAAAAACAAAAGACCCTTTTGGAATAGAATCAAATCCAGAAATTTCATCATTTTTTGAATAAGATTCTGGATATCCTTTAGATGCTAAAACAACACATACTGCAAATTGGGATTTCCAAGAAGCTGGAGGCAAAGAAGACAATCGGCCATCTACACTTGCAGCAAAATAATCATATAAATCAAAATCCATCCTCATGGTAATTGGTTGGCATTCAGGATCACCCATTCGAACATTGTATTCTAAAACATATGGTTTTCCATCTCTAATCATAATACCGGCGTACAAAAACCCTTTAAACAAAATTCCCTCATTTTTCATTGCGAGGATTGTTTTTTCAATAATTTGTTCTTGTATGATTTTTGCCAAATCATCATCAATTATAGGAGTTGGAGAATATGCGCCCATACCACCAGTGTTAGGACCTTCATCATTGTCAAAAATTCTCTTATGATCTTGGCTAGAAGCCATAGGGATTGCAACATCGCCATCAGACAGAGCGATGTATGATGCCTCTACCCCATCAATCCTTTCTTCAATAATTATCCGATTTCCAGCATCACCAAATGTCTTTTTTACAAGTATTGTCTGGATTGCAGCCAAAGCCTCATCATTGCTATCGCACACAATCACTCCTTTTCCAGCTGCCAGGCCATCTGCCTTTACAACTACATTGTAATCAAGGGATTTCACATATTCTTGAGCTTTTTGAGCATCATCAAATATTTCAAAACGGGCAGTAGGGATTTCATTTCGTTTCATGAAATTTTTTGCCCAAATCTTACTGGATTCAAGTTGAGCTGCTTTTTGAGAAGGTCCAAAAATAGGGAGATTGAGTTTGTTGAATTTATCAACAATTCCTGCGGCAAGAGGATCTTCAGGTCCAACTACAGTAAAACAATTATTTTTTTGAGCAAAATCAGCTAGGCCATCCAAATCATCGACATTAATAGAAACATTGTTTTGAGTGCCCCCATTTCCAGGTGCTGTAAAAACAGTATCAACTTTGCTGCTTTGGGACAATTTCCAAGACAATGCATGTTCTCGGCCACCAGAACCTACCACTAAGACATTTACCAACAAAAATTATCTTTCACCCAATTATATAATCCAAGTCTCAAAAAATCAATTTAGCTTTATAATGCCACAAACATACCAAAATCCAGATGGAACTTTCCACCAAATTTGACGCAAAAGCAATAGAATCTCAAGTAAAGGAATACATCAAATCCATTAATTTAGAAAAACAAATTTTTGCATCAGATAAACCTGAAAAAATTCGATTCATAGAAGGGCCACCAACAATGAATGGGATTCCACATGCAGGTCATCTAAGAGGCAGAGTCATCAAAGATTTGTGGTACAGATTCAATACACTTCAAGGTAAAAAAATTGAATTCAATGGAGGATGGGATACGCAAGGACTCCCTGTAGAATTGCAAGTTGAAAAAGAGCTTGGAGTTTCAGGAGGGAAGACAGAGGCCATCAAAGAATTTGGCATTGAGAGAATAGTATCAGAATGCAAAAAAGTCGTTGAGAAATTCAACAAGACATGGGTAGAAGTTGACGAATTGTTAGGGATGTCATTTAATCATGAGAAAGCATACTGGACTTTTAGAGATGAATTTATTGAAAGAGAATGGCAAGTACTCAAAAAAGCATACGAGAACAAAATTCTAGAGGAAGATTTTACAGTTATTGCATATTGCCCAAGTTGCCAAACATCACTTAGTCATGCAGAAGTAAATCAAGGATATGAAGAAGTAAAAGATCCATCACTGTACTACAAGGTCAAACTAGTCAATGAAGATGCATTTTTGATTGTATGGACTACTATGCCTTTTACTCTTGTTACAGATGCAATGGTAGGATTACAGCCTGAAGAAGATTATGCATGTGTCAAAGTAGAAAGCGAAACATGGATAGTTGGAAAAACCAGATTGGAAGAATTCATGACAGAATTAAAAATTGAAAAATATGAAATTGAAAAATTTGTAAAAGGTTCTGAATTTGAAGGGAAAAAATACATTCATCCGTTATTAGATTTAATTCCAGAGCTAAATGAAATATCAAAGCTAGATAATTATCATATTGCAGTATCTGAGACATTTGTAGATGCAAGTACTGGTAGTGGATTAGTACACTTATCCCCTGCAAATGGTGAGGAAGACATCAAAATTGCAAATAAGCGCAAAGTCAAAATTTTCAGCCCCATTGATGACGAGGTAAAATTCACAGAGAAAGCAGGCAAATACCAAGGGATGTTTGTAAGAGATGCAGATAGACCAATTGTAGAAGATCTCAAAGAACATAATGCATTAGTGAAGATTGGTAAAATCAAACACAAATATCCACTCTGTTGGAGATCACACCATCCAATTGTATGGCTTGCAAGAAGGGGTTGGTTTTACAAATTAGACAGACTAGAAAACAAAGCAATTGATGCTGCAGAAAGCGTAGAGTATTTTTTTGAGCAGCCAAAAAATAGATTTCTCGGAATCATCAAAGAAAGGCACCCATGGTGTATTTCCAGAGAAAGGATTTGGGGATGCCCATTACCAGTTTGGAATTGTGAAGACTGTGGTGAAAAAAACTGGTTTTTTACAAGAAAAGACATTGTAGAATCAGCAGACAAATTACCAGATGGACCTAATTTTGAATTACACAGACCATGGATTGACAACATTACGATAAAATGTAAAAAATGTAGCAGTGTCAATACAAAAAGAGAAGAATATGTGTTAGATACATGGCACAACAGTGGTTCTGCACCATATTCATCATTGACTGATGAAGAATACAAGAAAGAAATTCCAGCACCGTTTTTTACAGAAGGCATTGATCAAACTAGAGGATGGGCATATACCCTGCTTATCGAAAATGTAATTCTGAATAATGCGCCAATACCCCCATACAAAGCATTCTTGTTTCAAGGCCATGTTCTAGATGAGAAAGGGGGAAAGATGAGTAAAAGCAAAGGAAACGTCATAGAAGGGGCAGAACTACTTCAAAAATATCCAGCAGATCTGATAAGATTCTATTTCATGTGGAAAGCAAGTCCAATTGAGCCACTAAGTTTCAGTACAGACGAGCTCATGTCAAGACCATATCAAGTAATCAACACACTATTCAATCTACATCTGTACTTTCAACAGAATAGTCAATATGACAATTTTGATCAAACAAACACAATAGAATGGGCAAAGAAAAACAATCTACTAACATCACCAGACATTTGGTTATTATCCAAACTTCAAAAATTAATTCAAACTCTAACTGAAAAAAACCAGACATGTAAATTCCATGAAGGTGCAAAAGCAATTGATGATTTCATAATAAACAATCTAAGTCAGATATACATTCCAATTACGAGAGGGGAATTATGGGACGAGGGTGAGGAAAAGAAAAACAGGAGATTGTCAATCTATGCAGTTCTCAGCGAGGTGCTCAAAACATTAGATATTTTGATACACCCATTTTGCCCATTTACAAGTGAGCATCTCTATCAAACAGTATTCCAAGGAAAGCCAAGCATCCTACTTGACAAATGGCCTTCATATCAAGAATCACTAGTCAATGAAGAGATTGAAGAATCATTTGACATCATGAAAGACGTTGTATCCATTTCATCTGCAGCAAGAATGAAAGGAAAGCTAAAGAGGCGATGGCCATTAAATGAGGCTAAGATTTGTGTGAAAAAAGGACAAAAAGCAAAGCTGGAATCATTATCAGAACTATTACAATCACAACTCAATGTTGAAAAATTCAGCATTGTTGAAACCGAAAAAGGATCAGGACTAGAACAGATTTTGGAATTAAAACAATTAGGATTGCCAGTTAAAGGAATTGTAGAGTTGGAAAGAAAAAGGATCGGACCAAAAGCAAAACAACACATGGGCAAATTAGTTTCAACATTTAACGAAACAGATCCAGAAGAAATAATTTCAGCGTTGCAAAAAGAATCCAAATATGATTTTAAAATTGACGGGGAAATAATTTCATTAGATAATGAAGATTTCATCATAGACTTTGATGCAAGTGAAAATTTTGCAGTTGCAAAAAGAGATAACTACACAGTTCTAATCTCAACATCAAGAAACAGAGAGATGATGGCAAGAGGATTAGTAAAAGATATTGCCAGAAGACTGCAGACTCTAAGAAAAGAAAGAGGATATACACCAACTGATGTTTTAGATGTAGCATCAATTTTAGAATTAGATGAAGAATCACTTGAAATGATGAAAGAGAAAGCAGAAGATTTGGCATTTTTAGTTAGAGTAAAGCAAGTCAATTTTACAGATTCTTGTAAAGAATACAAAGAAGATGATATTGACGGACAAAAAATTAGAATATCAGTAGAATAGTCATTTCAAAGGTTTAGAATGAGTGCACTGCAAACATATTTTTTATTTATTACTATTGCAAAACAGATTCAGATTTCAGAGGAATAAAACATAAGGTCCCCCAACCGATATTTTCTAACACCTCCTCTGAAAATCAAATTATAATATTTTATGAAATATTTTTATTACTACTAAAAAATCCATAATTAAATGTCCGAATCAAAACCAAATGTGGTTGGAATCAATATTCTAAAACAAAATGGCCTTGATGTCGATGAATTGGTAAAAGAGTTAATCAAAAATGCAGCAGTAGAATTTACTGCATACTATTACTTTACCAATCTCAGGGCACATTGTACAGGTATGGAAGGAGAAGGACTCAAAGGAATTATCGAAGATGCAAGATTAGAAGATCTTAGCCACTTTGAATCATGTATTGAAAGAATCTACCAATTAGGTGGGGCTCTTCCAAATGATGCAACAGAATTTATCAAAATTTCCGGTTGTGAATTCTTACAACTTCCAGCAAATCCAACAGATCACAAAGCAATTCTAGAAAAATGTCTCAAAGCAGAACAAGGCGCAATTGTCAACTGGGATAAAATTTGCAAGATGACATTAGGCAAAGATCCTGCAACATACGATATTGCAAAAGATATTCTCGCTGAAGAGATCGAACATGAGTCTTGGTTCCTAGAACTAATCTATGGAAGACCATCAGGGCACATGAGAAGAAAGTATGCAGGTGAAAGACCACATACAAGAAAACATTCTAGAGCATTAGATATGGCCTAAGTGCCAAATCATTTTCTTTATTTTAAATTCTCAATTAATGTGACTTTAATGACGACATGTTGTGAAGATGCGTTGTTTTATCAGGGTTAAATAGAAAAATCACATATTATTATCATGGTAAAGCAGATCAGCCTAGATGCATGGCAGATTCAGCACTTGTCAGATCTGTTAGAAAAAGGCTCAAACATTGTAGCAAAAACAAACAGACCAATTGTCCTGTACAGACAAACTCTAGAAGAAGAAGAAGAGTCCTATGAAGAAATTGTTTGCACGCTTACCAAAGGATATGTAATTGAGCAGATGGTCACATCTGGAGGGATTTTAGTTCCGAGTTTTCATCAACAATTTGTATTTACAATTGAAGAGTATCCCCAAGAATTGTTGAGAAAAAGTAAAGATCGCTTTTTAGAAATGATTGATTTTCTAGATGAGCAATTAAAATAGTATCATAGTTAATAAAGACCGTAAATTTCATGATTTTTGCATGCAATTACTAGAATTTCAGGCTAAAGAATTATTCCGAGAATATGGAATCAATCTTCTTGACAGCATATCGTCAACGAATATCGAAGAAGGTAGAAAACATGCAAAAGAGTTAGGATATCCATTTGTAATTAAAATTCAGGTGCCAGTAGGAGGCAGAGGAAAAGCAGGAGGCATTCAAAAATGTCAAAATGATGATGAATTTGAGTTGAAATACCCTCAAGTAATGGATTTGACCATCAAGGGGGAAAAAGCAAGAGCAATTTTGCTAGAAAAGATGGCAGACATCAAAAAAGAATTGTATCTTTCATTATTTTTGAATCGCTCAAAAAGATGTTACACCATAATTGCATCAGCAGAAGGAGGAGTGGAAATTGAATCAGTCAAAAACCAAATTATCAAAGAAGTAGGATTAGGAGAAGTATCTGATGAACTTGCAAAAGAAGTTGCAAAAGAAATTGGATTAGAAGGGAACACAGCAGAGCAATTTGTCGACACACTAAAAAAATTATCAAAACTTACAATTGAAAAAGAGGCAGAACTTGTAGAAATTAACCCATTAGCTATCATGCAAGATGACACAATTATGGCACTTGATGGTAAATTTGTAACAGATGATAACAGTAATTTCAGACATCCTGAATTACAAAAATATCAAGAAAAAACAGCTATTGAGGAACAAGCTGAGAAGAGCGGATTTTCCCTTGTAGAATTAGATGGAGACATTGCAGTTGTCGGAAATGGTGCAGGACTTGTAATGTCAACATTAGATATGCTATCAGATAACGGTGGAAAACCTGCATGTTTCTTAGATGTGGGCGGAGGTGCAACAACTGAATCTGTATATGAGGCATTGACTTTGATTAGTAAATTAGATAGAGTGAAAGGAATTCTTGTAAATCTCTATGGGGGAATTGTAAAGACAACTGTTGTTGCAGAAGCATTTCTCAAAGCATATGAAAATAATCTAATTGATTTACCAGTATTTGCAAGACTAAAAGGAACAGAATCAGAAAAAGCAAAAGAAATGCTTCAAGGTTCTAGAACCAACATATTTGGTTCTGTTGAAGAAGCAATTAATGCTGCAGTGATGGGAGTGAAGAAATGACAGATATTTTTGAATTACTAAAAGGAAAACCAGAAGATCCAGATTACAAAAACAAAGGAGTAATTGTTCAAGGAATTACTGGCGCATATGGTTCACTTCATGCAAAACAGATGATAGCATATGGAACCAATGTTGTTGCAGGAGTTACCCCAGGTAAAGGAGGTCAAAAGTTTGAAGACAAAGTTCCAATTTACAACACAATGCAAGAGGCAGTAGATGCAACAAATGCTAAAATTTCAATAATCTTTGTTCCAGCAAAATTCTTTCTCGGAGCTGCTAAAGATGCATTAAATGCAGGAATCAAATTACTAGTCGCAATTCCAGAGCACGTTCCAATTAGAGACACCATGGAGACTCTAGAACTTGCAAAACAAAAAGGTGCAATAGTGATTGGCCCAAATACTCCAGGAATCATGATTCCAGAACTAATCAAAATTGGAATAATGCCGCCCACACCTTTCAAAGCTGGAAAAATTGCAGTATTATCAAAAAGTGGAACATTGCTCTATGAAATTTCAGATGCACTGACAAATTCTGGATTTGGTCAATCAATCACAATTGGTATTGGAGGAGACCCAATAAATGGTACAAGGCTTATTGATGCATTTGATATGGTCAAAGACATTCCTGATTTGGAGGGACTCGTAGTAGTGGGCGAAATTGGTGGGGACTCTGAAGAAATATTGGCTCAGAGAATTATCGACAGTGGATTTAACAAACCAACAGTGGCATATATTGCTGGAAGAGCAGCTCCTAAAGAAAAAAGAATGGGTCATGCAGGAGCAATCGTAATGGGAACTTATGGTTCAGCAGAATCCAAGGTATCCATGTTTAACAAAGCAAACATCCCAGTAGCCAAAAGACCTGCAGAAGTGCCAGTATTACTAGCAGGAAAGATGGAAAAATCCGATTAGAATAAAAGAGAGAGATTAAGGAGACAATTAAATGCCAGTTACAGACCCCGAGAAGAAAAGAATTGCTCAACAAGCACGTCTTGTAATGAAAATTTGTTTCAAATGCGGTTGTAGAAATGACATCGATGCAACACGATGCAGAAAATGCAGAAATCCATACTTGAGACTAAAGAATAGAAATCTCGGCGTTAAGAAGTAGAATTAGAAATTCATCAATTTTTGCCTATAAGATACAATTGCAGATTTTAGTTCAACGTAATATTTCTTTACAAACGATTTTGCATCTTCAGGATCATCTAATTCTTCAAAAGTTAGTTGCAGATCATCTGGTAATTGATCGTTCATTTGATACAAAACTTTGGCCGCCTCCACATATTGTCCTAGGTTATCAGCATATTCAAAAGCTAATTTCATCCTATCAATTAAAGCATCAAAATCTTGCAAAGACATGATAATTATTTTTTAAATCAGTAATAAAGCCCAAGGTAATTGTGACATATCCAAATAGCAAAGACAAAAAAACTCCCTTGGATTAATTTAGTCGGACCGGTCGTCTAGTTTGGTTTGGATGACGCACTCACACTGCGTAAGGAAATCAGTTTCCCGCAAAGGTCGTGGGTTCAAATCCCATTCGGTCCACCACTCCAGTGTTCTTTTTTAAGGTTCCATCCGCATAAAGGAACAGAAAATGAAGATGACAAAAATCTAATTTTTAACCACTCACGATAAAATTATTATGTTCATAAGTACTTCGAATCTTTTACTCTTGCAGTCAAACAATAAATTATGATATGTGTTTTTGAGGTAAAATTACAGTGAATGTTGTAGGGTTGTTTGTTACTTCTATTTTACCACCATGCGCGTCTACAATTTGTTTACAACTAACTAGACCTAAACCAGTACCTGTTTGTTTAGTAGTAAACAAAGGATCAAATATTTTTGGAATTATTTTCTCAGGTATGCTAGGTCCAGAATTTTCAAAAGAGATTAAAACATTATCCGCATCTCGAGTTATTTTGATATCTATTTTTCCAAAATTGTTCATTGCTTGTATCGCATTAAGAATAATATTTACAAAAAGAACACGTATGGATTCAAAATCACAATAAAGAGGGACATTATTTTGGGATTTATTCACAGATATTTTTTTAGGAATGGCCATACCTGTAAGCGAGGAATCCAAAATTTCAGTTATGTTGTTTAAATTAAAATTTAGTTTCCTGGAGGCTACAAATCCCAATACATCATCTATTTGATGTTCAATTCTATCTATTGCAGATTTTATCATATCAAATTTGACATTTTCTTTTTTAGATATATCAGGATATTTTGATTTTAAAATATCCACAGAGGATTGTATAACGGTTAAAGGATTTCTAATATCGTGTGCAAATCGAGAAGAAAGCTCCCCAATCACTTTTAATTTCTCGTCTTTGGTAATTTTATCAGTTTTTATTTCATCAATTGGAAAAATTTTATCGCATTTTGTGTTAAATTTCATATGATGTTTTTCTACAGATTCTATATCAGAGGCAGAACAAATACAATGCAAGATATCTTCCTTTTCATTAAACATCATCTGATGTACTGTAACACCAAATTCGTCTGCTTTATCTTCTAATCCCATAATTAATTGCTCTTTGGTGTAATCTCCCAATTTGTGCATATCCAGAAAAATAGGCATCAATTATCAGAGGGAATGGGTATTAAAAAATGCATATAGGTTTGAAAAAGAATTAAAATCATCATCCATAAAATTTTGTCACAATTAAACGATTTTGTTCAATATGAGACTATTGGCCAGTAGCTATAGAATAGCTTACGGTAAATGGAGTATCTTTCATTGTGTGTAATGCAACGGCATTACCAGTAAATTGCCAAGTACCCATTGCAGTTTCTTTATCTACAAAAGTTAATGCATAGAATGTTTTTCCATCAGGGGTCCAGATTGCTTGTCCATGTGCACCTTGACCCGGTTGTAATGGACCATGGAGTGCTACTAACTGAACATCTTCAGATGCAGAGAATCCCAAAGTTCCAAAATAAGCATAAGGCCTAGGAGGCAAGATTATTGCTAATTGATGATTTTCATGTCCTTGTCCAGGATCTTGTGTAGACGTGATGGTTTCACTTTTTACAGTATCAGAGAGAGTTCTTTCTCTATATGCAACCGAGTATGAAACAGTAAATGGATCTTCATTCATGGTATGCACGGCCAAAGCATTACCAGCAAATGCCCAAGTTCCTGCGGAGGCATCTAAAGGAACAAAAGTCAAAGCATATTTTGTTTTACCATCTGGAGACCAAATTGCTTGTCCCTTGTCTTCACCATTTTTCAGAGGGCCATGAAGGGTTACCAGTTGAACATTTTCAGAGACAGTGAATGCAAATATTCCACGATATACTTTATCAGAAGGAGGTAAGATTATTGCTAATTGATGATTTTCATGTCCTTGTCCAGGATCTTGTGTAGACGTGACAGTTCCAGTTTTTATTGTTCTAGGCGGTAATGACAATTCATCATATCTTGCTTTTTCAGATGCTGCTTTGTCATCTAATTTCTTTTTTTCAGATTCTTTCTTTTCTGTTTTGGCTTGTTCCTTTTTTTCTGCTTTCTTTTCTATTTTCTTTTCTACTTTCTTTTCTTCTTGTTCCACTTCAGAACATAATTTGTCTCCACAGACAATTCCTTTTGTGGCAGAACCATATTGTGATGATGGGACTCCTTGTCCCTTTAATGCATCAGCTGAAGGAATAAGATTGACAGAACTGGATATTGTCCCTAGTAACAATATTGAGACAGTAAAAAATACAACAAAAATAGTCTTGTTATTCATGATAATAGTTTGAATTTAGAACTATTAAAAGATCATGACACACTGATTTCAAAATCAATGGTAGGACTGATTGCAATAGGGTTTTTTAGATTATCCCAAACAAAAATTGTTGCAGTATATTTTCCAGGAGCATCAGGAGTCCAAGACACGGAAGGAGACAATAACTGTCCTTTCGATAAAGTTCCAGCAATCCAAGATAATGAATTTACAGCATTTGACGAATCATGAATCTGAACTAAATAAGTAAAGGGTTGAGTTCCAACGTTGTTGTTTACAAGGCTTGCAGAAATTTGGACCTGACTATCTACTTTGATTAAATTAATTGAGTTACCAAAAGAATCAACAATACGTGGATTTGACACAGGAACGCGCTCCAGAGGAGGAACCACAGGGCCAACAGGAATGCTAGAGGTAATTTTTAGTTCATCCGTTCTTGAATAGGGTTTTGGCAACGTGTTGTCTTCATATTTTGCAGTAACATAGTCACCTTCATTTACTCGTAATTTATGACCAGATGATTGATCTCTTGTGGTAAATGTGACAGAGCCTTCAAAGATTCCAGTTGCAGGCCCTGTTTCAATTACAGTGAGATCAATGCCACCAAGATCCGAATCAGACCACATGTCAATCAAAAAGGTGTTTACAATATCAGGATTGAGATTCATATCAGGATCAACTACTCGAATAATCCCGTTTCCATTTGCAGATGTTGCGCCTTGAACCCATTCTACATTTCCAATATTCCATCTAATCAATGCAGACTCTGTTGATGTTTCTCTGTCTGTAAATTGAAATGATACAGTAAGACCATCATCATTTTTAGTTTCCAAGAAACCGTTTGTTGGACCTCCTCCACTTTTTGGTTCAGTTCTAGGAGTGGTGTCAATTCCATCAATGTCGCCCGTTCTTGGATTTCCATCAGCATCATGTTTGAATCCAGTTAGTGTTACTTCCCCAGTAAAAATCCCTGTATCACCTCCAGTTTCAACAAGCTTGTATTGAGTTAGTTTGTTTGCACGGGTTGAAATTTTTATTTCATTTGTAGATTTTGAACCAATCTCATCTATTTTATTTTCATTAAAATTGTGGTCAGGAGCTACAATTGTGATGTATACTTTGTCAGTCCACGTATACACTTTCTTATCTAAAGAGATCAAAGATTGAAAGTTAGACGTGAAAAACTTCATTTCTATTTTTTGATCATTCTTTCCTACAAAATCAGAACCAGATGTACCCCAATCAGTATATGTTAATTTAATTGACTCACCCCTATCAAGAGATTTTCCATTTATTTCAGAAGGAATTTTTACAATAGTTTGGAAAATTCCAGTTGAATCACCAGTTTCACGCAATCCAACAGGTTGTGCATCAAAGATTTGTCCATTTTTTGTTACTGTACCGCCCATCTTACCCATAGTAGTCTTGATATTAGCTGAGTTCCATTCTAAGACATCAAGTGAATGCGTCTCTGCCTTTTTAGAATCAAAGTCAAGATCAGGATCAACTAGTGTAATCAATGCATCACGTCCAATAATGTAAGATTGTTTATCAGATTGTAATGAACCAATTCGAAGATCAAATACGGCTGAATCAGTAACGATTCTTTGAGAACCTGATGCATCTGTTTGATCAGAGTATTCTACGGTAATCACATCACCTTGTAATATACAATAATTACCTTCGGACGGAGACATATCGAATCTTGACAAAACTCCAGATTTTGTTTTGTCTAACTTTGTAAATCCAGAATCAGGAGTAATGGGACATTTGGAAGAGGATGGACCATCAACATATCTAACGGGCAAACTAAATTGGAAAATTCCAGAACTAGGAGAAGTTTCCACTATAGGTCCAAGTTCTCTAGTAACACTACTTTTGATATCTTTACCAGTTGTAATTACTCCAGTTTTTGCATTCTCACCTCCAGCTGTTGCTAAAAGTAAACTGGAGCTTCCACGAGTTACAAATACTTTAACTGGTCCATTAGTTCCTGAAATATTTTGAGAAATTTTGTCTTCCCCATTTGGAGATAAGTTATAATCATCATCATAAATGCGGACATAAAGTACAGTATCCCGAGGTCCAATTTCCTCACCTGAATCAATTGCATTAGCATCACCGTTTTTGGTAATTGCTGTTAAATGATATGGGAAAATCGATAAACTGTTAGGCCTAGTGGAAGTGGACTTGCCTGTATTAAAAAAATCATTGACAGAGCCTATCGGGACAGGATAGCTTGTTCTATCAAGTTGAACACTACCACTTGTTGCACCAACTGCTGCACTTGCACTAGTAATTGCAGCTTGACTTGATTGTCCTCTAAAGTCATAATATCGCGCACCAATATCCACTCCAGTTGTTGACTTGACTGTGCCCCCACTATTTCTTGAGCAGTATTGAGATGGAATTTTAAAATCACCAGTAAACACCCCAGTCTTACTTCCAGTTTCAACTAGGGTAAAACCAGTTGAAGCCAACCCATCACTTCCAGAAATTAAAGAACATGATTTTCCGTTTTTAGAAACAGAAGATTTCAACCAAGATTCATCATCAAATGTGATTTCTAATAATCTTCCATATGGTTGATTGTCACTAGTTAACCCTAGGTTTGGGAGACCGATTGTATCTACAGCAGGATCATTTGGATATTTTGAAGGATCAACAACGGTGTAAATTTCAATTAAATCAGAATCAGTGTTAAGATCTTTATCAGATAATGTCACACCCACATTATCTCCAGGCTTGAATGTTTTTACAGAAAGCACAACCACTCCCATATGAGCAAGAACATCTTGTTGGTCTGAAACTGCAGTAAAGATTCCATCAGAACCCAAGTCATTATAATTAACTCTTGGAGAATCTTTTCCTTTTAACTCATCAACTACTAGAAAAATTGGTTCGTCATCAATTGGGATTATTTTTTCATATGTTTTCGAATCAAAAATATTTAATTGATTTAACATAATATACTCAAGACTCCCTCTAAACTTTCCAGAATTTGTTGTCAATTCTTCTAATTCCAAACGAATTATTTGATTTGCAATTCGTTCATCTTTGGATTGCCCGTCTTTAATTAATCCGTAAGAGAAAAAGTCAGCAACAATGGGTCTTGTTTCAGTTCCCATATTTTGAATTTTTGGATATGAAAACATTAATCCTATTTGCTCATTTCCAGAAAATGAACTTGAAAATAAATTAGAATGAAGTAACGAAGGATTTGTAACTTGTAATGTAGAATTTAAATTGATTAGATTTTGTAAAGATGAATCAGATGCAATTTTAATTGCAGTTATGTCAGATGTGGGATTTCCTGAAGAATCAAGAATTGGAGAAGAAGTTTTTCCAACTAACAAGTAAATGTCGATATTTCCGATAGTGTTGTTAATTGAACGTAAATCAAAATTAAACATGTTTGTTCCTCTAAAATTTGTCGTAGAATCAAATGGATTGTTTATTGAAGAATAAAGTTTATTGAGATTTGTCTTAAGATCAATTATTAGAGCATCCGAATCTGAATTATTGTAAGGATCTATTCTTGCCCTATCACTGAATTTTTCAACTATTACTGACGATGTTGTACCTAAAATGGCACCTGAAAGAGTGAATTGTTCAGGAGTGTGTGGATTCAAAACAAATCCATCTAAAAATGATGCAGAAATCTTACTGTCTGATTCAGTCCCACTTTCTCCCAAGGTGTATGGATTTCCAGTGCTTAATGCAGGAATTGCTTTGTATGAAGGATTAAAAAGATCAAGATCTTCTTTTTCTAGATTATTTTTATTTGCATCAGAGTCAATTAGTATGACGGGCATTTCTTCACCGGAATTCCATTCAGTTCCTTTTAGTCGTTCATCAAGGGACAAACTAGCTTTTCCAAATCCTATGAGAAGAGTCAATGGTTTTTTGTTATATTCTATAGAAGCAGAGGTTCCTCTTTGAGCATTTTGTGTTGTAATTAAAACAGAATCATTGTTTGGATCATAAGTGGTAAAGATTCCACTATTTGGAGAGGTTTCAGTAATTGTTACGGGTTGCTTTCCAACCCCAATAGAGCCCTCATTTGAGGAGATTAAGGAAATATCGATTTCCCCATCACCGTTTGTTTCAGAATGACTATTATCTTGGATAGTCAGGACATTTGATTGTCCCTGCAAATTGGGATTTATCTTAAGAACCCCGTTGTCTTTAAACATCATTGAATTAAGATTAGGTACAAGATTTACAGCTCCTGCAGTTCCATCAGAGTTAGTTTTTCCAGACTCATCATAAAGCAGATAGTATGTAGAAGGATTTGTAACAGAGGTTCCAAACGACCAAGAATCGACAGAGGTAGGATCAATGTTTAAAGTTAGATCCTTAATTTTTAGATTTACATCCGATGATCTAGTATAAGAGCTTCTGTCTAACTCGTGTGTGATCAACTTTTCTGCAGAATCAAATGTCAGAGTTGTTTTTTGAGAGCCCCCTCCTTTATTGTATTGAATTACAACATTGCCACCTTTTGAAAAATCATATAGTTGAATGAAAGGCCAAAGATCTTTTGATGTAATGCCAATCTGTCCAAGACTTACTTTTGTATTTCCGGTATTCATCTCCTTTACTTGTCGTACAACGTTAATCGATTTTTTTGAATAAGGCAAAGTCAAAGTACAGTCTTGAGATATCGGGCTGGGTGGATTTTTACCATTTTCCCCACCAACATTAATTCCACTTACAGGTATTGAAATTCCATCGGTTTCTGAAACAGAGACCCCTAAAATAGAAGTGTTCCGTGAACAAAATGTACCAAAATCAAGTCCTTTACTAGTCAAACCAACTGTACTATCAGCTATCTGAGCCTGTTTTCGCTCAGAGAAATAACCATACCAATTTCCATCAGTGGCCTGAACCATACGTAAATCTTTTCCATTTACTGTAACATCAGGCTCACCTTTACCTTCACCAGTATTACTGATATTTTGATCACGAATTACAACCTCGATAACTTGGGGACCTGAAATAAAATTATTGAATGATGAATTATCTGCAGATACATAAAGATTGGATGTCTGAGCTTCAACATCAGAAAAACTTCCCAAAGACATACTGCCAGTAAGAATTAGAATAGACAAAACAACTGCTGAGAAATGTTTAGTATGAATCAGATTAGTCATTAAACAGTATTTAATTCTCCATAGTATGAAAGTGTTGAGGGTTAAAAGATAAGGAAAATACTTATTGTGTGAAATGTTCTTTTCTGGAAACTTGTTCCTTAGCCAGTTGATTTAATCCAGAATAAAATCAACTATTGATTAGATTTTAAATAATTTTTTGTATGTTGATTCATTGATAAAATACAAGGAAATAACCACAGAAAACAGGTCATATGACAAATCAATGCATTGTGATTATTGTGGAGATATGCTAAAAACACAAGCGGATTATTGTTCAGAGTCATGCAAACAGAAAGATTCAGTTTGGCATAGAGAAGACGAGTCATAAACACCATGGCAGATTCAAATTCCCATAATGAAAATTATATCGAAGAGCAATTTGAAAAGATGTATCCTCAGTATGATTATTCATTAGAGTCCTCACATCATGAAAAAGAGATTCGAAAGAGAAAAAGAATGAAAACAATGCACTAGATGCATTGTTCTTAAAAAGGAGATAAAAGTGAAATTCATTCTAGTTTTAATAATATCGGGAATAATATTGCCTATTTTTCCCTCAGTATATGGATTAACTAATTTAGAAGAAACTCAATATTTAGATAATTTTACTCGCCTTTATCAAGAAAAAAAATTCGATGAGTCAATTGTAGAACTAGATAAAATTTTAGAATCAGAACCAGATAATGTTACTGCATTAAACAAAAAAGGCAGTATTCTATTAACTCAAGGGAAATATGTTACTGCACTACAAAATTTTGAAAAAGCATTTACTGCAGACCCAAAGAACTTTGACTCAATTAATGGTATAGGCTATTCCTATTATTATTTAGACAGATATGACGATGCAATAAAACAATTTGAAAGTGTTTTAAAAAAAGACAATCGTAATATTGGTGCGCTGTTAGGAAGTGGAAATGTATTATTAAAAATTGAACAGTACGATGATGCCATTTTGTTTTTCAATATTGTTCTAAAAATAGATCCAAATAACATAGATGCGCTAAATGGAAATGCAAATGCGTTATTAGCAGTGAATCAGTACAAATTATCATTAATTTTGTATGACAAGGTTCTTGAAATTGATTTAGATAACATAGATGCGCTAAATGGGAAAGGTCAAGTCTTTCTAGAACTAAATCAATATGAACAATCAAGAAGTGCATTTTTAGCAGCACAGGAAGTTGAACCAGACAACACCATCACATTGTTAGGTCTAGCAGAATTGAATTTCTTGGAAGAAAAAAACATCAAATCTCAAAAAATCTATGAAAAAATTCTCTCCATTGATCCGGACAATATTCAAGCATTGATTGGAGAAGCTTCTGTTCTTATAGAATTGGGAAGATTTGATGAGGCATTGGAATATTTTGATGAGGCATTGGAAATTGATCCTTATAATCTAGATGCGCTAAATGGAAAAGATAGAATAATGGAAGACAAAGTCAATGATTCTCTTGATCTGATTTTATTGGTTACTATAATTGGAAGTGTTACTTCGGTCATCTCATTTTGTGTAGTTTTATTCAAAATTAAAGAAAATTCAGAATTAAAAACAAAATTGATCCTATCAAATGAGCAGATAGAGGATTTGGTAGATAAAATGATGAAAAATATGGCAAAAACTAAACCAAAATGATTTGATATTCCTGCTGAACATGGATTATTACAAGATATTTTTAAGATGAATTTAGAAGCACAAATTACAATAGCATTTCCATTTACATTAAATGCAAGTATGAAAACGACTGGTTTTAGTTAATACAGAGATTCGCCTTTTTCCCAAGACAAATCAAAAAGAGAAATCATCAAATCAACCAGAGTCTCAGAATCAGACCACCATGCAAAAGTCTGTCTAGTAGGATGTGTTGCATTTCGCATGAATATTAGCACTTCTTTTTTGTCATTGATTATGAAACATTTGTTTTCAGATTCTGATGGGAGTGCTTTAATTTTTGACGAATCCATATCAGATAAGAATTCAGGAGTTTTATTTACAGGTGAAGCAACTATTTTAAGATCAGTTGGAGTGTTTTCAATCCAATCAAATACATCTGAATGATACATTCTCAACAAATCTGAGACGCTACCATAAATTCTGAAATCTTCAGCGCTAGAGCTTACCATCTCTTTTATTTTGTTAATTATAGGACCAGTTCCATGGAGCAATTGCATTTTTTCAGATTTTGATTCATCAGTTTCTACTGCAAAGAAAGGTATTTCCTTCCACAGCTGAGAAAGGGATTCTTCTTTATCAGCTAATACATCGATTCTCTCTTGTTCTTGTTTTACTAATGTAGATACAGCTTCTTTCATATCCATAGCTGTGTATTTTGTAGGATGGGATAATTCTGCAACAACCAATCCCATGTTTTGAAGTGAATTGACCAGATGATATGTTTCAGTTCTAGGTAACTGTAATGCTTTAGCGATTTCAGATGCAGTTTTTGAACCATACTTGCCAAGATAAATGAAAACTTTTGCCTGACTTTTTGTAAGACCAAAATTAATTAACTCATTTCTAATTTTTTCAAGAGTCAGTTTATGCTTGTACATAGCAGTGTCTGATTCATTGTCAAACAGATTGATCTGGGACTCGGTTGCCATTTGTAAGCGATTATTGTTATATATTCAACAATATAACAATGCTGTCACACGCTGTTAAGACAGAGAATAACAGTTTCATGCCTAGAAAAAGGCATCAAAGCAAGGAGTGTCACATACCATTATGACAAAAAGGTGTTAAATTAGACACATAATTTGAGTCTTAAACAGCATTTAGAATAAAGATTTGCCCAACAACCTGATTAAAATTAGATTAAAATGATAATGATACTATGAAAGCCAGATTTAATGGAAAATGTGTAGAGTGTGGAGATGTCATTAAAACAGGAAAAGAAATTCTAAAAAACTCTAAGGACCAATGGGTTCACAAAGCATGTTGTGATCTAGAGGAAGAACTGCCATAATTTAGACAAACTGGGATGAATTAGTAATAAATTTTTTAAAGGACTTTGAAGAACGGTGAATGAAATGAATGTTAAGCCAAATCTGTTGTTAATTGCATCAATTATGACAGTATTTGGAGTATTGGTAATTCCAGCAGACATTTCTGCGGAGGTTAATCAAGTCACAGTAACTCCAATAAATGAAAAAGTAAGTTTGGAAAAAACAATAACTACAATGAATGTTCCTTTAGACAATAAACTTCCATGGGGAACTGTTAGAGGAGGAGCATCAGACGTTGCTGAGAGATATCCAATCATCATTCAATTTTACAAAGGAGGGGATCCAGTTCACTTTGCACAAGTAGATGCGAAAGGCGACGGATCTTATGAATACAAATTCAGAGTTAGAAATCTAGATTCAAACACGGGCGAATTTGTAAATGTGTTTGAAGGGGATTATACTGTAAAAATATACAAAGTCATTCCAAATACTAATGATTTAACATAATCAACAGGTCACAAATTACCTCTATTTTGTCAATTACATAACATATCATTTCATAGAATTCATATACTGAATATCCAAACCAAGAGCTAGAATATGAGCAAGAATTTTTGGCACGACATAGAATCAGGTACAGACATTCCTGAAATCATTAATGCAATTGTAGAGATTCCCAAAGGCTCTATGAACAAGTACGAATATGACAAAAAACACAACATGATAAAATTAGACAGAGTGTTATTTTCACCATTTCATTATCCAGGAGACTATGGTCTCATCCCTCAAACATTATCAGATGACGGGGATCCATTGGACGCATTAGTATTGGTTACAAATCCCACATACCCAGGAATCTTAATTGAAGCAAGGCCAATAGGGCTCCTTCAAATGAAGGATGATGGAAAACTAGATGACAAAATTATTTGTGTTGCAACAAACGATCCAAGATACCTACACACTACAGACATTACAGACATTGAAGATCATTATCGTTCTGAAATTGCTCACTTTTTCCAAGTTTACAAAGATTTGGAAGGAAAGAAGGTAGAAATTTTAGGATGGAAGTCTGCAAAAGAAGCAAAAACAGTAATCATTGAATCGATAAAAAGATACAGAGACACTTTGAAAAAATATTAACATGGCTAAAGAATGCGAGCATTTTCTTCAAGAAAAAAATGTATCTCAAAATAGAAAAAGTTGTGAAGAATGTGAAAAAGAGCACCTCCCAGTTGTTGCACTTAGAATGTGTCTAACATGCGGACATGTAGGTTGTTGCGATTCATCTATTGGAAAACATGCAACAAAACACTTTGAAGAAACAGGACATCCAGTAATGCAAGCAGTTCCAGAAAATATTTGGAAGTGGTGTTATATTCACAAAGAATATTACTGATTTGAATTATTTTGCAGATTAGATTATTTTAGATATTAGTAATTAGAATTTTCAATTAGCAGTTCTAATCGTAAACCATTAGTCCTTTTTCTTCCAATAAAGCATGGATTTGGTTTACAGAACGATGAACATCTTTTTCGAGTTTTGCTCCTACACAAACTAATTTTCCTGATGCAAATATGAGAATTACAGTTTTTGGATCAAGCATCCTATGAATTAGTCCAGGGAATTGTTCTGGCTCATACATGCTTCTAGGAAGAGTTCTAGCGGCTTGTTCCAAATTTACTTTGCCTCCAAGATTAATGGAAGAGACGATATTTTGTATTGAGACTATAGGGTCATTTTTGATTTTGATTTTTCCTTTTCGTAATATCTTAACTACTTCAAATACGGCAGTTTCTGCCAATTCTTGAGATTTTGCACCTGTGCAAACCATCTTTCCTGAGCCAAAAAGTAATGTTGCAGTTTTAGGATTTTTCAGTCGGAAAACAGCGCCAGGGAATTGTTCTGGATGATATTCAACAGCAGGGAATTTTTTTGTAATATCTACTAAATCTAATTTTTGTTCAATTGTTGCAGAAGCTACAACATTGACAATTGCAATTATTGGTTTTGTTTGAGTCATTTTATGATTTTCCTCCCAGCATATCCATATTTTGATCTAATCTCAAGCCTTTGTATCTATTTCTAATTGTTACTTCAGTAACATTTGCGGCCTCTGCAATATCACGTTGAGTTTTATCTTCACCGTTTTTGACACAAGAAAGGTATAATGCCGCAGCAGCTAATCCCATAGGATCTTTTCCTGCAGACTCTTCATGTGCTTGTGCATCTTTGAGTACTTTAACTGCATAACGTTTTGTTTTTTCAGTAATTCCAATAGAGCTTGCAATTCTTGCAACACATTGAACAGGATCCACAACAGGCATTTTTAGTTCTAATTCCTGATGTAAAATTCTATAACATCTTGAAATGTCTTTTTTCTTAATATTACCTGCATCTGAAACATCTTTTAGAGTTCTAGGGGTTTCAGTGTCTCTACATGCAGCATAAAGAGAAGCTGCAATTAATGCAGATATAGAACGACCTTTTACAAGACCTTTTTCTAAGGCTTTTCTGTAAATGTATGATGCTTTTTCAATAACTGCATCAGATAATGAAAGTTTGTCTTTTAATGTAGATAATTCACTTAGTGCTTGTCTGAGATTTTTATCTGAAGAAGCATTTACTTTACTTCTACTATCCCAAGTTCTCAATCTTTCAATTGTACTTTTCATGGTAGAGGTCAGAGGTTTTCCAGAAGAGTCCTTATTCATAGGACTGATAATTGTTGCAAGTCCTCTGTCATGCATTGCAAGCGATGTGGGAGCTCCAGTTCTTGTTGGATCTGCACCACCTTCTTTTGAAAATGATCTCCATTCAGGGCCGGAGTCTTGTAGAGTCTCAGTGATCACATAACCGCATTTACCACAGAATCTTTCACCAGTGACATTATCAGTCAGCATGGAATTTTTTCCGCAACGACCGCATGTCGAATCAGCATTAATAATTTCTAAAACCAAGTGTAATACCATTTTTGCATTGTTGATTTCCTATATGAACCGATTTATTTGCAGATTTTGAAGGAAAAATTGAGCCTAGTTTTTAGGCACAAAATCTGAAAAAGTAGTAAAATTCAGGCATTGTTTCACCATATTGGTCTAAAACGAGAATTTTGGAAAATATCTATCAAATGTATATTCATTTTTTAATAGTTACAAAACAGCAGATTCAGATGTCATCATATCAGTTAGGTAAATGGGATCTCACAAAATTAGTCAAAAATCCAAAAAGTCCGGCATTTCAAAAACAAATTAAAGAATTAGAGAATCAAGCTAAAAAATTTGAAAAAATTAAATCAAAACTAGATCCAAAAATGTCAACTAAACAATTCATGAATATACTCCAACAAGTGGAAGAAATTTCTGAAAATATGAGTAAGATTGGCGGATATGCATCATTGTCATATTCTTCAGACACACAATCAGATGAAGCGACATCTTTAATGACAAGAATATCTAAACTTGGCGCCGAAATATCAAATAAAATTTTATTTTTTGATTTATGGTGGAAAACACAAGTTGATGGGAAAAATGCAAAACGACTAATGAAAGATGCAGGTGAAATCACAGAATATCTTTCACATAAAAGATTATTTGCAAAATATGCATTGAGTGAACCAGAAGAGAGAATCATAAATACATTAGATGTAACTGGAATATCTGCACTTGTCAAACTGTATGATAAGATTACGAATTCTTTTGAATACAAAATGAAAATTGGAAATAAATCAAAAGTAATGACAAGAGAAGAACTCACAAATTATGTTAGAAGTACTAGTCCAAAAATTAGAGAAACAGCATACAAAACTATTCTTTCAAAATATTCAGATAACAAAGGAGTGGTTGGAGAGATATACCAAAACATTGTCCTTAATTGGAAAGATGAAGGTATTGAAATTAGAGGATATGAATCGCCAATCTCAATGAGAAACATTGGAAATGATGTAGATGACAAAACCATAGAGTCATTACTCTCTGTGTGTAAGAGAAACTCTCCTGTTTTTCAGGAATTTTTTGTTCAAAAAGCAAAAATGCTAAACATGAAGAAACTACGAAGGTATGATTTGTATGCTCCAGCAGCAGCCAACATTAAAGAAAAAATTATTCGTATGATAAATCAGTGAAATTAGTTTTCGAATCACTTGGAAAGTTTAGTAGTACGCTTGAAGAGTATGCTAGAAAAGTATTCAGTGAAAACCATATTGATTCAGAAGTAAGGCAAGGGAAAAGAGATGGGGCGTTTTGCAGCACACTTTCACCAAAAATTACTCCCTACGTATTGGTAAATTTTACAGGCAAGACAAGAGATGTATTTACTCTAGCCCATGAATTAGGTCATGCCATTCACAGCCAAGCAGCACAAGATAGATCAATTCTTGTTCAAGATGCACCATTACCTCTAGCAGAAACAGCATCAACTTTTTCAGAATTATTGTTGTATGATAATTTGTCTAACAAAATTTCAGATAATGAAAAAAAGGCAATGCTATCAGAGAAAATCGATGATCTATATGCAACAATCCTAAGGCAGTCATTTTTTACAATCTTCGAAGTCGATGCTCACAAGCAGATAGGAGAAGGAACTACAATAGATGAAATATCAAAAACATACATGAACAATCTCAAAGTCCAATTTGGTAACTCAGTGAGTTTATCTGACGACTTTGCAATTGAATGGAGTTGTATTCCTCATTTTTATCACACACCGTTTTACTGTTATGCATATTCATTTGGCAATTTACTAGCTTTGTCTCTATTTCAAAGATACAAAAAAGAAGGAAAAGACTTTGTTCCAGCATACATTAGCATTCTTGCAGCAGGGGGTTCCAAGAAACCAGAGAAACTTCTCTCAGAATACGGGTTTGACATAACTAGTCCAAAATTCTGGCAGGAAGGATTTGATTATGTCAAAACGCAGGTAAAGACACTTTCTTCATTAAACTAGATTTTAGAATAAATGGGGCTGACAGTCCAACGCATGGACTGCCAGCTTGTTCCCCGAACGGTTTGAATTCGATGTCATTTCCAAGACAATGATAATCTGATTTAAACGTTTGAAATTATTCCACATCTAGTTTCTTGGGCTTTATCTTTCTAATAGAGCCTATCAAGATTCCAATGGTAATTCCCAGCTGATAAAGAAAATACAATAAAACTTCAAAAGTGCTAGGAGTGAGATCGGTAAATCTGCTCACAGCCGTTAATATCAATAACAGAGCACTAAAAAAGAAAACAAAGCCTTTAGTCACCCCACTAAGATTTGTGAATTTCAACACAACAAAACTCATGACAGTGACAGAGATTGCCAATACTGTCAAAAATCCAGTATTCATTCCAAAAATCAAGAAGAGTAAAGATACGAGTTCCCCAGGACTGCCTGCAGACAGATTAGATAATGTAATTTTTTCAGGAGAGGCAAAACGCGGGACACTCAAAATTGCATTTGTTAGAAACAAGACAAACATTGTGACAGATACAGTTTTGACACGATTTTGTAAACGTGGAAATCTTACAAGGATCGCCCTACCCAGAATTATTCCTTGAAACAATCCAATACCAAATGCACTCAAAACTGCAATTAGTTGAATGACAGGATTAAGAAAAAGATCCACCAAGACTGGAATTAATGCCATACTATCCAGATAATTGAATTAATGGGAATATTAGTTACTAGATATCTTGCAAAAAATGGAAAAGTGAACAGCAGATATATGAAATATGAACTAAACAGGAGTAAATTTAATAATTTCACATATTGAAACAGAGCCGATGCAGCAAAAAATAATCTTCTTTGCAATTATTGCACTAGTTGGAATTTCAGTAAATTATGCATATTCTCAAGAAATGAGTCTTGCAACATTTCAGGAAACAGCACAGATTATCATAGACAAGCGAATTTCACAAAATGTGACATCATCAATCACATTACAGAGTACCAGTATTCAAGAAATTAAAATTCCAGCAGAATTGGAGCAAAGGATTAGAGAAAACGGAAATATTTCAGCAGTAGTAATTACAAATCAAGACAAATGTGTTCTAGGAGTTAGTGGAGAATCATGTATTTTGATTAATGTTAAAAGAAATCCAGAAGATACAAATATTTTGAAAATTCAAAATTCAACACTAAAAATATCAGAGCAATTCATTGATGAGATAAATGGCATTTTTGATACAAAGGCAAAATTGCATTCTACATTCATTCAACCTAGTGACGAAACAAATACAGCATTACAAACATCAGGAGTGATTTCAGGTAAAGGAACAATTTCAGCAGCGTACACCATGCCTATGGAAGACACTGATTCAATGTATGAAAAGATATCAGCAATTCTAATTCCAAAAGCCATCAGAGACTCAGGAGGGTTTTATGATGCAGCAAGAAATCTTTCAACAGAAGAGAATGCAAAGATGACGTTTTCAATAATACCAGCAGACAGTAAATCATTACTTCAATTAAGAGTGTCAACCACATATTCAGGAATAGCACCAGATATCGATAGAATTAATCCATTAGAATTTTTAAAAACTGATGTACTAAAAAGATCAGAGTATTTCTCAACAGGGTTTTATCCTCTAAATTCAATCATCCAAGTAGCAGTATTATCTTCTGAAAATACCAACATTTCAGATGTCGCAGGAGACATCATTCCAACTCAAATTATAGATAATGAAAAAATTCCAATAGACGTTACAAAAAACGGATGGGTTTTTGATCCTGAAGAGGGGCAATTAATTCAAGGAAAATACATTTTTGGTAAAGAGACAACAGTGAACGGTGATGAATTAAGATTTTCACTCGGAGGAGAAAATCTTAAAGCAGAAAAGCAAGAATTGGATGAATCGATTTTAGTTGTAGTTATAATTACAATAGTTGCAATAGCAGCTGCATTATTTTATCTTAAAGGTTATAAAAAATAATCATAATAAAAGAACTGCTGCTGCAAATACAGTTGTCCATTTTCCATCTTTGTCACCTTTAGTAGCTGAAGTGATATTATGAGTTTTGTAGATTTCTCCAGAGATTAACCATTGTTGTCTTTTTTCATTCCATGCTTTGTCAGCATCAAAAGGAATTCCTAAAGAAGATGCAAGCATTTGTGCTGCAATATCTTCAGCATAATCGCCTGCTTGAATTTCATTTTGTCCAAAGGCCTCATATTCAGACAGATACCCATAGCGTGTTTTGTCCTTTGGTTGAGCAAGACCAACAGATGCAGAACATACTCGATGAGGTTCATTTGTTTGATTTTTTGAATAAATAGTAAACAAGATTTGTCCAGGCGAGATTTTTTTCAAGCCTTCTTTTCTAGAAATTAATTTTGCATTTGGTGGAAATATACTGGAAATTAAAACAAGATTAGTTCCTGCAATTCCTGCATCACGTAGAGCATATTCAAAACTTGTCAATCTATCTTCGTGAACGCCTTTGCCTTTTGTAAGAAACAAATTCTTTGCAACTAAATCTAGCATTTATGAATTCATGAAAGAGAGTTATTATTTATACTTTAATTGAAGAAGGACAAAACATTTTCAAACTAAATAGAGTTAATCGCTTTTTCTTTTCTTCTTTCTTTTATCAGGTTCCTTTTGAATCTGTGTCAAAAGAATGAATGTAAAGAATGCCCCTAATCCTATGTTTATCACACCCATGAAAGTAATCATCAGAGTCTGTTGAGGTCCAGCAACAGGAGATAAGCCAATAACAATACCAATTGAGCCGGTTGCAAAAAACATCATCATCAAAACCTTAACTCTAGTAGGTTCGATGTATCTCATATCAGTATCAAAATACAGGATTATTATAAACTGACGGTGAATTTAGCGATTTTCGAATAAGAGGGATTTTTGAATCGGCCACAGGTAACACTTTAAACCGTCAAAAAATTCATTTTACTTCGTGCCAATGTAGCTCAGCCTGGTAGAGCAATTGATTTGTAATCAATAGGTCATGGGTTCAGATCCCGTCATTGGCTTTTAAATTTCTAAAACTATCTTTAGGTAATCTTTGACAATACGATTAAGTATGCTAGATATTCAATGAATGAAAATGAGTTTGGAAGAAGGGACGAATCAAGATAATCAAAAAAATTCTGTTAAAAAATCCACATTTAACGGGTTGATTGTAGGGATAATCATTCTAGTAGGAGTTGCAGCATTCTTTGCAGGATCATATACATCAAATTCTAACCAAATTTCAAATGAAGATCTTGATGATGCAATAGCAAAGTTGGAATTAAAACTATTACAAAACCAATTACCCACAAAACAACCATCAGCACCAGTAAAAATTTCAGCAGATAATGATCCCATCATAGGAAATCCAGATGCACCGATTACAATTGTAGAATTTTCAGATTTTCAATGTCCATTTTGTGCCAGATTCCATACCCAAACATTACCATTAATCATTGAAGAATATATTGAACAGGGAAAAGTAAAGTTGGTTTTTAGAGATTTCCCTATTCAGAGTATTCATCCAAATGCATTACCTGCATCAGTTGCAGCTGAATGTGCAAATGAACAAAACAAATTCAGAGAAATGCACGATATGTTATTTGAAAAACAAAATGAGTGGAATAAACTAGAGACTGTTGATGCATTGTCTTTATTCAACCAATATGCTACAGAAATTAAATTAGATGAAGAGCAATTTGATTCATGTCTTTCCAGTGGAAAATACATTCCAGAAATAAAAAAAGATCTTGATGATGGAAGAGATTATGGAGTTTCAGGAACCCCAGGATTTTTTATAGGAAATGACGAAATAGGATATGTCGAATTGAAAGGAGCACAGCCTTTTGATAGTTTCAAAAAAATTATTGATGCCCAATTAGATGCATAAAAAAATAACAAGCGTTTATTAGGGTACAGTCAGCATCAAGCATCAGAATAATGACGAGTGGGCAATGAGCTTTTTCGTCATTGCCAAAGAGAAAAAAATAAAATGACAAAATTTCAAGATTTAGGATTAAGCGAGAATGTTCTGAAAGGAATTGTTGATCAAGGTTTCGAAGAAGCATTTCCAATTCAAGAAGCAGTGATTCCAGTATTACTTTCAGGCAGAGATGTTGTTGGACAGGCTCATACAGGTTCAGGAAAGACAGCAGCATTTGCACTATCAATGTTGCAACAGATCAAGCCAAAACAAGGAATTCAGGGATTGATCATGGCACCTACAAGAGAACTTGCCATGCAAATTAGTGATGAAATTAAAAAGTTTGGAAAACACACAGGGATCAGAATAGCAACAGTGTATGGAGGACAAGGCATGGGAATTCAACTAGATGCACTTCATAGAGGAGTAGAAATTGTGGTAGCAACACCAGGTAGACTAATAGATCATCTCAAAAGAGGCTCAATTGAACTCAGAGACATTTCTCATATTGTTCTAGATGAGGCAGATACAATGTTAGACATGGGATTTGTGGACGATATTTCATTCATTTTAGATTTAGCACCAGAAGACAGAGTAATGTCATTATTTTCAGCAACAATGCCAACTGAAATTTTAAGATTATCTGAAGAGTATCTAAAGAATCCAAAACAATTCTTGTTAGATGCAGATGATCTTAGTGGGGAAGGAATAGACCAATCATATTTAGTGATTAAAGACAGGGACAAATTCAAGTATCTTATTGATTTTATCAAACCAGTTAAAGGGCAAAGTATCGTATTTTGTTCTACAAAATATAGAACCAGAGATGTTGCAAAATTCCTCCATCAAGAAAAATTTAATGCCGTTGCCATTGAAGGAGACATGTCACAACATAGAAGAGAGCAATCAATGGGGAAATTCAGAAGTGGTAAAGCAGACATTCTTGTAGCAACAGATGTAGCATCAAGAGGAATAGATGTTCCAAGAGTAGAGTTAGTCATAAACTATGATGTACCAAATCAAGAGATGGCATACTTTCACAGAATCGGAAGGACCGCCAGAGCTGGTGCACTAGGTAGAGCAATAACATTTGTTTCATACTCATCAGTTGGAGATTGGAATCTAATCAAACGTCAAATCAAAGTTCCCCTCACAGATTTAAACCAAGAGATGGGAATTCAAATTTCAATCCCAGATCCTCTAAAAAGACAGACGCCATCAAGAAGATATGGCGGTCAATCAAGATCCAATTATTCTAGAGGAGGACGTTCTGGAGGATATGGTGGATCTAGAGGAGGCAACCCCAGAGACGACAGAGGAAAAAGAAGAACTAGTGACAGAGATGGGAATAGAAACAGCTACGGTGGACGTAGTAGATGGTAATACTGTAAAACTTAAAGACCTGAACTTGTAATTATTGTTAGATAAAGTAATGCACAAAGGATTCATTTTATTAAATTGTGATCTGGGAGCCGAAGAATACATTGTTGATGAATTAAAACAAATGCAGAATATCCCAAATGCACATCTTACTTTTGGAGCATATGACGTGATTGCAGAAGTTGAGACGGAAAACCAAGAAGAATTTGAAAAATTAATTGCAACAATTAGAAAACTTTCCAGAGTAGTTAGCACAATGACGCTAAATGTAATCGTTCCCGAATAATTGATCTAAGCTAGATTGTCAGTTATTGTTTTGTAAAAACTATCTGTATTCTTTCATTTTTAATTCAATTTCTGACAGATTCTAACCTAAAAAATCTTTAAGTTCAAACAGCACAGTAAATTGACATGATAGACGTTAAAGATTTGAAAGTGTGTGCTGATTGTGGAACAGTATATTATGGAAAATTTTCAAAAGGAACATGTCCTAGTTGCCACACCAATAATTTTGAACAAATATCTGCAGATAGCGGCGTGGGAAATTTAGATAGATAAAGAATATTTGAACAGGTTTAATCCGGGTTTTCACGTCAAATATTATTTAGGGAAAGTTGGCTGGCACATGCGAAAGAACAAAGGAGGAATCTTTAGAATAATGAATTCGCATTAGATGAATTGTCACTTTGGTTAAAACCCTGTAATGGGAAATCAAGAAACTA
Source organism: Candidatus Nitrosopumilus sediminis (assembly GCF_000299395.1). NCBI lineage: Archaea > Thermoproteati > Nitrososphaerota > Nitrososphaeria > Nitrosopumilales > Nitrosopumilaceae > Nitrosopumilus > Candidatus Nitrosopumilus sediminis. The sequence goes on from NC_018656.1 coordinate 1,107,896, forward strand.
ATGTATCTTTACTATGGGTTTTACTTAATGTGATTTTTCAGCATTAATTAAAAACCAAATTTCAAAAAAAGAGAATTATGGCGTATATACTAGTCATGCATTATAAAATCAATGAGTTTCAAACCAAACAAAGAGCAAAATCCCAACATACTAGACATTCTTCTGAGCAAGAATTCAGATAAAACAATTAATTCGGACACACTGATAAAAAATGTACAAAATAGAATTAACAAGGCATTGGAAAAAGGATATCAATACACAAGAGTAATTGATTCTTCTGAAAAATTCCTGAGAAAAAATGTGTTTGGACAAATAAACATGGCAGTACTGTATGTAGATATTGTCGGTTCTACAAAAATGAGCATGACATTGCCACCTGACAAACTATCAATAATCATTAGTTCATTTTCTCAGGAAATGTCATATGTGATTGAGCAGTTTCACGGATATGTTCTAAAATTTGTTGGTGATGCAGTTATAGGATATTTTGTAGAAAACGAGACAGAGCAAATACCAGCAGTATACAACGTAGTAGCTTGTGCAGAATCCATGATAAATGTGGTAAAGCAAGGAATTAACTCAATATTAGTTGAAAAAGTAGGGCTTTCAGAAATTAGTGTGAAGATTGGCATTGACTTTGGGAATAATGTGGTAGTCAGATATGGGTCTGATGAAAAAAAGGCGTATGTGGATTTGCTCGGACCTACAATGAATGTGGCATCAAAGATTCAAAATTTGGCAAAGCCAAACCAAATCATAGTAGGACAAGATGCATACGACAAACTAGACTCATACATGCAAGAATTTTTCTTAGACATGACAGATGAGTTAGATTATCCTTTGCAACATTATTCAAGTGATCAGGACAAAATTTACCGTGTTTACAGATACAAGTATCAATAACCTATGTCAGATCAATTTCATGATTTCATATTGTTTGAAAGCCACGATTATCCTTGATAGTTAGTGTAAAAAAGCCAATTAAAATAACCAAGAGAATAATTGATTTGATCATTACGTTTGTCTATTTTATAATTATCACAGGGCACTTTGCTTTTTGCATAACGCCATTACTTACGCTACCAAGCAATATTTTATCAAATCCTCCTCTACCAGAAGAGCCCATAACTATGAGGTCTACATTTTTAGATTTTGTAAACAGCATTAGGGATTTTATTGTATTGTTAGATTCTATAATTTTAAAATCTACTGATACTGAATTCTTTTTTGCAACAGAATCCAATTTGGAAAAAAGATCTTTTGTTAGTTTTTTTGCCTTTCTCATAATATCTTTATTGATTCTTTTATCAATATACCATCCACCCAGATTTGCAATATTCAGACAACTAACCACTTTGATTTGAGAATGGTGTTGTTTGGCCAATTCTACGGCTTTATTGAATGCTTTAAGAGCATGGGCTGATCCGTCATATGGAACTAGAATGGTGTTAAAAGTCATTTATTTTACCACCATTACCGAACATTTTGCTTGTTGCGCAACACCATATGTAACACTACCCAGAATTAATTTATTCAAACCTGTTCTGCCATGAGACCCCATTACTATGAGATCTGACTTTTTTAAATTTGCGAGATTGATTATCTCTTTAACAATAGATGTCCCTTGTTTGATTTTCACAGATATTGGAACGTTGAGACTTTTTGCAGTTTGCTCAAGTTTGTAAATAAATTTTTTAGCCGCACTTTGTTGTTTTTTTATTGTTTGAGGGTTAACTTTAGAAAATCCCCTTATTGCAGAATACTCTCCTTCTATGACTGTAAATACAGTAATTTTAGAACCGTCTTTTTTTGCAATATCTAATGCTTTTCTAAATGCTCTATTGGAAAAATTTGTACCATCATATGGCACTAGAATATTTTTGAAAACCATGTATCACATTACGCTGATTTGGATTTAAAAAGCGTATCTAATTTTCAAAAATGAATGTCATAAGTTAAGATAAACGACTAATTTTAAACAGATTTCAAATTAACAATAAAATTTTATTCTATGTTTAAAATTTGACCCTAAATCCAGATTTGAATTAGATTTAACACAAGATATGAGGGTATTTCCACATTTGTAAATTTTAGATTAGTGTAACAGTCAATAAAGATGAATAATGTTAACATATTGAATATTCAATGGAAACAAAGTCCTTCAATTATCATGTACCTCAAATTACATATCTAATAAAGAAAAAATTGTGGGCGCAAGTGCTTTTTGCGTTATTTTTAGGATTAGTTTTTGGTATGATCATAGGACCTGAATTAGGAATTGTTGAAAAAGAAACTGCAGAAGTAATTACTGAGTGGTTATCCATTCCAGCCAATCTCTTTCTGAAAATTATTCAAATGATTATTGTACCGCTAATTTTTGCATCCATTATTCGAGGACTGACATCATCTGGAAGTTTAGAGCAGCTTCAAAAACTAGGTATAGGGATTTCTTTGTATTTCATTGCAACCACTGTAATAGCATTAACTATAGGAATCATTCTTGTAACTGTAATAGAGCCCGGTAATTTTATCGATAGTTCTTTGATCAGAGAAAGTTTCGGAATTGAGGATATGGAACCAGTTCAGAGAACAGAACTATCCCTTCAAGATATTCCTCAGAGCATTGTGGGAATTGTTCCTAGCAATCCATTGGCATCATTCATGTCTGGAGAGATGCTGAGCATCATTGTTTTTGCAGTAATTGTCGGAGTGTCATTGATTACATTACCAAAAGAAAGATCAGAGCCAATTCTTGATTTGCTAGAATCCATACAGAAACTTACCCTGAAGATAGTTTCATGGGCAATGCGTTTGGCACCATTTGCAGCGTTTGGTCTTATGGTTGGACTAACGTCAAAGCTTGGGTTATCTGCGCTTGCAGGACTTGGAGCATACATGCTAACTGTGGTGGTTGGTTTATTGTTGATGGTATTTGTCTATATTCTAATTATCAAATTTTTTACAAAGAGGCCATTGTTTTCTACTTTTGCAATGATGAAAGATGCACAGTTATTGGCATTTTCAACTTCCAGCTCTGCGGCAGTAATGCCATTGTCAATTAAAACTGCAGAAGAAAAAATGAAAGTGAAACCAAAGGTTTCACAATTCGTCATTCCTTTGGGTGCCACAATTAACATGGATGGAACTGCACTATATCAAATAATAGCAGTGTTTTTCTTGGCACAATTATTCAATATTGATTTAGGATTTACCACGATACTATTGATTTCATTAACAGCACTTGCAGCATCAATCGGGGCTCCATCAGCTCCTGGAACAGGAATAGTAATTCTTTCAACAATTCTGATTGCTGCAGGTATCCCCCCTATTGCAGTGGTACTTTTGTTAGGAGTGGATAGAATTTTAGATATGACCAGAACGATGGTCAATGTTACAGGAGATCTTACAGCTTGTCTATTCTTTGATGAAAGAATAAAAACAGATAAAATTACAAAAGATGATCATCCACCAGCAAAAAATTGAAAAATTTGTCACCTTTCATTCATCTCAACTGAGATGGATATCAACAAACCTAAAATCAAACTAATTTCACAAAACTCGCCTCATGTATTATGGAATGCCACATGGTCCACAAACCAATCTTCGTTTTGCAAATATTGGTTAGACACAACAAAAGTGTAATTTACTGAAGGGTATTCTTTGCAGAAAATTCAACTACAATGTATGGGCGATTAATTGATCTAAGCTAGATTGTCAGTTATTCTTTTAATTTACTCTCTTTGAAAATATCAGAGCCATACCAGCAATATCTGAAATAATCAAGACACCATTCATGAAACATTGGATCCTCTGAATAGAACATCTCACTAATATCAGCATCCCCATCAACTGTTGGAAACATTATGCATGCCTCTTTCTCATTCATTACAAGGACTGTTTGAACATTTTTTGTCATTTTTCTTTGAATTAATCCATCATCCATTAATTTGTCAAATCCCAATTTCTTGAGAATTGCCTTCCTTCCTTTTGGAACTACGACAGATTCAGAAAAAATGTAATCAAATTTTATTCCTTTCTTGACTTTCTTTATCAATGGTTCAATCAGATCTAAAGGAACTTCTGATAATATTTCGTATATGTAATCATCAGAATTTTTGTAAATATTTTTCCATTGCTCCATTGTTTTAGAAAAACCCTTAACACGTTGACATACTGTTAATTGGCCACAACGCATTTGAAATTTAGTAGGAATTTCTCCAAAATTGTGGTCTTCAAAATATTTCCGATTTTGTGTAAGAAAAACTAATGATGGTACTTGAGTACATACTGTCTTTCCAAATGTCGTTAATGTATATTTTCCATCATTTTTCTTTTCAATCAAACCACTCTCTTCTAATCGTATAAAATTTCTATGTACTTCTTGTTTAGTCGCATCAATCTCTTTTGCTAATGTGGTGGGAGTAGAGTTTTTTTCTAATAACTTGAATAAAATTTGCATTCTTTGAGGACTAGCTAAATCAAGTACATAATTTGCAGTTTCATCAAACAGATCACTCATTAGGCACTTTGTACAGTTTTGACAGATAAAAACTAGAGGGAAATAAGCTGTAACTAAGAAAACAATTTCAAGTTTTTATAAAAAAGAGTTATGTCGCTAGCCAAAGATACCGCTAGCAACTGAATATGCTCCAATGCCAACTCCCATCACCACACCGATTCCCATGCAGATAAGATCGAATTTTACGACCTTTTTGAAAGGGGCATGAACCATTTTATCCCAGTTTGAGATTTGTTGTGATTTCATGATCGTATTTAGTGATAGTTATAGATAGAATCAGGTAAAAATAGTAGATTACAAGTAAGCTATGCAGCTGACCAAGACATATTGCAAATTTTGATGTACTAGTATTATGAGAGTTGATAGTTGTAGAAAATGTGGAATGGAACTAACAATCAAACAAGAATGTTCAATTTGTAATGAACCAATCAAGTTCAGTTGCAAAGAATGCTATTTTGAACCAGAAGAGCAAATTCATTCATTATGCAAATTAGTAGATATGAATCATAAACCATTAATTTCAGAAACAGCATAATGTCAAGAAATACAGGACCTTACCCACTATGCATAGGAAAATGTCAAGAATTCCAGGTAAAGAGATTCGGATTGAGTAAAAGATATGAGTTGGGACAAAAATTATGCCAAATGTGTAATCAATGGATTCACTATGAAGGTGTATGGTGTCCATGTTGTCACAAACGCTTGAGAACTAAACCAAAATGTAAAAAACGTACAGATTTTCCACGGATTTAACTTTTTGATATGATAATGGTCTAAATAAGATCAGTGAAATGAATGATATTTAGCATATTTTAGATAATTTTGGATACTAGAACCTCAGGATTTCAGATTGTTTAATCTACTTTGACAAATTCCAAGGTCTAGATTCTAAATAGTCAATTTCTTTAATCATGTCTTCTACTTTTTTTACTATTGCAAACACTGATTTGTATTCCTCGTACATGTTAGCCTCTTCTTCCTTTGTCAAGACATTAGCTTCAGCAGTATCAAAAAATTTGTTTTCTTTGTGCAAATGATCTTTTAGAAATACACCGTATGCATTAAGATATCTTGAAACAGGTTCCCTTTCATCAGATCCTTCTTTCCACAATTTAAGATGACGTGATATTAGACGTGCAACATTTCTTCCGAATTCATGTTCAACTAGAAATCGGTGAATCTCATCTTTTAGAGAACCATGATCTGACACGCATGGGAAATAGGAATTTTCTTCTCTAGAATGATGAATAGTATCAATAAACTCAGAAATTACAATCATAATTTTTGATAAATCTGAAAAGGGAATATCTGCACCTTTTTTTAATTCCTCAGAGCATTTGAAGACTATTTTTTCAAGACGTTTCACTTGATCATGATCTGCACGTAGTTGGTTAGTTGCACTCATTTTGCATCACCAATTCATTTGTCGGATAAAAATTCTCTGAGAACTTCAACAGCTCCTGACGTATCACATGCATCTAATCTGTCTAATAGGTACGATTCATCTTCAACTTGCTTCATTTTTTCTTTTAATTGTCTATATTTTGTGGCATCTTCTTGATTTTGAAATATTTGTTGTATGTCTTCTGAAGTTAGAGAACTGCCCTCGCATTTTGATTCCAATTCATCTTTATTCATTGATTTACATGTTTTTTATCGGAATTAAAGGAGCATCATGCTTATCAGAAGTGAAAATGAAAAATACACAGAGAATGATTAGAGGAGAAAGAAGGTTTTCTAAGTGACAATAAAAATAGAATATTCCAAATCCCTGATGAGACTTTGATCCAGTTTTGTAAACTTGAAATCTAGTTTCTTGGCTCTCTCATATACTGAATTATCTATTACGATCGTATTGGGTAATGCATATTGATTAATCTTAAAGGCGATGTTGACAGGTTCTCCAAAAATATCATCCAATGAGGAATCAGATGTTTTTGCTTCATGGACCAGTCCAAATGCAGAACTGATTCTATATGAAATTCCAGGAAGATTTTCAGACTTTGTTTTAGCATTGATCTCCTTATCCATTTTTGATAATTCAAGACAACATTTGAGCATATTTGTCAAAACATCCTCATCTTCAGTCAAGGGGAAATAGAAAAGAATTGCATCATCCACTATTTTGATTGGGATTCCTTTGTATTTTTTTATAATAGGAATAACAGCATCAGAGAAAATTTTACCGTATTGTTGTTTTTGTTCTATAGTCAATGATTTTGTTATCTTAAGAGAACCTACCAAGTCTATAAGACATACATAGCTATCGTGTTTTTCTTCAAAAAATCTGGATAAAATATTGCCTTGTTGTTTGATAATATTTTCTCGTTTACCTATAGCTGAAATTGTTTCTTGAATGGTTTTTGCCATATCGTCAAATGATGTTGATAGCTGTTCAATCTCATCATTTGTTTGAATGTTTGTTCGTACATCAAAATTGCCTGAAGACAATTGTTGTGCAGCATCACGTAGTTTGAGAATTGGTTGAGATATTCTTCTTGAGAGAATAAAAGTAACAACACTTGCAATGACAATAAGACTGATTCCAACTAGAATTATCATATTTTGTAATTCTGTTATAGGTTTGAGAATAGCAGATTCATCAACCTCAGTCAATAAAACAAATCCCAAGTCTTTAGCACAATAAGAATATCCAAAGATGTCTACATTTCGGTAATCAGGATAAACTTCTGCTTCAACATTTTTACCATTATCAAAACATTCTGAGACTGCAAATGTGTCTACTTTTTGATTAAATGGCGTATTTTCTAAAAAGATAGATTCTGAAATCATCATTCTGTTTTGGTTTACTAGATAAACTTCACCAGTATCATGTAACCCAAATCTATTAAGCAACACATTATCAAAGACCCCACTTCCCATTGATGCAATCAATACACCCTGCTGATTACCATTTTCAGAGAATATCGGCAATGATATTTTTATCAATCTAGTTTTGTCTACATCCTGTACAAATTCCACAGTAGGCTTGCTGACTTTGAAATTACCTTTGATGTATGTTATTGGATCAATTTTTTCATTTAATGAGAAGATAGGTTTTCCTCGCATGTTAATAATTTGAAGATCTCGTAATCCAGCTTCAAATTCATTTAGTTGAAATGAATAAAATTCGGTTTGAATTAGTGGTAGTTGTTCTTCTAAAATATTATGAAATGATACATCATCAATTCCAGGGATTAATACATTAAATGCATTTTTGATTGCCTGATTCTGAGAAAAACTCTGAAGTTTGTTAATTCTTGATTCAATTATTGAAGAAATTGTATTACCCCTTGTTTCAGATTCATCTTTTAGGGATTCTTTGATGTTGTTTTTAATTATAGTGTCTGTGAAATTATACGCAAGCCCAGTGGTTACAGCTATTGATGCTATACTGATTGCAAGCATCAAAATAATTAGTTTGGTACTGATACTTACAAAAGATTTCATATATACCGTGATTAATCTTAACTATTTTAATTAGTTTGCAGTCATCATGGTACAAATCTCAAATTGATAAAATACCTATGAATCTAATTTACACTGACAGTTCCTTTCATCCAAGGATGTAATGTGCAAAGATATCCATATTCCCCAGGTTTTTCAAACGTGTTAGACCAAGTTTTTCCTGCTTGAATAAATCCTGAATCAAACGTATTTTCATCATCAGTTACAGTGTGTACAACAAAGTCTTCGTTTGTCCAAGTTACAGTAGTACCTGAAGTAATTTCAATTGCAGTAGGATCATAAGACTCTACAACATCAGGATTCCATGAATCTTTCACAATAGTTACTTTGTCTATTTTAATTTTCTCTGCATCAATTACTTGGGATTCTCCCAAGTTATCATATTTGATTAGTTTAGGTTGTTCCAATGATCTTATCAAATCTTCTTGCCACTCTATCATTGAATAACTTCCTTCACTGTTACTTGGAGTTTGAATTTCAGATAATGATGATGTATTTTCTAGCACTTCAATTATTGCCATAGAGCCACGTTCTTCTTGAATACCATGAACATGGAAAAGATATTTTCCTGGAGTGTCCCATGTTGCTTCAATTATGGCAGTATCCCCGTTTCCAATTAGATGGGTCTGTGCAAAATATGGTTCATTCCACAAAATTCCTGATGGATATACTTTCATTATTGTACTATGCACATGGAAGGGAGATTGCAATACACCACCAATTCCAACTACATAGAATCTGGTTAATTCTCCTGAAACCACTTGAATTGGATTATCCATGTACTGGTTTGCATATCCATTTACTGGATAAAATTCTGTAAAGTACTCTAACGCATTATTAGGATCAAACTCACTTAGAGTGAAAAAGTATTCTCGTGCAGGTTCCATTGGACGTATTGCAGGATCAATTATCATTGCACCAAACATTCCCATTCTCACATGTTCAGATGTTGGAAATGCATGGCAGTGATACATGAACAAACCAGCTTCATGTGCAACAAAATGATATGTGTATTCCTCACCAGGCATTATCTGTGGAAAGACACCATCATTTACTGAATCATGTGTTCCATGGAAATGGATTGTATGGGCATAAGGAGTTTCATTGACAAATTTAACGGTAACATCATCACCCTCATCAAATCTTAGAGTTGGTGCAGGTACTGTTCCATTGTATGTCCACACTTTGGCTTTGACACCCGGTGACACTTCAATTTCAGCATCTTGAGCAATTAACGTATAAGATAATGTCTTAGGATTAGGATTTGTAAATTTGGGATATACATCAGATGATTCAGCAGAGGTAGTTTGAATTTCAGGGGATTGAATAAATGCTACAAATGCAATACTGAATCCAATTAAAACTCCAATCGCTACCAATATTGTTGTATTTTGTTTCATTAGATTTTTCTCCTATAACACCAATGATAATACCACTATAGTAACAGCTGTAATGATATAGAATCCATAAAATGCCTTTTTGTGGCGAGGTATGACAAGTTTTGCTTTTTGTTTTAATGTCAAATTCATAATATTATCTCCATTAGTGTAAAGCGAGAACATTGTGAAAAAAACTCACAATTGCTTTCGTGTCTGGGGAAACATTGTTCTCGCATGAGATAGATACTACACTTGTGATGATAAGGTATAGTCAGCTAATCAGCTTACCAAGGCCTATTGCCTACTAATACTAGGTATAATCATGAATGCTACAAACAAACATGAAGAATTAATGATCAACCAAATGGATTTCTTGGAAACACGTCCTTGGTATCTAGACTGATTTAAAAAATATTATTTTAGGCGTTTGTATATCTCTTTGAATTCAGCTGAAAGATTATATGATATGTTTAGTACATGTGTTAGTTGATTCATCGATGTCATGCCATTGCCAACCTGTCTTAGAATTGTTAAAGCTTTCTGTGGAGAAGTTGTAGATGGTGGTTTTTGACCGGTCCATGTTTTAAAAGAATCTCCAACATCTAAACAAAAATTCAAAACAAACTCTCTCCAGTTTGACATTTCAGTTAGCTTCTTTTTTCCTAAAAATACTTGTGATAATTCATGAAATTCATTTTTTCTATCTACATATAGTAATTCAAGTGCTTCACGAATTTTTTCTTCTGAATATTCTGAAGTATTTAGCATATACATTCCTTCAATAGCCATAGAATAACATTCTCCCCAATGAAATATAAATGAAATAATTATGGATAATTTTTCCTTCCAATTTTCCACTTCTCAAGTCTTTGCCATTCATCCATATCTTCACATGTATCATCATTGTTAGATTTTTTCTCTTTATTTTTATTCATATACAACAAATGGAATGATTTCAATTAAAGATGAAGTAATAGTTTGTTTGCAATTGATTGCAAACAGAGAGTCAAAATACATTATTAATGAACATCAAACATAACATAATACTTGTCAGAAGAACAAAAAAGGAAAACAGAGACGATGTCATTTAGACTAGACAGTCATGTTTTAGATAAGATAAGAGCAGAATCAGAATCTGAAGGGGTAAGCTTGAATGTTTTAGCAAACAAGATATTTTCAAGATATGTTGATTGGGACATGTTTGAGCCTAAAGTAGGCATGATTCCAGTAGCAAAGCCCATAGTCAGTGCATTGTTTCAAAAGCTTTCAGAACAAGAAACAATTGAACTAGCAAAGCAGATTGGTCAAAGTATCGTATCAGACATCTCTACATTCATGAAGGGTTCTATGGATATTGATTCGTTTGTGTCTTGGTTTGTAACAAGAATGAAAATATCAGATTTTGATATGAACCACACAATAAATGATTCAAAACACACCTACATTATAAAACATGATTTAGGGTATAACTGGTCATTATATCATAAAACAGTGTTAGAATTAATTTTTAACAACGTATTGGAAAAAAAGATAGATTTTCAAATCAAAGAGATGATGATGGAAATATCTTTTGAAAAATGATCAAATAGATTTTACGGCTCCTGTCATCCAAGGATGAAGCATGCAATAGTATTCATACAATCCCACATCTTCAAATGTTTGATCAAATGTATCACCAGGCATCATCATTCCAGAATCAAAGAGTCCATCATTGCTTGTCACAGTATGAACTGAATTGTCCTTGTTTGTCCAGGTAATTGTATCTCCAACTTGAATTTGAGTTAACTTTGGATAGAATGATTTGTTTGAAGACTTTATTGCAGAACCTTCTTCAACATCACAAAGAGTGGTCTCGATTATTTGATGATCCTCTGCATTGAGTTGTGCAAGAATACTATGTTCCTCATGATTTGATGTGCTTGCAACTGTTTCTGTGACTTTTGCATTTTTGTCAGGTATTTGCAAGTTTAATGAAATTTGTTTTTGCCAATTCCACATATCTATAGATTTATTTTTCGATACATTTACTCCGTCAATTGCATCAGAAGATGCATCACGTACATCAAAGTAACCCATAGTACCTTTCTCTTCAGGAATTCCATGTAAATGGAAAAGATATCTTCCAGGTTCTTTCCATGTTGCTTCAAATATTGCAGCATTGCCAGGTCCTACCTCCCATGTCTGAGTTTTGATTGGTTCGTTTTCCCAAATTCCAGATATTATTGTATCAAATATTGTTCCATGAATATGAAATCCATATGCAGGGATTGCACCCATATCAACATAGTATAATCTCACCAACTCGCCAGTCTTTGCAGGTAATGGATTTGACCAGTATTGATCAGCATATCCATTAAAGAAAACATAATCAGGAGTCCAAGTCTCTTGGTCTTCCAAGTCATATTCACCTTTTACAAGAACATATTCTCTAGCAGGTTCTAACCCTTCCTTTGGGTCTACAATGAATGCACCATACAAGCCGTTTCTAACATGTTCAGAAACAGGCATTACATGACAATGATACATGAAAGTACCTGCAGGTTCTGCAACAAAATCATAGATGTATGATTCGCCAGGAAGAACCTCTTGAAAAACTCCATCATTTTTCTCATTATGATCCCCATGGAAATGCATCGTATGTGGAAGCTTTCCATTATTGATAAAATTAATAATTACCCTATCACCTTCAGTTGCCCTTAATGTTGGGCCAGGTATAGTTCCATTGTAAGTCCAAGCTTCAACTCTAATTCCAGGTGCAATCTCAAGAGTTGTATCTTCAGCTATCACAGTAAAGTTATGTGTTGTTGGGGGATTATGGATAGAAGTATTTTCTGCAAATGACTGAATCGGAGATTCAAAAGTTAAGAACACCAAACCAAGTGTAACTCCAAGAGAAATGACAGCAATCATCATCACAATAGTTCTATCCATGCAAAGCATAAGTCCATGTTACATATAATCAGCAAGTAATCTATGCAAACAATTGCAAACAAATCATTACCTTAGTTTTATCTAAAGAAAATTCTTTCAAACGGTATGGCACCAAGATGTAAAGGGAATTGTATTGATTTTATTGTTAAAAGATTTGAAGGGGGTTTGAAATACAAAAATGGTCAAAAATGGTGTACGATATGTTCTTGTTTTATTCAAACGAATTTGATACGATGCACATGTTGTAACACCAGATTACGTGGAAGGGCAAAAAATAGAGTTTATAATAAAAAATTAATTGCAAAATTAAGTTAATATTGTAAGGAAGATGAGATCTCTAATTAGTAGATAACATTGCTCCAAATTTTAAGAAGCGATAATCAGGTTAGAAAAAGTATTTACAAACCAATAGTCGATTTGCAAAAATTGGCTATCAAAGCACATACGTGTTATATGACGCGTAATTGGTCATTATCATATCTTAGTTTCTTTTAGTGTTAAATCTCAAAAAACCAAACAGTCAATTCACTAATCAATTAATCAACCGACATATACTATAGAAAATTCGATTAATGATTAATTGGTTACAAGTTTTATGCGTAAATATTCTGATTTGTCCGGATTAATTAATCATAAAATAATCAAAACACAGGAAATTTTAATCAAAAATTCAAGTAGAATTCTTCTTTTTCCACCTATTCCACAGATTGTTAAAGTAAATTGGTTCTTTGTTTTCATAATCCATGTTGGGTATTGTTCCATCTTTCTCCATCTGTACTAATTCATCTTTGATTTGTTTGAATGATTTACCATCCGTAACATGCATTTGATCAATTCTGTTTAGGATTTCTTGTTTGGTTTTCTTTTTCTGAGTTGTGTTGACTGTCGAAGTTTCGATTGGTTTCTTTTTAGAATTAATCTTCCATGTGATTCCTGTATCTTTTTGAAAGTCTTCAAGAGATGTTTTGTGATGAAAGGAAGGCATGTCAAATCTCCATCGTGCTACTTCTCCATTGATAAAAGTCAGATAGCCAATGTTATCTGGCATTTCATCAACTTTTGGACGTCTATCATCAAGATATTTTTTAATTTGCGGATGTTTTTCATATTGCCACATATCTTCAGGTCGTTCAATTCGTTTTCCTTTCTTTCGAAGTAACCCCATTCTATCTTTTTGAATTTTCTCAAATAACCATGTCCAATCAGAACCTAGAATATTTCTTGATGCTCTCTTTATCACAACAATGTTTGATTGATATCTTACTCCTGCATAGAGGTCGTCAGGATTCTGATAATCCCCTAAGAACCATGTTTTCATATGACGTGCCTCTGGTATAAAATCATAGATTGCTTTTTTAGATTTACTTGATTCACGTTCGCCAGAAAGTCTTGAAGAGGGCGCAACAGATCTTAATTCGTTAATGACAATTGCAATTTTGTGCCAACTGCTATGCTTTTTACTCCAATACTTTTTTGCTTTACCTACATCTGATTCAGATAGGGGAGAGAACATTCCTGATTTGTTCATCAAATAAGGAATCATGCGGATGATTTCAGCCAGGGTATCAAATTTGTCATTAGCATATTCAAATATTGCAGGATTCATTACAACAATTCTTCTTTCATCTCTTGCTTGAACCAAAATCTCCGTGAACTGTTTTTGAAAAATTTCTTTTCTTGATGAGTTTGTAGGGGGGGTGATTGTCTTTACAATAATTTTGGGATTTGGTGCAAATTGTTTTAGTTTCTTTAATTTTCCCTGTATTAGTAATTGTTTTTCTTCAGTTGTTATCTCCAATAGAAATTGTTTGTATTCGTTTAGGTCTTTCCAATATTGATCATTGAATTTGTCAAGGGATTCTGAATCAACTTCAATGTAATCTGGAACTATCCATACTATTGGATATGCTTTATGACAATTACAATGCATAATTTCTCCATTAAGGAATTCTCGTCCCAATTTTTCCAGTTTGACCATTTTTCCATCTGACGATATCAAACCACTATTTTTCATAATTTCAAAATAATATTGAAACTCTTTTTCAAATATTCTGTTGTGAAATGCCCATTGTTTTAGAGATGTATTTTGTCCAAACCCTTGAAGAATAATTCTAATTACATCATATTTTTCCTTACAGTCTTTGTTAATTGCCCAATACAAATTCTCAAAACTTCTTGCTCCCCAAAGATGCAAAATCAAAATTCCTGCTTTGTATAGTTCCTCTGCAGTTTTGTCAACTGCCACTCCTTTGCCTGCACCCCTCATCCCTTGGAAGAGAATTACTTGAGGCTCATTGGTTTTGAGCCATCCATCATCCATGAATTTTTGAGGTTTCTTTGATCTGAAACTAGGCGTAAAATCACTCACATTCATCATATCCTGGAAGAAATTCTTCCAAGCCCCCTTTGAAGCGGTCATGTGGGAAATATTCCCATCCCATAGTACCGCACATTTTACACTGTCTAATTATTGAAATAAATCTAAATGAATCCAAACTATCTGTAGATTCATCTGAATTCGTCTTCCATCTGTCTTCAGTAAACTTCCAATTATGTCCAAAAACTCTACAGAAAATATGGTGATTTTCAACAACTTCATCATTTTCAGGAGAATCTCGTGAAATCTTTTCACTTGGATAATGCTTACAACAATTTGCCATGTCTGGCATTTCTGGATAGTATGGTAATGCAGGATTCAAACAATCATTATTTACAGTTCTACTTCAAATACCCAAGGTTGGGGTTATTTTACACAACTAGAAATATCACATGCAAGATCATATACGTTTAATCTTCTTTTTTCCCATTCATTCAAATGACTTACAAATTCCTGCCATTCACATTCGGATAATCTTTCTTGATCAAGTAATTTTTTAGCCAAATTCCTTGCAATCTCATTTTGTAGATTTTCTGCTAATGTTTCATTTAATGAACTCAATGCATTATCAACAGCTGAACATGATTTAATCACATTTTCCACGATTACAGGTATGTTTTCTGCAACCACTTCTGCATTTCTATGTAGCATTTCTTGGCTAGAAACATACCAATTTACCACTGCGACAATTATTAAAAATATCACAAAGAGGAATAGCGCTATGCCAATTCCTTTTAGTGCAATGGCTACTCCATCAGCAATGAAACTCATAATTATTTTTGTGATTTATCATATTTAACATAACAATTTTTCAAAATTTGAATAGGTTTTTCTTTGATTCTGATTCTTTGAGTTCTTTTTGGGTTAGAAATTTGATTTCATGTTTTGCATTTTTATGGAAATTGAGAATATTTCCACTAGGACTTTTTTCTGAAACGTGAAATGGCCCTGCATCACAAGTTAAACATTTGAAATATTCTTTTGTTCTTTCTAGTTTTTTTGTTTTATTCTTGTCATCCTTGTCATCCTTACCATGGAATTTTAGAATTTTTGTGATTTTAGGTTCAAAAATCTCCAGATTTTTCTGAATTTTCCTCTTTGAGATACTAACAATCATTGAATTTCTAGGGTATTTTCCATCCCTAGAAGTATATTGATTCATAGTCACTTTGTATCCTAATTTTGAGAGTATCGGACTTATCACCTTGAGTTCTTTTGATAGTTGGTTTGGCAATTTAGGGAAATGTACAAATCTATTTTCAATCGGGATTTCTTTCTCAACAGCAATTGCCTTAATGGTATGATGTAATGTGTTAACTGTTTCTTGGATTTCATCTGTTTTTTGCATCATCTCATCAATTATTTGAGCTACAATGTGTTGATCCTTTGCACCAAGAAAGTCCTCTTCTAATTTTTTTATGTATTCTTTATGAAAAATATTTTTAGTGTTTCCCAATGACTGAGAAATTGCTTCCCCCCATATCTCAAAATCTGCCATTCTAGTAACAGGTTTAATTCGTTTTGCAATCTTTGGATAAATTTTGATTGCTTTTTGCAATGTTTTAAAAATTAACCCCAAGACATCAGGCAAGATCTGTCGAAAGGTTTCTTCAAATTCTTTTTCTGTGATTCGTGGAACAGAATCAAGATCTTTTCGTTGATAATTTATTAATCTAGTTTGTAAATCAGGATAATCTAGTTTTGGAATTATTCCATTGAGCACTATTTTATTTCTATAATTTATTATGTTTTCTTCATTGTTTGTATAGAATTGTCTTGATGCACTAGAACCCCCAGTGATACATATGCACAGTTTATCAGACATGGATTGATCAATATTACTAACATTATCAAAACACATCATGTATCGATTTGAGCATATTGCGTCAAGATCATCTGATTTTGCAGGGAAACTAACATAGTTATAATTTCTAGATGGACCGTTAGGATCTACAACTCTTTTGATACATGTTGTAAATGTGGTTTTAATGCTACCTGATTCTCCATCGGCAACTGCAATTGGAATTGGAATATTTTCAAGAAAAAACGATATCAGGTGAACCTGAAATAGAATTCTATCTTTATCTAATATTAATAATAAATCGGTAATTTTCTCCAATGCTTTCTTGTCGTTAAACTGAGGAATTACTTGTGGTTGTAAAGAAGGAGGTCTTGTAAACAGAGGACAGTTTTTGTCAAACGGAATGATTTTGACGTTATTCTTTGAAATCCTGACTAGGCATCCATCATTTGTGCCTAAATCATAGTAGATTTCATCAGATTTTTGGCATATTCTATGATAGATTTTCTCTTTGAAAGCATTGCCCATTTGGGCATCAGAGATTATTGCATGTAGGATGTTTTTGAAAAAATCATCTCCTCTAATTTGTTCCAAATCTAGTTTACGTAATTCATAACTTAACCAATGAATTGCTTTGGATGATGCCAAATCTAGACATTGAGGTCGGTCATTAATTATCACTACTGCATAGACTCTAGTTTGATTGCTATCATCAATTACTAATTTTTCAATTAACGTATTTGCAAGATCATAGAGTTTTTTGGATTCTGAACGTGAATCTTTTGTTTCATCATTTAATATTTCTAATACTTCATGGTTTTTTGATATGCAATCTTTGAAATCTTTCCATTTTGTACTTTCTTTATCACACGAATAGCAATGGTATTTCTTTTTAGCCAAATGGAAAATATCCTTTTAAATTTAAACAACGATGAACAAACATACATGTAGAGTCTTCAAATGCTTTCCATCCATTTACTGTTAATTTAAAATAAATTGGAGATTCACAAAATTTGCAAATACTTGGATGTCTCATTTTGTTTTCACCAAATTAGTAATTTTTAGAATATTTTCATTAAAGGGGGCCACACTAGCATGTTTGGCACAAAGAATTACTGAGTAATTTTCCAAGGGAGAACCATCATACAATACTAAAACGGTGCCATTGCTTTTGCAACATTTTCCTAAATGTTTTGTTTTTTTAGGATCATTCATTGTATTATCATCCTCCATTTTACTGCAAGTGTGATTGTATCTAGAGGAATGCTCTGTGATAATGCAGATGAGATTTCATCTAAAACATCAATGACTAATGGAATTGAGGGATATTCATTTCTATCAAAATCGTGTATTTGGTGTAAGTGTCTCCACAAATTTTCAGGTGTCTTAAATGTGCGTGAACGATGATTGTTTGATAGGTAACATTTGGGACACCTGCTGGTAAAAGGAGTTTTATCAGTTCGGCATCTGCGATAATTGGCTTTTTTAACTCGTTTACATATGTGCATAATATCCTCCAAAAATCTAAGGGCGGTGGACTACTCATCCATCCTCCTTAGATTTTTTATTTTTTCATAATCATCTAAAATTTCAAGAATGGCTTTTTCAAAACCCCTCGATATTGGTTTGCCGGTTATTTTTTGAATCCTAAAGACAGTATTATCAGAAAGTATACAATTCATGAACTAAAGAAAAGAATATCTAAATAAAGGATTCAGGAGGTTTATGGAAAGAATAATCCAAGGGTTTAGGCGTAAATAATTGGGCAATGATCCAATATTACGAAAAGATATAATTTTTTGTCTAGTGGAATATGGACAAAAATCAGTTCCAGAATTGACCAAAATATTTGTCAAAGATAATAGATTCAAGAATAGAAAAAGTGAAACAATTCGAGGAGCAATTTCAGTTTTACAAGAAAGAAATTTGGTAGAAAATTCATGTGATGTAGATGCAACTCAAGGGAATCAAGAAAAAAAATTCAACCTAACTAATCTTGGTTTTGAATGGTTTTTACAAAAATTTAAAATAGATTCCAAAATATTTTGGAGAAAATTGTTAGATGTAGGGTTGATTTCAAATGATTATCATTACACCACAAAGAAAAAGGTAAAAATTCAATAATCATAGATGGACAATATTTAAAAGGAATTCCAACAAAACGGGGAATTGGATTTAATGTATCTGAATTAGTTCTGAATTATGAAAAATATTTTCTTAATGTCACGCACAAATCATTGTATCCAAAAAACATCCAAAATGTTTTAGAAGAATTTGAAGACATTAAAGAATTTCACAAGAATCTACTTATCTCAATAAAAAACATGACAGACACGTTTCTAGACAAAGGTGACTTTACAACTAAAGAAATAAAATCAGTAATTAAAAAAAATATTGAATTAACCCCACAAATTAAAAAAACATATTTGAAATACAAAGATGAAATAGATAGAGCAATATTATCGAAGAAACAACAAAATCTGTCACGACTATATAGTTTTCTCAAACCCACATTACAAGGAAAAGCAATGGCACATGGGGATCAAATATCTTATGTAGAATTAGAAAATATTCAGAAATTATTTGGATTAAAACAAGAAAAAGAATGGGATGATGACATTATAATTAATTCCATATTTACAATGTTGCTACATTTAGGAGAACATAAAAAACTAAGTAAAACAAAATTGTTCAGATATGTAAAATCAGAATTAACAGAATCACAATTTGAAAGAATCATAATTGCAATTCAAAATAAAAATCTCATCTATGTAACAATTACATCAAACATAGAATATCATATTGGTCAATTAGGATTACTTTTGTTATTTAGTTACATTACAAATCAAATTCATTCAAATATTAAAGATGACGAAGATGAAAGTCATTTAGTTTTTGAAAAAATTAGAAAGATTTCATTGCAAACAGCAAAAAAATATAATCTTGAAAATGAAGAACTTATAAAAAAAATGGTGGAAAATAAGGACAATGCAGAATTAATACAAAAATTAGTCAATTTGAGAACAATTTATGATAAGAATAGGCAATCAGAATTTGTAGGAATTCGTCATATTATAACAATTCATCAAGAATTATTTCCAAAAATTTTTGAATCATGGCCAGAAATGATCAAATTTACAAATGATAAAAAAATCATAGATATTTTTACACAGTATTATTTTACCAAAGATAAGTATTTCTTATTTTATGAAGAAAGAGATTTAGAAATTGATTTATTGAATTCTCAAAAAGCAATAGAATCATCATATAGATTTGTATTAGAACAATTTTATCAAGATGGTATTTTCTCACTTCAAGAATGGATAAAAGAAAACCACTGTGAATTTCCAATATTAGATCATGAATTGAGAGAAGACAAAGGAATTTCATTAGATGTTAAAAAAATATTTTGGATTTTTGATCATATTAGAAAACATAATAAAAATGATTTTGAAATTAATAAAAATGATGAAAAGAAAATCATAGATTTTAAAAATACAATAAATAAAATTGCATTAAAAAACTATTTTGTTCATCCTCAATCTAAACAAATAATTTTGAAGATAATTACAAACTATATTTCACACACTTATTTTACAGAAATGGATGGGTTTTATGAAAAAATAATTAAACCCCAATCCCCAGAAAAAATAAAAATAATTATTTCTGAAATCGAGAAATATACAAAAGATGTAAAAAAAGTAATATTAATTGAAAAAGTCCTAAGAGTATTATATCTGCTTGATCAGATTCTTCATTCTTATGTAGATTCATTTAGAAGATTAGAATCGGATTCACATACATATTCAACCATACAGAATCAAAATGACATGGCCCTAAGTGATTTTATCTCATTTCAGTTCTTTACAAGTTTGTATCTACGAGGAGAAAATATTTCAGCAGAAGTAATGAAAGATAATTCACTTAGAGAATGGTATTTACAAAAATTAGAAGAGATGACAAAAATTGATGAATTACGACTAAATAGAACTAAAATGCATAGAACCCAAATCATAAAACAATTATCCTCATCTTAATGGTAAGGATGGCAAGGACAAAAGAGTAAACATTGGCTATTTCAAGTAGATTAACATCATAAATTCATGGGTAAAAAATTTAGCATCATACTTCAGAAACCAAAATGTATCAAATGTGGGTGTAGGCTCCAAGTAGATAGATCAGAAACTAATTACAATGATGGAAAAATTACTGCCTATTGCTTTAAACGTGAAAAACATGCTGGAAAGGTACTAAAATTCAAGATAGAATCGTTATTTTCAGATACGCCTACAGCAGATAATGTCTTACAAATCATACAAGACAAATCTGATTACAAATAATAAATTATGAATATATTCTAGTGATGATTTTAGAACAAAGTGGAAAAAATACATGTATTTTTATTAAAAATAGAGAAATCCAAAATAGATAAAATTGAAGAAAATATTAACAAAATCTATCCTAAATCAACCAATAGTGTTTCGTTAAAATCTACAACTTACTCAAAAATTTTGTATAAAATTCCTTCATATGAAAACAAAGATGTTATTTTTTCTAAAATTGAATTATTATCAGGAGTTATCTCAATAGAAAAACAACCTCTAGAAAAAATTAGAAGTACATCTACAAATTATTCTACAGTCCTAATGGCAGGATTGGGAATTTTTATGGTTTCAATTATTGTTGCCACATTTCTCATACCCGAAAATCCTATCGAATCTTTAACAAAATCACAAATGTTACTTATTCAAGTAAGTATCGCATTGGCAATTTCTATTTGGATCTTCTTTTATGATAAAAAATCACAAGAAGATATCGTTAGAGTAGTTTCGAACATTAACAAAACAGTTAATGAAACAAATCAGACTGTTAAAGATCTTCAAAGCTAAGGCAATTTTTGTTTTCTAATTGTGTGAAAGGATTTTGCAATTGCGGTTACAAAAGGAATTGTATCTTTGTCTGGTTGAATATCTAAATTAAAATCAGCATTTATACAATAATCATTTAACTCATCTAATTTGTCTGCTAACTTACTGTCATATTTTTTTAATTCTTTTAAAACTGATTGATGAAGTTGTTCATCTTGTAAAATAATATTTCTTTCTTCTAATTTTTGTTTTGATTGAGATAATACTGCGATATATGCACGGCTAATTGCTGTCCGTATACTTGCATCTGTTTGAATTTTTGGATTTACATATATACCATCTGCAAAATCTACAAATTTTTGTGGATCAAACATTTTATGGTCTTAGTTTAACATAGAAGTTATCAATCATTTCTTGTAATTTAGGAGTCTTTGCAATACTATCAAAATAAGAATCAATAATATCTCGTAATTTTTCCCACTTGATTATTTTTGTAGGATTGTCGCCTCCAAGAAATTTTGCATAGAGTATGATTTTCAGCAAGGATTGTTGATATCGATCTTGTTTTTCTTCAAGATAATATTCTGCAACTCCTAAATGTTTTACAGGTGTTGATCTTGTTGCAACATCAATTTTTGAAACAAACATTTTGTATGATTCATCACTCAAAACTTTTTCTTCTAACGTAGAACTAAGAGTTAACGGAGGATCCAATACTGTAAAAGCATTTTCAGAGGAATCCGATGTAGGATCAACTATTTTAGTGAATGTCTCATCCGAATATTTTCTAATTGTGAATGTAGTATTATCATTCACTACATCTACAGGGTAATTTTGGGATGTTTGTAGACTGTCAGAAATCAATGAACTTTTTGCATCGTATATTAATTTCCATAACGCATAATTGATTTGTCTAACATCTTTTCTGGTTGCTTTTCTTCGTCTATTTTCTAAAAATGCTTCCTGTTTAATTTTAAATTGTAAACTGATTAAATTTGGTAGTTTAATTTTTTTTATTACTGGTAAAATATAGGATGATAAAACCGTGTTTATTATCTGGGTTTGTTCTTCAGGATGATAGTTTTTAAAATTAGGATATTCTTCATGTACAGCTTTTTTTAATATTGTTATTGCTTTCATACTCATTTCCCTCCTATTTCGTCTTCTAAACTTTTTGCTATTTCTTCAACTAATTGTTTTTTGACAGGTTTTTTGATCTCTTCTTGTACTTGGATTTGTGGGACTCCTGCTCTTTTTACTTCCATAAATTTAATAAAATTAAATCTCCATATTGAGATTAATTTCCACAAAAACTTATTGACTAAATTTTCATCAAGGTTTTTGTTGATAGCAACTTCTTCAAATGAATTAACTAGTGGCAATATTTCTTTTTCAATTCTACTTTCAAAATCTTCATAATCAATAACTGTTAATCCCACATATTCATCAACTCTATCCAACATAGTAATTATTGCTAAAACATGTTGATCTTTTATTGAAGTTCCATAAATTTTTCCAATACGATTCATTTCATTTAACATTCCTTTAAAGAAATTATTTGTAGGGTACTTCAGACTATCTCTATTTTCAAGCAATAATGATATTATTTTTTTGAAAGCTTTGTTTGTAAATTGCGGATTTACTTTATACAATTCTTTTTCTTTAGGAGGTAAAAAGGAATTACGTGTTTTTGTCACAGTGTTATTGTAATCTTTCCATAATTCATGTAAGTTTTCTTGAGTATCCAACTGTATGAAAATTTTATCTTTAACAAATGTTTTCAATGCAGAAGTGATGGGGGATAGAGAATCTGGATCAGACCTATTTTTTAAAGATAATGCATCAATGCATATTTGTTTTAAAAAATATCCCATAATTGCGTAATTTTGTTTCTCGAAAAGATATGCATTACTCATAATTCTATTTCCAATTATATTTCCAGTTCTGAAATCATTGGAATCAATTGAATTTAGAAAAAGATTCAGATCTTGTTTTAAAGCAACTTTGTCATAATCATCGCTCATATTTTATGAAAAAATTCTCTTTTTAATGAAGTTATCCTTCAATATTACTCATGAACTACCATTAGTACGTAAAACAAATTTTTTGAAAATTTAGGTTCGTGACTAATGTTATTGGAATACGATGATTTTCCCCCTGATGTATCAAGGGATGTTTTGATATCAAATACAAGTTAGACTTGAACCAAAAAAAAATCTAATTTATAGACACAATTTGTTCACGAATCATATCTTTTTGGATCAATCTCTTTACTTCTTCTTGTAGAGACATTACTTGATTTTGTAATTGTTGAACATTTGCAGTTTTTTGTAGATTGGAAGACAGATTTGAGAAAATATTGATTTTTGATGATGCCTTTGAGTATTCCTCTCTTACAGATTCAGGATAAAGTAAGGACTGTTTCTCATAACTGTCTTTTGGCTTGTGTCCAATAACTTGATCAGTGATGTCGAATCGTGTTCCACAGTCAATCAAGGTAGATTTTAACAAATCACGTAGTTCATGAGAATCCTTCTGATATTTTGGCATGATTCCATCACGTTTTAGTTTCTGCTGAATTCCAGAGGTATTTGCCAATCGCTTAAAGGATTGTCGAATCCAATAATCAGAAATAGGTAGATTCTGTGAATTCAAAAATAATGGTTCTCCAATTTGCATTACTTTTCCTAATTTTTTAAATCGAGAATCCAGATAATCTTGAATTGATTGTACTGCATCAACATCTAGGAATCCAATGTGAGTGTAATCAGTTTTAATTCTGGTCAATTTTATCGGAACAGGGCACAATGACAAATCCCATTTTGGGTGTTGGTCTGTTCCAAAATATTCTACTAGTTGTTCAAATACCTGGAAATTAAATCGGTCAACAAAGGTAGAAGTATCTAGTCCTCGGTGAAATTTACATAAAATTACAGCCTTTTGTGTAATGGTTGGACGTCCAATGGTAAGCATCTTCATTACATCCTCAAGGGACATTTGTGGCTCTTCTTCTTCAGATGTCGTGGTATTGTATCTGGCCTTTTCATCAAACTTGAAAATTATTGGACTGTCATTTTTCTCAAAATATCCTTCAATAGCACAGCGAATTATGCGTATAGTATTGGCTTTTTTGTGACCGTGTTTTTCTTTATCATAAAGGTATCTCTTTACCATTTTGATAAAATCAGATTCAGAACCATGAGAATTTGTATACAAAGTAAAAAAATGCTCCAGTCCTTCAAGAGTGGTTTTTGATTTTATCTTCTTGTATTCATTAAGATCAGTCTGAATCAAAGCATTGGATTCAAACTCTTTTCCATAAAGCCAGTTGCTAAAATTCCACAAAGCGTAGAGATATGATTTTTGGGTAGGGCTGAGATTATGAATATCCCATTTTGTATTTTTTCTCTTGTCTTGGCGTAGCTGTTCTGTAAAATAATGAACAGTTTCAAGGTTAGAAAAATCTCTGAATTGTATAGGATATTGAGAATAGTCTGAAATGACACCTATCTTTTTTCCAATAGACATTGCTTGGTAAAAGATATCCTTTTTTTGCTTGAGTGGCGTTTCCTTTTTTCCTATATCATCAAGGTGTTTGCTGAGAAAATCTTTAGGAGTAAGAGTTTGATTGTTATGTAATAGGGTAAGACATTTTTTGTGTCTAGGTCTTATTGAGAATCCATAGTCTTTTTGTTCATCAAACTCTGAAATTACTTGATAGGTTTTGGATTCCATGATTAATACTCGATAGTGAATATAATATAGCCAACTAAAATAACCAACAGAATAATTGTTATATGAGTAAATTCAGGATTGTTTCAAATTGCAGAAAATTGATTATGAAGGAAAAGTTTGGGTACTAAATTACAATAATCCTGAACCATTATTAGATCATGCTATTCACATGCTTGAAAGACATGGGGTTAAACGTGAGGATATGGAGATTACCGAGACCCCTATTGCCAAAGTAGGCTCCATAGTTGTAGAGATCTGGCCATATGAATTAGTTATTGGAAGAGTCAGAACAACTAGAAACGATTCTTTTATCAGCGGGACAGAATTCACAATTGAGTTGAAGCTAGATGAAAATGGAAATTATATAGATTATCTTTGAAAAAAAATAAAATCCAAAATATCACAATTGCTACAATAGGCATCATAATCATCATTGCAATAGTTGCCTACAACTATTCAGCAGAACAAACTAAACAGAAGGGATTTCAATTTGGTAATGAGCTAGCACAAATTCAACAAGATGTTGCAGAATTACAAACAAAATTTTATTCTGAAAAAATCAAATGGGACGAAGGAGACATTACAAAAGAAGAGTTATTGAAATATTATGAAAAACATGTTGAAGACTTTGAAAAAATCATTTCTAGATATGATCAGTTATCAACACCGAAATTATTTGAAAGTTCTGTAGAACTGTTTAAGATTTCATCTGAAACTCAATTAAAAAGCGATATTGAATATATCAGATGGATTTCGACTGGGGATGAATCGGCAAAAGTAAGATCAGATACACAAATTCAAGAGGCTTATGAGTATGAAAATTTAGGATTAATAGAATTTCAATTGGCTAAAGCAGGAATTGTTGAATTTAATGAAGAGGACAAATTTTCTCCACCAGACAATGTTCTCAAACAAAAAGTGATTCAAATTTCAGAAAACATGAAGAACAAATGTGATGCAGAATTTAAAAATGAAATGAATGAATTTGATTCAGATGAAATAGAAGTTGAGTGGTTTAATTGTTTCAATGATGCTGAAAAATGGAAAAAAGATCATTTACCTTAGATGAATTAGCATTACAGCAAGCCGGATTTTTGCAATAATTCCAGGGTTTCCAAAAGTTCCTCACATAATGATGTTTTTTCAAGAGGAGTAGGTTTAGAAAAAGTAATGGGAAAAGATATCGTAAGCATATCTTGATCAGTGTGAGATATTCTAATTGAATGAGATCGAAGATTAGTTTCAGATAAGAAATTTTTCCATTTTTGCAAATGTTCATTTACTCGTATTACTTGTTCTTCAACATTTGTCAAAGATGTATCCAAATCAGTATCAAATAGTCTAAATTTTACAAGCGGAACCATAATGACCCCACCTAAGATTTTGTCATGATTTTTCATCATAGATAAAATAATATCTTCGGAATTATCTTTTGATAAAACATCGCCATAGTCAGGATCAAAATATCCAGCAATGAGTTTTTTCGAATCATATATTCGAAAAAAACCTTCATCAGATTCTAATTTCCACAATATCATGAAAACAGTATGTGAATAAATAAACGATTAATCAAAGACAATTAAATAAACTAGGAAATTAAGAAAAAGCATATGACAATATCAAAAGAAAACAGGGACTTTTTAGATAGTTTAATCGATTATTACATTAATGAATCGGAATCTTATAAGCAGATAGCAGAAAACTTTGTTCCCGAAATAGAATCGGTTCCAGATACAGCATTTGGAATAATTACAGGATGCGTGTATTCAGGATTTTTACAAGCATATCAAAATCAACAACAAACACCAGGGTTAGACGACATGCGAGAATTCAATCAAATCATAAAAGAGCGTGCAGCATTAATCAAAAAATCTATTCTTGATCCTCCAAAACAAGAGACAGTTACGAAAGAAGGCAAACCCAAGCCTGAAAATCAAAATTCAGACAATGATCTTGAATAAAGAGTGCCCAAATGGGCACTCTATGACTCCTGTTGACTGGCGGTATTATCGCAGGTGTATGAATACAGTTAGTATGCGATAACAAATTGTGGGCATTTTCTATTAAAACACTTACGTAGAAATTATCAGTGAATGAATTTTAAAAATTAGCATAGTTTAATTTTAACTGTATGTGATAGACACCATGAAAGTTGATGGGAGCAAGATAATCTTTGGATTAGGGGTGTCTGCAGCAGTAGTTACGGCAGTAGTTGCATTATATTTTTCGATTCGTTAAAGATAAATCATCAAGAAAAACAATCATTCTACATGTCAGCTACAAATGAATTTAAAATCACACAGATAGTAGATAACGGTCAAATGGTTCAATTAACTTTGATTGAAAATATTTCAACTGAACCAATCTCTCAGAAACAAATGATAATTGAAAATGTTTCGAAAAAACTAGATTCAGAAACTAAAGAACAGGTGATGCCTTTGTTGGAAGCAATTTTACAGGCACAGCCAACAGTAAATATCAAATCATATCAGCAAACTCAGATTACAATTGCAATGCCAAAATCAAGATATGATAACATGGGAAGGCCACAAGTTGGAAATATCATTGAAGTAGATTTGAAAAAAATCTAAAGATTTGAATGAATTTCATCAAGAGTACGAAGAGGTAAAGAACAAGTAAAATCCTTACAAACAAAGACAGTAGTTTTGTCTTCAAAGGATTTTCCAGCAAAGAAAGGATATTCTGAAAGATTTTCTAATTGAGAAGCATCACGAATTGTTATCATGATAGAATTTGGTAAATAATCCAAAAGAAGTGATTCGCATATTTTGGGATTTTCAGTATTAATGATAGTAATTTCGACAGGTTTTTGAATATACATAGAAATTGTATTTAGCAAATATCCAAATCCAAAGGGGTTTTCAGCAGCCATTTGTGCCTGAGATTCCATTATTTTTGTAGTAATTTTAAGAAAAGTCGAGTCTTGGGACAGATGATACAATCTAAGTAAGGCAAACGCAGATACAGAATTTCCAGAAGGTAATGATAAATCATAATTGCTCTTGGGTCGAATAATTAATTTCTCATGATCATCAGAAGTCATAAAGAAGTTATTGTTTTTAGAATCCCAGAAATGATTGACTAAATGATGCGCCAATTTCAAAGATAGTTTCAAATATTTTTCATCAGGTTCGATTTCAAACACATCCAATAGTGCATTGATAAAATAAGAATAATCTTCTAAATACCCATCAATTTTTGCAGTTCCATTTTTGTATGTTCGTAATAATTTGTCATTAACAAGTAAATTGTTTTCAATAAAAGAAATACAATTTTTTGCAGCGTTCAAATACAGAATATCACCTGTAACACGATACCCCTTTGCTAATGCAGTAATCATCAGAGAATTCCATGAAACTAATATTTTATCGTCTAATCCAGGTGGAATGCGAGAAGAACGAACTTTTAACAATTTTTTAGAACACAGATTAATTATTTTTTTAACCTCAGTTTCAGAAATTCCAAAATTAAATGCAACTGTAGATATGTTCAGATTGTTACATAGTATGTTATTTCCTTCCCAGTTCCCTCCATCAGTCACATCATAGTAAAGACAGAATAAATCAGCGTCATCCCCAAGAATTTCCTTGATTTCACTTTTCTTCCAAACATAGTATTTCCCTTCTACACCTTCAGAATCAGCATCATATGCGGAATAGAATCCCCCTTCTGGAGAAGTCATTTCACGTAAAACAAAATCAAGAGTTTTTCGTAAAACTTCAAGATAAAAAGGGTCTTTTGTAATTTGAAATGCTTCAGCATAATTTACCGAAATCAGTGCATTGTCATAGAGCATTTTTTCAAAATGAGGGACAAGCCATTTCGCATCTGTAGAGTATCTAGAAAAGCCACCTCCAATTTGATCAAATATTCCACCATTTGCCATTTTTTTGAGGGTTTTGAGCGCAAATTCATTGAATTTTGTCAATCCACTAAGTTTGGCATATCTGAAAAGGAATGAAATGTTTGCAGCATTTGGAAATTTTGGAGCAGACCCAAATCCACCATAAGTTGCATCACCCAGTTGAAATAGATTCATAGCAGCTTCATCAAGAAGTATTCTTTCCAATTTTGAAGGAACTTGAATTGCTTCTGCCTTTGTCAATGCATCAATAAATCGCTTAGCTGAAGTTTCAATATCGTTTGGTTTTTCCTTCCAAGCTTGTGAGAGCTGTCTGCAAATACTTCCAAATCCTGGACGTCCATAAGAATCTAAAACTGGAAAATAAGTTCCAACATAGAAGGGTTTTTGATCAGGAGTAAGAAAAACACTCAAGGGCCAACCACCTTGACCTGTTGCTATCTGACAAACTTTTTGATAAATATCATCAATATCAGGTCGTTCTTCTCTGTCAACTTTGATGTTAATGAAATTCTCATTCATGAATTTTGCAACATCTTCATTTTCAAATGATTCATGTGCCATTACATGACACCAATGACATGAACTATATCCAATACTTAGAAAGATAGGTTTGTTTTCATCTTTTGCTTTTTTTAGTGACTCGTCATTCCAGCCATACCAATCAACAGGGTTGTTTACGTGTTGAAGTAGATATGGACTTGTTTCAGAAGCGAGATGATTTTTAACCATAAATAGTTAGATTTGTTATAATATTTGTACCTAATTGGATTAGCCCCAGATTCCTTTACCTTCAGTTAATTCATAAATTCTGACATTGATTTTTCCTAATAATTTCACTTTAGATTTGTGAGCTTTTTTGTCATGACTGTAATCTTTCTTTTCCACCAATTCTTGCAATCGACTCAGTTGATCCAATGTAAGATTTTTGAATTCATTTTTAGAGCTTGTAATTAATCGCAATAGTTCTACTCTTTCTTTATCTTCAGCAGTAATTTCAGTCATAGAATAATGTGAAAGCGGTCCTTTATTTTTCTAATGAGCGAATCTTAAAATTCCTTGTTTGATTTTTCAAAATATGGAAAAAATGCGTGCCATGATGCTTGAAAAATGTGCAAAAATTGAAACAAATCCATTAAAACTAACCCAAATTGACAGACATGAGATTAGACGCCCAAATGAGATTTTACTGAAAATTGAAGCATGTGGGGTATGCCACTCACAACTTCATGGAATTGAAGGAGATTGGCAAGACATTGGCATCCCACCATCACTGCCAACAGTTCCAGGACACGAAGTAGTTGGCAAAGTAGTAGAAATTGGAGACAGTGTTACAAAATTTAAAGTTGGAGACCGAGCAGGAATCACTCCACTGTTAGAGGCTTGTAAAGAGTGCCAATATTGCAAAGAAGGAAAAGAGTATCTTTGTGAATCATCAGTAATTTTAGGAGAATCACTCAAGGGAGGATATACAGAATACGTAACAGTTACAGAAGATTTTGCAACCAAAGTTCCAGAATCAATGAAATCAGAATATGCAGCACCATTATTTTGTGCAGGAATCACAGCATACAAAGCAGTAAAAGCTGCTGAACCACAAACTCATAAAAAAATTGGGATTTTTGGAATTGGTGGAGTAGGGCACATGGCAATACAGTTTGCCAAAGTTGAAAACTGTGATGTCATTGCATTTTCAAGATCACAAAATCATCTAGATGTTGCAAGAAGATTAGGAGCAATAGATGCAATAGTGTTTTCTGAAAATCAAGAAGAACTTTTATCCAAAATTAAAGAAAAACATGGAATGCTAGATGCTGCAATTGTTTTTGCACCAGCAGACATTGTAACAGATACTGCAATAAAGTCAGTAAAGAAAGGAGGATTGATCGTGATTGCAACAGTTGGGGAGAATCCAGCATTCATGGCATTTGAAGAAAAAACAATCAGAGGCACATTAATTGGCTCTACAAAAGATATGGAACAAGTAATCAAAATTTGTGATGAGAATAATTTAGAGGTCATCACTCAAACATTTCCATTAGAAAAGGCAAATGAGGCGCTCAAAAAACTCAAAGATTCACAAATTGAAGCAAGAGGAGTTTTAATTCCTTAATCTAGGGTCATATTATGAATTGTAAGAGATGCCACCATACAGATCAGATACATATTACAAATCAAGAGAGTGGTTCTATTATCAAGGCTGGAAAATGTCAAATTCCAAATTGCACATGTCAGCAATATGTAGATCCTATACAAGAAATTGATGAAGATCTTTTGTAACGATTCATATATCAAAATCACTTCAGATAACTATGGACAAACACAAACCATCAGACGAGATGATTAAAGATTTGGATAATTTGTTATCAAAACTTAACGCCATGGAAATTGTTGCCTCAAATGAGTTTGAAAAAAATTCAATTAAGATTCAAAGAGCCTTAGTTGAAGGTCAGATGCATTCAATAAATGAATTTCAGCATTTGAAAAAAGCATTAGATTTGTTAACTCTGCAACTGTTTGATGTTCAAAATAAGATCAATGAATCCTAGTGTCACTTAGTCCGCAACCTGTACATCGAAATAATGTAGATTTTTCAAGAGTTTGCTCAGGTTTCATTTCAGCACCACAGCAAAGGCAAGAAATTTTTTCTGCGTCTTGATTTGTATTTTCAGATTTTCTTATAACATAATCAGGTTTTTTTTCAAGAGTATTAGCAGAGTTGCAGATGGGCTTGTAACTAGAGATTATTTTGTTGACTACATTTTGTCTGTATTCTATACTCGATTCAAACAAAGGCAGTATTGCTAAATACATTGATTTTTCTGAGCCTGAATTATCATGCCAACATTTGTAACCAGAATGTTGAACAAAAAATGACTTGTCTTCAGTCTTTTCACAGTCACCCACATAAAGAACATGGAATTTTTCCTTATCCCTAGAGAGAATTAAAAATACTAATTTCTCCATTGGAGGACCCCATTCTTCAAGAGGAATGGGTCCAAGAAACTCATATTGAAGGATTTGGATGCTCATTATAGTTAATTTTGAGTACTTTCTTTTCATCTTTTCTAAAAAAATTCGCTAGTATCAGCGATTTGATCGCAGGTGTTCAACTTGAAAAGATTAAATTCAAGGGTCATTGATTTTCCGTAAATGAAAGAGCCTCACAATTATGCCAAAGTAGGATATTCGATGATTGTAGTAGCTGCAAGTTTGGCAGCAATAGGCTTGATAGCACTATTTACCGCAGATGACGTGTTGTTATCAGACAACATAGCGAGGGGGAATACTGCTCACTTTAACGAATGTAAAAAGAATGATTTCAAAACAGATGGTTGTGAAAAGTATTGGGACAGAATCAATAACCAAGCATCAGGGATTTATGTCGATCTTGGAAAATAGATTAGAAACCATTAGAAAAATCTTCTAACATGTTTTGATTTTTAGTAAGACGATTCATTGCAAAGAATGCACCGCCTACAATTCCTGCTTGATAAAATGTATACAAGAAAACTCCGGATGATGTAGGATCTGATTTTGTGAAACTTAGCACAAGCATTGTAAAAAATACAAATGTTCCAACAAATGTCACCATTCG
This sequence comes from Candidatus Nitrosopumilus sediminis, assembly GCF_000299395.1. Classification (NCBI taxonomy): domain Archaea; kingdom Thermoproteati; phylum Nitrososphaerota; class Nitrososphaeria; order Nitrosopumilales; family Nitrosopumilaceae; genus Nitrosopumilus; species Candidatus Nitrosopumilus sediminis. The sequence continues at coordinate 1,140,455 of NC_018656.1, forward strand.
ATTCAAAAATCCAGTGTTCATTCCAACAATTCGTTTGGTTGCACCAGCCATCAAACCAATACTGGTAATAATTAGAAAGGTCGCACCACCGTTTGCAGTGACGAAATTATTTAGCCAAGGCAATAAACCATCCTCAAGAATTGTGATTTCAGGCATTATACTTCCGCCATTGATTGCAAAGTTAACAGAGCTGAACATGCCACCAATAACAAAAAAGAACAAGAAAATTTTTACAATTGAGCGTTTAAACGGACTACGTATTTCAGATGGTTTTACAGCTTTTTCTGTTATTCTAACACCGTAAAGAAATCCCACAGCCATTGCAGGAAAAAACATGATATTGATCAGGATTGGAGATTCTTTGTTTATAGCCTCAATTTGAGGATGAAATATCAAAAATAAGATAATTGCAAGGGAGGCAGAAGTACCAAATAAGATCAACCCCAGATGATTATGACTAGATGATTCCTTATAATCACTCCAATTATACATTTTATTACATCATAAGAGAATAATTAAAAACCAAATCCGAAAATCATTTGCTCAAATGATCAATTCTGTTTACCCTTTTTTAACTAGAACAAGTGAAAAATTTCATGAAGGGTGGGAAAACAATAGGGATCATAGGAATTATAATAATTATTTTTGGCCTGATTTTCCACCTCCAGGGACAATCCATTGTAGGGCCAGAATCATCATTTATGTATTCAAATCCAGATTGGATCACATATGGGATACAAATGATTGCAGGAGGAATAATTGTTTTGATTGCAGGGATTATAATTTTCAAAAAGAATTAATTTGTTACACGTAGAGTGATAGTACTTCGAATTTTTTTTAGTTTTCTTATTTTAGATGTAATTATTTCATTAATTTGAGACGGAGAATCAGTGACAAATTCAGCTACAACATCATAACTTCCATAAGTGATTATACAATTTGTAATTTCAGGAATTTCTTTTAGTTGAGAGCAAAGTGACTGCTCTTCTCCAACTTCACAGCTAATTAGCATGTATGCCTTTTCCAATTAAATCATATTTTCTTAAAAATAGACCAAAATAAAGACATCTAAGAAATGATCTTTGTAAAATAGATCTCAAAAGCCAGCAAGGATAGGATCATCAGGTTTCATAATCTCTCTGAGCAAAATTGTTGCAAAAGATCCTCTAGACAGTGAAAATTCCACCACATTTCCGTGGGAGGAATAATCTGTACAGTGAATAGCAGCTTGTCTAAAACCACCTTCACTACTTGCTTCTTGCATTTCTTTTATGAAGAAATCTTTTGGAGAAATTTCTTCCTGCTTCAATATTTTAGAGATCTGAAAATCAAATCGTGTTTTTTTGTAATAAGAGTAACCAACAAAAGGCAATGCTAAATTTTGGTCCATTCCTTTGACATATTTTCCAATGATCCCATTATGATCAAAGCAAACATCACCAGACTGTGCCTCAAAAAGATTTTCGCCATCCAAAAATGCAGCGCTTAGGGATTGATTAAAGATAAAAGATTGGTAAGCCTGAATGTAAAAACGTCTTAAAGAAATAGGGATTGCTCTAATAGCACGTACAGACTCACCATGTTCAATCATTTCTTTTAGAACTATTCTTTCAATATCCATCTGAACTGGAACTTGATCAAAATATTGTTGATAGTTTTCCCTATCAGATAATTTTTCACGAATTTCATTATTTTCTTTAGAGTCATAGGAGGAAGTAAATGATAAAATCAAGTCTACAGCACGGTCAAAATCCATTTGCAGTATTGCCTTGCCAATAAGATGAGTTACAGGTCTTTTTGAACCAAAACGCTGATAACCATAAAAATTGAGAATTTTGTCAAATTCTACAAAAGATTCCAAGTCATTTTTACAATCAGAAATTTTTAATTTGAAATGATTTCCAACCATATCCTTTTTTGATAGAGGTTTTTTTACAAATCCAATTTTTTCAAGCGAGTATTTGTCACTGGAAAAGCTTTCTATTGATTTTCCTTTGTTTCCAGAGCATACAAATTGTTCTGTTATAGCTGATGCATCTTTTAATCCAAGAGATTTAAGACGAATACCTTTTTGTCTAAAAATTCCAGATAAAGCATGATTCGTGTCAATTTTTTTCTTTTTTAATTTGTATACGGCATAACCATTTTGATCATTGATAGAATTTTTTATTTTTTCAGAAATTAATTCAGTCACTTGAAAATCTTCAGGTTTAACTCTAATTCTTCCACCAATACCAGGAAATTTTGTGCTATATACAGAAATGCCTATTTGGCAATCTATCTCAGGTATCACTCTATTGTCACTGTAACATATTTGCTGACTGCAATGTCTGATAATTGTGCACCAAGTAAAACTTTGTATTTACCAGGTATTGCATCCTCAGAAATTTCAATCATAACAGAGATTGGGCGTGGGGCATCAGTATCGAGTTGGAAGGATTCTGGATAATCATTAAGGAGAACAATATTCACAAAGTCATGAGTCGAAGCTAAAATTAATGAAACATCAGAAAGATCTTTTTGAGCCTGAGAAGATACAACAAAGTCAAGTTCTTTTGAATTTCCAGGAGTAATCATCAATGAATTTGATTCTAATTGAATTTCAATTGGTAGAGGGACAGTAGTATCAACTACGCCAATATTATTTTCAACCCATTCAGTAAACCATATTTTATTGCCATCAACAGTAAAATCAAAAATTTGTGCAACACCACAATCATCTATCATGGTACCGGTTCCAGGATCACAATCAGCCCAATACGGATTCTTTGAAGGCACATTGTACTCTACAAGAGTTTGAGATATGGGATCCATTACAGAAATATTATTAGCAGTTTGTTCATTGAAAACTATTCTTCCTTGTTCATCAGATTCAATCCAGTAAGGTCTAGATATCGGGGTTTTTACAACTCCAGTTTGATTGCCATATGTACTTTGTAGAGGATCTGCAGTTACATATTGTATAAACTCTGCAGAGATAGGATCAAAACTAAAGAAAGACGAAGAAGTGGTATCGGCTAACCAAATTTTTCCATCATCTCCAACGACGACACCATTTGGAGTAAGTAGCGTCACAGGTAATTGATAAACTTCGGTGAAGTCTTTTCCAGGTAAAAATTGCACACCTCCATTTCTAACAGCTTCATCATATCCTGTTTTATCTAATTTTACCAAAACACCACCTTGTTGATATAACCAATTCGTATACCAAACATTGTCATTTGCATCTATTGCAAAATCTGCAGTAACTGAATTATCAATAGGTGAAGGAACTGAGAGATATTGTATTTCTTCGCCAGATTGACTAGGATCTAAGAAAGTAAGTTTGTTTCCGGTAAAATCATTTATTATTATTTGTGAGCCATCGATTAGTAGTTTTTGAGGTAATGAATTTCCTTCTGAAGGATATGCCAATCTATCATAGGTCTCATCAAGAGTTGAAAATTTCCATACAGAGTCAAAGGATTCGTCAGTATACCAAAGAGAGCCATCAGGAGCATAATCAATTCCCCACATCATTGAGCGGCCACCTGGAGGCCACAACGAATTATCATATTCAGTAAATGTTTCTGTATTAGGATCAAATTTAGCTATTTTGCCAGTATTGGTTTCAGTAAACCAAACATTGCCATCATAATCTGTGACAATTGCTAACGGGTTAGTACATAAAGTTGGAATTGAAAATTCTCGAATATAATCAGTAGACTTTGCATTGCTTGAACCACAAAACTGAGCTCGTTGTTCATCTGGAAAATTATCTGCAGGAGTTCCAGTAACTGTAATTTCAGGATTAGTTCCAGGATCTATTCCTGGAAATGCAATTACAACACCAGAAGTAACCATAATCCCACCTAAGAAAATAAATGCAAAAATTCCTTTAGTCTGTTTTTTCACAAATTTTCTCACATTGTGCTGTTAATATCTCATTCCAAGAAAGGACTTGTTATAGTAGTTTAAGATCTCCAGTAATTTTATCAATCAAATTTTCAGGGGCAGGGCCAATTGAAATACAGGTAGTGGTTCCCGGAGCTAGTTGAGTATGTCCAGCATCAGATACTTCAGACCAAGGCAGATTCAAATCAATTGCATGTCTTTTTACTTCTTGTAATTCTTTAATTCCAGAAACTTTAACAACAACTTTTTCTTGTCCTCCCCACCATTCGTTATACCATTCAGGATGAGATTTTCGTACATGTTCTGCTCCAAGTACACAAGCATGGCCTACTTGAGCTGCAATCTTGCCTTTACCCATATCAAGATCAGTCCTAACAACTATCACCTGTTTGATATCACCCATATTATTATCAAAAATAGGCTTAATGAAAAACTTTTGAATTAAATAAGTTGGTTTTGCGAGCTTATTTATTCCAGCGGTCCGATCAAAAATTTAATTTTCATTTTCTATCTTTTAAAAACCACTTTTGAAAATCTAATTCATTATATATTATTGAAAACTATTGTTGTTTGACATGGTAAGTCAAGGCATTCTGATTGGAATTGCAGTTGGAGTGTTTTTTGCAGGTATAGGAATAGGCTATGCGGTTTTACAATCTCCACCACCTTCATCACCAATGATGATGTCTTCTCAACAAATGCAACAAATGATGGATGATCCACAAGCAATGAATCAATGGATGAATACTATGATGCAAGACCCACAAGCAATGAATCAATGGATGGGAAACATGATGGATGATCCTCAAATGCAACAACAAATGATGACACGTATGATGGGGCATCAAGGAATGATGAACTCCATGATGAATAATCAGGACATGATGAATATGATGGTGGGAAACATGATGATGGGGGACAATATGATGGGCGGAATGATGATGGGAGGAATGTCTACCTCACCAAGTTCTGCATCAATATCAGGACTACAAACATCTGCTGAACCACAAACACGAATATTTGATATTATTTTAGATGAAGTTGAATTTTATGCTGAAGTTGAGAATGAAGAAGGTACAGAAGAAATCGTATTTGTAGAATTACATCAATGGAATCCAAATCTTATTGTAGTTAACGAAGGGGATACCGTCGTTTTGAATATCTCAAATCCACGTAAACACACTCATACATTTTCAATTCCTGAATTAGGAATAAACACCAAAGTTCTTGAGGCAAGAACTGGAAGTGAAACAATTCAATTTATTGCAGACAAACCTGGAATGTTCACATTTGCATGTGGATTGCCATATAATGCAGTAGCTGGACAATGTGATCCTGATCATTCAATGATGACTGGAACTTTAATTGTTCTGGGTTAGATGAATTAGGTTACACGGAAAAAATAAAAAAGTTAGGAAACTATGATTGTTTCCCACATACCAGTATGCAGTGCATAAGAATAGTCATACGTTCCTTTCCCATTAAGAGTTAAATCGACTATCCCCTTCGTGCACTAAATAATTGAATTAAATAATTGACAAAGAAACAAAAATTGTGAGCTTTGACGTAGTGATTGCCGGAGGCAGTATTGCAGGGTTGCTATGTGCCAGAGAAATTTCTTCAAGAGGATTTTCAGTTCTTGTAATTGAAGAAGATTATGAGATTGGCACACCCGAACACTGTGGAGGATTAGTAAGTTTGACAGGATTAGAAGAACTCGGAGTAATACCATTTAAAAAAACATTTGAGCACATGATAGAATCAGCAGAAATTACATCACCTAATGGAAATAGTTTCACAATTAATTCAAAAAAACAAAAAGTTACTGAAATCAGTAGAAGAGAATTAGATAAACAGATAGCATTTCAAGCTCAAAAAAATGGAGCCGTAATCAAAGTAAGAACTAGTTTTCAAGAACTTACAGATAAAGGAATTAGAACTAATGAAGAAGAAATCGATTGTAAAATATTTGTAGATGCAAGAGGGGTTTCATCGTTAATTCATAAAGACAGAACAGGAATTTTGTCATCTGCACAATATGAAATATACGCAGATTGGATAAAAAAAGGCAAAGTAGAAGTAATTTTTGATCAAGAAAAATATTCAGGGTTTTTTGCTTGGGTCATTCCATCAGGAGAGGGAAAAGGGAAAGTGGGTGTTGCAGGAAAAGGAATCAAAGTTGCAGAAACTTTAGACAAATTCCTTAAAGACAAAGGAGAATTTTCAACAATAAGGAAGATTTTTGCACCAATTTGGATTAAAGGCCCCATCAAAAATTTTGTAGAGGGAAAAACAGTAATCATAGGTGATGCAGCAGGGCAAGCAAAACCGACTACCGCAGGAGGAATATTTACCAGTGGGATGGGAGGAATTTATGCAGGACAAGCAATTTCAGAATTTTTAAAAACAAACAATAGAGAAACTCTTGAAGAATATCAAAAAAAATGGACTGTTAGATTTGGAAAGGAGTTTGAAAAACAAGTCTTGGCAAGAAAAATTTTGGAACGAATTGATAATAATACAATCAATAAATTATTTGAAACAATAACGCCAGAGATTATTAATGAGGTTTCAGAAAAAGATGATTTTGATTTTCATACTGGATCAATCATTAAATTATTAGGATTGAGGGGTTCGATTAAAACTGCCCAGACTCTTATTGGCGGAGAAATTAAAAAATTACTTGGTTAAACACGCATAAATTCTAAGGAAGGTATAAATGATGTTTACAGAAAATCCGGGTATGTCTTCTACTATCTCATTACCAACATGTAGTTGCTGTCACAGACACATTATGCCTAACGATAAATGTGTAAAATTCAATTGCCCTAGTTGCGGCACAGATTTAATTTGGAGATGTCAAAGTTGCAGAGAGGCAGCAAGAAACTATACTTGTTCTTCATGTAACTTTCAGGGACCTTAGAATAATGACTCAATTACTATTTGTCACAAAAATTCTTCCAAATGGAATGGAAGTAGATTTAGATAAACTAGCTGAAACCATTAAAACCACATTACCAGAAGGAATGTCAATGAAAAGACATGCAAAGGAACCTTTAGCATTTGGTTTAGAATGTATCAAGGCAGAATTTATTTTAGAAGATAAAGAAGGGCAAAGTGATGCTTTAGAGAATGCAATAAGATCAACTGACGGTGTAAGTGAGTTTGAAGTTCTCAACATGAGCAGAATGTCAGTTGACATGAAATAGGGTGATTTTTTGGTACGCAAAGAAGAACCTTTGCAAATGAGAATAGGAGAAGCAAAACAACGTGATGTCGGTAAAAAACGTGCACGAATTGGCCCAGACGCCATGGATTTTCTCAAAGTTACACCAGGAGATATTATCGAAGTCATGGGATCAAGATCTAGCTGTGCAGTCGTTTGGCCAGTAGATGAAGACGAAAAACTACCAGACATCATAAGAGTAGACGGACAAACAAGAAAAAATGTTGGTGCATCACTAAATGACTTTGTAAAAATTAGAAAAGTAACATCAAAATTTGCAAAAACAGTTTCTTTAACTCCAGTAAATGATTCAGTTACGGTAGACAAAGAATTTACAGACTTTGTCAAAAATAGATTGAAAGGATTGCCAATTACTCATGGTGATGAAATCTCGGTAATGATTTTAGGAAATTCAATGGACTTTAAAATTACAAAAACATCTCCAAAAGGAGTAGTAAAAATAGACAGAACTACAAATCTTAGTATTTCAACAGAGACATCAGTTGACAGGAAAGTTCGAGTAACATACGAAGAAGTTGGAGGATTAAGACAAGAAGTTAAAGCTATGAGAGAAATTGTAGAATTACCATTAAAACATCCAGAGTTATTTGCAAGATTGGGGATTGAGCCACATAGTGGAATTTTACTTTACGGACCACCAGGATGTGGAAAGACGTTACTTGCAAAAGTTATGGCAAGTGAATCAGAAGCCAACATGTTTCCAATTAATGGTCCAGAAATAATGAACAAGTATTATGGTGAAACAGAAGCAAAGTTAAGAGATATTTTCAAAGAAGCAAAAGACAACTCTCCAAGTATTATCTTTATAGATGAAATTGATGCCATCGCACCAAAAAGGGAAGAAGCATACGGGGATGTGGAAAAAAGAGTTGTTGCACAATTGTTAGCATTAATGGATGGTCTAAACGATAGAGGAAATGTGATAGTTCTAGGAGCTACAAACAGACCAGACAGCGTTGATCCTGCACTAAGAAGACCAGGAAGATTCGACAGAGAATTTGAGATTTCAGTTCCAAATGAAGATGGAAGATTAGAAATTCTTGAAATTCACACAAGGGGAATGCCAATCGCAGATGATATTGATCTTAAAGATCTATCATCGGAGTTACACGGATACACAGGAGCAGATATCAAATCACTTTGTAGAGAAGCAGCATTGAAATCAATTAGAAGATATCTTCCTGAAATTGATCTTGAGACTGAAAAAATTCCTTCTGAAGTTCTTCAATCAATGCAGATCAAGTTAATTGACTTTTACGATGCAATGCATGAAGTAGTTCCTACAGCAATGAGGGAATTTTATGTTGAAAGACCGAAAGTATGGTGGCAGGACGTAGGAGGATTAGATGATATCAAGAAATCACTTACAGACAATCTCATAATGGCAATGAAAGAACCAAGCAAGTTTACAAAAATGGGAATAAAACCACCAAAAGGGGCTTTGATATATGGGCCACCAGGATGTGGAAAGACATTACTTGGTAGAGCATTAGCTACTGAAACTGGTGCAAACATGATTTTAGTTAGAGGTCCAGAAATTCTTTCAAAATGGTTAGGTGAATCTGAAAAGGCTGTCCGAGAAATATTCAGAAAAGCAAAATCATCATCACCATGTGTTGTAATTTTTGATGAATTAGACTCCATAGCACGTTACAAATCAGGCGAGGGGGGAACAAGTGAAACAATTCTCAGTCAACTACTAACAGAGATAGAAGAAGGAATTTCATCACGAGTGGTAGTAATTGGAATAACAAACAGGCCAGATGTTTTAGATAATTCTTTACTAAGAACAGGCAGATTAGATTTAGTTCTTTATGTAGCACCACCAGATGAAAAAGGAAGATTAGAAATCATTAAAATTTTAACACGAAAGATGCCATTAGCAAATGATGTGAAATTGCAAGAGATTGCAGTAGCTACTCAAAATTATACAGGAGCAGATTTAGCAGCATTGTGTAGAGAAGCCGCAGTAGAAGCAATGAGAAATAATTCAACAAAGATTTCAAGTCATGATTTTGCAAATAGTTTGAAACAAGTAAGACCATCCATTACTAAAGAAGTAGATCAGTGGTACAATACAGTAAAGGAAAGTATATCTAACGTGGTACCAAAGACAGGGGATAAATCATTCTACGGATAAAATATGGCCATACCAATAAGAAATACAGTATTTGACAAGATAAAGGAATCAAACCGCCTTACTGATGTGGAGCTTTTCAAGAGTTTAGCAAAAGAAGGTCATGTGATTGCAGAGGACAGATTCAACAAAATTCTTTTAGATTTAGAAATTTTGGGACTCATCACAGTCTCATGGATTACTAAAGAAGAACGCAGGATAGAAGTAGTTGCTGCTGAACAAGAAGTTGATAAAATTGAAGAGCAGGTAAAGGAAACTATGGAAAGCGATTATGAAGCTAGTTTCCCAGGCGTAGATAAATAATTTTTAAAACAAAGGAAAATGGAATGCTGCATCTAATGCAACAGCTACAAAAATTATTGTGAGATATGGAGCAGTTACTTTGTATGCCTTCCAAGCAAATTCAGATGTAGGAGTCTTTGTTAGTTTGTAGTGATATACAAGCATCAACCCTCCAGAAACTATTGCAATAACAGTGTAAACAATTCCCATACCATCTGGAATAAATGAAAGTATCAAAGAATATGGAATTAAAATTAAAGTGTTACCCAAAATGAATTTCGATGTTTTTTGCATTCCAATTACAACTGGAAGCATTGGGACTTTAGCTTGTGCATATTCATCTTTAATTTTCATTGCAAGACACCAAAAGTGTGAAGGAGTCCAAACAAAAACTAAGAAACCAACTAAGAATCCCAACAAATCCATACTGCCAGTAGCTGCTGCCCATCCAGCCCAAGCTGCAGCACTACCAGCAATGCCACCAATTACAATGTTTGAAGTATTTTTTCTTTTGAGCCAAACAGTATAGATAACCACATATGAGAAAATTCCAACTGCAATAAAAAATGCAGAAACAGCGTTTAATGTAAAATAACCATAGATTACTGATATGCAGCTGACCGATAATCCATAAATCAAAACATTGGATGCTGCCATCCTACCGGAAGGAATTGGTCTAGAGCTAGTTCTAGTCATTTTAGGATCTATATCTTTATCATAATAGTGATTTAGTGCACTAGAGCCAGCTGATGCTAAAGCACCAGCAATGATAATATGCAAATATGCCCAATAATCAAGTTCAGGAACACCTGGAACTAGTTTACTTGCAGCATACATAGATGTGACTGCAGTTATTACTAAAAGAACAACAATTCTGGGTTTTGATATCTCCAGTATTTCATTAAATCCCAATTCAATCTATCCTATTCCAAAGCCATTTAATTTCTTCGTCTATAAGATCTCTCAAATTGCGCAAGGAATAAGTATCTCAGTCCTGTCAGCTATCTTAAATGAGTAATTGGGACCTCATGATGCCAGGAATGGGACTTACAGCTATAGGATTAGCTGGTCTTGTATTATCGTATGCAGGTATTGCTCATACATTCATCGATGGTATGCATGCTTTAACTGGCCTTACCATGTTTGTAGGTTTGATTTTCCTAGCAGCAGGTATCTTAGATGGAGGGGTTTCAACCAGTAATAGAGCCAAAGCCACAACTTTGGTAATTTTGTCAATAGCATTAGGATTTGGAATGTATTCCATGGTTCTTAACACATCAAACTATACAGTCACCATTGCAGGAATTTTAATGGCAATTGCATTCCCCGCAATTATTATCGCATATCTTTCAATGAAACATCCTACAGTTGTAAAACCAATTGGCGCAATCGTATCAATGGCAGCTGCAACCGGCATTATCATGTGGGTGTCATTTGGAATTTTTGCAGCTCCTGACACATACATGATTCCACAACAAGTGGACGTTGAAGAGCCAGAAGAAGACTTGACACCATCAGGACCAATATTTGCAATCGAGATTCTTGCAGAGTCAGCTCAAGAAGGGAATCCAGATTATGAACCAGATAGAGCAGTGGTGCAGCAGGGACATGTTGTTGAATGGACTAATGCAGATACTGTTGCTCATACGGTAACAAGTGCAGTAGATTTTGGAGAAACATTTGATTCGAGTTTGATTAATGCAGGTGAAGTATACACGCTAGATACAAATGAGTATGAAGTTGGGGAATACGAATATTTGTGCATAGTTCATCCTTGGATGGTTGCGACTTTAGTGATTGAAGCTGCAAAAGAGCCAATCAAAGTTACAATACCTGAAGGAGCAGCAATTCCTGAAGACGGACAAATATACTATGATCCAGAAATACTTGACATTACCGTTGGAACTACAGTGGCATGGGACAATGCAGATACCACAGTGCACACAGTGACATCAGGGATAGCACCAGAAGCAGATGGCATCTTTGATTCGGAAATGATGTCGGCAGGAGATATTTTTGAATATACATTTACAGATGCAGGAACTTTTGATTATTTCTGTACATTCCATCCATGGATGGTAGGAACTGTTAACGTAGAATAGATTTGCAGAAAATCAAGATATCAGAATCAAATAAAAAAATTCTTGCAGAATTTTCAGAAAATCAGAAACCTAACGAATCATGTGCTTTATTATTTGGTAAAGACGATACAGTCCTAGATCTTTTTTTGACAGAGAATATTGAAAAGTCACCAGTAAACTTTACGATTTCAAACAAACAGTTAATCGAAGGATACAAGATGGCAGAAGAGAAAGAAATGGACGTCATAGGCATATTTCACTCACACCCAGATTCAGAAGCATATCCATCAAATACAGATAAAAAATTCATGCAAAGCAATCCAGTTGCATGGGTAATTTATTCTGGAATTAATAAAAATTTCAGAGCATATTTTCTAGAATCAGACATAATAGAAATTTCAATGGAAGAATAACTTAAGATTCCAAGCTAAACGTTGCTCGCTCACTATGAAGATTATTTAGAATTGTTTTATCTGGAGAGATGATTTTTCCGATTATGTTTACAGGGGATGCAGGAGTAATTTCTCCAGGGTTTCCTATTGGAGTAGGACCATAAAATAAGCAAATTGCCTTTCCAGTAGGCCAGTATGCAACGTCATAAAGTTCCACAGGAGACTTTGCGTTTTCTTCTGGTTGAGAAATTGGAGATTTCGAAGTGTAGATTTCATCACCCCAAACATTAAGATCAACAGTAAAGGGTAATTTTTTGATAAAGTCATTTACAGTTTTTGGGGAATTAGAATCATCTAATTCTAAAAGAATGCTTGATGAATTTGTAATTTTTATAATTACTGAATATTTCATAAACATCTATAAAATTAGGATTAGAAAACTATTCCGAATTAGATTTTATTCAATTTTTAATTTGATTCGACATATTCTGAATGGTTACATTTTGGACAATAATACTCAAGAGGCATGTTTTTTTGTTTACTTCCGCGTCTTTTAGACGAAGTATTTTTGATATTCATTTCTACGTCACATTTTTTACAAATTTTCATTCTAAACCACCAATTCTAGTTTATTCATATTGATTTTTCTTTTTTAATGTTAAAAAGAAATCACGTATTTTCACATATGAGAACATGGGAGGGATTTAACTACCAATATGAGTATTGATTATCATGAGTAATTCTTGTCAGTGTGGTTCTTGCGGACATGAAAAAATTGATGAATGTTACACAAAACAATGTGGTTGTTGTTTAACAGATCATCAGGGCGCATTTGCCAAAAATAGATAATTAAAGTAAAAAATGGTAATTTAGAGTATTTTGAATTGTAGAAGGCCTGTAAAGACTCACGATTAACACATGAAATTGAAAACTACATTGTATAAAATATGAAATTAGGTTCCTCTGGGTTGCTCATAATCTTTTTTCACAATCAATTCATCAAACCCTTCTGTTACTAGAGGGGTTTCCAAGATTTTGAGTTGTTTGTAGATTGCCGACAATGGGAACGGATTCCTTCTACTTCTTTGTCTTTTTTCAAGAATCGCCTGTGATGTATTCATGAATATTCCTCTTATTTTTGCATGATATTTTTTTCCAAGATCGATATGTTGTTTTCGTATTGTCTCTGTTAGATTAGTATCATCAATTACTACATCCATGTCTTTTTTGAGACATTGTTCAATATACTCTAGTTCTTCTTTTCTATCATTGTCAAAATGAGACAAGGCAATTCTATGATGCCTAAAATTAGATTCCACATAGGTTGTTTTGCCACTTAGTGCAACCCCAATCATCAAAACATATTCCATATAATTATTAGATTTACGTACATTATTATGATTATGAAGTATTTTTAGAATTTTTTGTTTTTCTTAAAAGAAACAGAGACATTCCAGTGTTTTGTGTAGAAAGTGTTGTAAATTACATGTTTATCTGCCTGAAAATGTCTCTAGCATCAGTATTCGTTCTTCATAGATTTAGACAAGATATTCTTTAGTTTGAAGATTGTTTTGAATTAAATATCCCTTTTTTTGATTAGTTTCATGGAAATTCACGTATACGACACTTATGTCAAAGCAGCAGATGGTCACACCATGCACTTTGATGTAATTACTGGTGAAAAAGATCACGATAAAGCCATTGCATATGGAAAAGAATGGTTACAATCTATCGGTGAAGGGGAAGCAGAGATGACTACAAATGAATGTCAGTTCTGCCACTCACAAGGAGCACCAGAGCCTGTTGAACAGGCAATTAAGGAAAAAGGCTACTTTATCCAGAAGATGGAAGGCTGTCCTTAAACATTTTTTCCTTTTTATCATAGAATATATTTTTTAGATTAAACAACATATTCAAAGTATGTCTGAAAACAAATACTCAAAATGGACTGTGGAGGGAGACAAGAAAATAAAATGGATTTGTGGATGCTTCCAAACAGCTGACAATTATTTTAAATTCTGCGATACCCACAATGTTACTTTGAAAAAAGCAATTCAAGCTCAAATTGATGAATTAGACATGACGTTAATTGTTGATGATTAAATTATCAAGAATTCCCTCAGAGAAATTAATGAAGTTTCTAACTAACATTACATCAAGAGTACAGAGTGTTTAACTGATCTGACAAAACTCGATGAAAGCAGACTTAATTTTATTAGATAGCAATTATTGCGACAAATGCAGATACAAAAACTATTGCAATTGTGTTTAGTAGTTTGATTACAGTGTTTAATGCCGGACCTGCAGTATCTTTGTAAGGATCACCAATGATATCACCAACTACGGCTACTTTGTGGACCTCGGAGCCTTTTTCTCCTTTCATTTCAACTAATTTCTTTGCATTATCCCATGCACCACCGGTATTTGCCAAGTGGTATGCTAGCAAAATTCCAGTTACAACTGCACCCATTAATAATCCAGCAACTGCTGTAGGGCCTAACAAAATTCCTAAAATAATTGGAGCGATGATTGCTACAAGAGCTGGTTTGTACAATTCTTTAATCGATGCAACAGTGGCAATATCTACACATTTGGCATAATCAGGTTTTGATGTACCAGCAAGAATTCCAGAGTCTGCTTTGAATTGACGTCTAACTTCATCGACCATTTTTCCTGCAGCTCTTGAAACACCATTAATGAGTTGGCCTGTAATGATAAATGGAATCAAACCACCAATTAATAATCCAACAACGATTGCAGGATTAGTCAAACTATAATCTAAAACTAAAACACCAGCGAAAACATGAGCAGCTTCAAATTGGAATGCTTGAATCATTGCCAATGCAGCTAAAGCAGCACTTGCAATTGCAAATCCCTTGGTGACAGCCTTGGTTGTATTTCCAACAGCATCAATTTCATCAGTTACCTTGCGATTTTCTTCTCCCATTCCAGTCATCTCAACAATTCCACCTGCATTATCAGCAATTGGACCAAATGCGTCGATGCTAAGAACAATTCCGGCCAGACTTAACATGGCCATTGCAGTTAAAGCAGTACCAAAGATTCCATAAAGTACTGGGTCTGCACCTTCAGGTGCTGCGCCAGATGCAATGCTGTATGAAATGATAATTGCGACAACTAATGCAATCATAAATGGTCCTGTAGATTGCATGCCTTTGATAATTCCCATTAAAGTTAATGATGCATATCCCCATTTTGCAGAGTCTGCAATTTCTTTAACTGGTTTCTGTTTGTAACTTGTATAGTAATCAGTGATTTTTTGAATTACTGGAACAAGAATGACACCAATAACTGTAGAACCAAATAGAGCATATGATGCGATAGAATCTCCAATAAATTGAGTTATGAACACATAGTTCAATCCAATTGCTATTGAAGCTGAAACATAGAATGAACGATTAAGAGGCTTCATGACATCTGTGATATTCTTAGAGCCAACAATTACAACACCAATAATTGATGCAATCATTCCAGATGAACCAATTAAAATTGGATAAAGGAAAAAGTTTGGTGCACCAATTAATGCTGCAATTAATAATGCTGCAAGAATTGTAACAATATAAGATTCATAAACATCAGAGCCCATTCCTGCAGCATCACCAACATTATCTCCTACGTTATCTGCAATAGTTGCAGGATTTCTAGGATCATCTTCAGGAATATTTGATTCAACTTTTCCTACCAAGTCAGCACCCATATCAGCTGCCTTTGTGAAAATACCGCCACCAATTCTAATGAATAATGCAATAAGACTTGCACCAATTCCAACACCTGCAATTGTAATTGGATCAGGATAAATCAAATAGAGTCCAGTAATTGCCAATAGAGCCATTGCTGGAACTGCTAAACCTACTGTTGCTCCACCTCTAAAAGCCATGGCAAAGGTCTTTCCAAGACCACTACCACTAAGATTTGCAGCTCTAACTGCTGCCTTTACTGTAATTTTTAATGAGATAATTCCTGCAACTGCAGAAAGTGCTGCACCTACGGCAAATGCAATTCCGTTTGATGGAGTCAAGAAAATACCAATGATTAGAGATAACGCAATAGCAACGGGAACAATAATTTTCATTTCTCTTTTTAGAAATGCAGAAGCTCCTTCTTTGACAGCGTTGGAAATATCCATCATTTCTTTCGTTCCTGCTGGTTGTTTGACAATCCATGCAACCAAGCCACCTGCAACTAAAAATGATGCAATACCTGCGATAAAGGGCAGAATTTCAGCTATTTCCATGTTATACTCGCTTGCCAAATCCTATTAAATATAAATCAAATAGCAGAGATCTTACTTCGTTTTCGATATGGAGGAAATGTTTTTCCTCTAAGTCCTTGCCTTACCAATTTGTTGAACCGTTTCCCATGAGCAAGATATGGAAATCGCATATGGATCAACTCATGAACAATAGTATTCTCAAGAGTTTTTTCATCTGGGATCTTTCTTACATTAATGAAAATAAGATTATGCTGAAGATATGACACTCCATAATACTTGTAAGCAGATGTGCGTCTGCCTTCGGTCATTTCTTTTGGGGCATCGAGCACCTCTTTAGTAGTTAAAAGAATTTGAGGTTCAGATATAGAGAATCGATTTGAGTAAATGCCAACTTTTTCTAAAATTTGTAATGTAAGATCAGGATCAAGCTTCATAATTTTACATCATGAAATCTGTGTTTATCTTGAAATGTCAAATGTTGTATGAAATTTGGTGTATTTTGATTCTGTAAATTATGAATTAATAGGGTCAGAGGTTTTAGTAGAGTAATCACAAATCATACAGCCACCGTCTCATCACACCCCGATTATTCCATTAAATCAAGTAGTGTTTGTACTTTATTTCTAATTTCGGGAGTAATCTTTACTATTACTAGGCCTTCATGGGGTTGACCATACAAAACAACGGCATTTTCAGGCGCATGAACACATACTGGAAGAACCAGAAGATCCTCTTCACCATTTACAAAAATCCTCACAGGAGATTTCATAGTGAATGCTTTTTTGATTACTGAAATACTCTGAGAAGTAATTTCTGCGGGAGGATTATCAACAGTTAACTCAATTGCATTTTTTAATTTTGGCGGAATTCTTTTTTCTCGTTTCTCTTGTCCGTCGATAATTTGCAGTGAAGGAATCAAGTCAAAATCAATCATTTTTTCAGTGGTTCGATCACCAACTGTAATGATATAGGAATTTTCTGATAGATATTTTTGAATTTCATTTTTGCTTGTTTGGTTTTCAGGTATGAGTATTCCCAAAGGAATTTTCATTTGGTCTCTAAGGGAATTAGGTAATTTCACAGGAATCAGGATTGGGTTGTACTTGCCTCAGGTGCAGGATCCTCGTTAGTGTTTTCAGATGCCATCTCTTCTTGAAGTTTAGCTGCAAGAATACTACATTGTGCTGCAATGTTTTTTGCGCTTTTCCTAAATGCCTCTGCACTTGGAGAATCAGGATTTGTAATCATTATGGGTTTTCCTAAATCAGAGCCAGACATGATTCCAGAATTTAATGGAATTTCACCTAAGAAAGGCATGTTAAATCTTTCACTGATTTTCTTTGCACCGCCTTCACCGAAGATGTAATGCTTGTCATTACAATTTGGGCAAATAAAGTGACTCATGTTTTCAACAACACCAATAATTGGAACATTTAGTTTTTCAAACATTGAAACTGCTTTTACTGCAACATCACTTGCGACATCTTGCGGAGTTGTCACCACAAGAATTCCGGTAATAGGAATAGTTTGTGCAAGAGTTAATGGGATATCACCAGTGCCGGGAGGAAGATCTACAATCAAGTAATCTAATTCTGACCAATTAGTATCTACAAGAAATTGTTTTAAAATTCCAGAAATAATAGGTCCACGATAAATTGCGGCTTGATTTGATTGATCAGCAAAGAAACCAAATGAAACAACTTTTAGTCCATGTGAATCTGCTGGCTGTAATTTGTTATCTTCAACTTCCATGAATCCATCTTTCATTCCAAGCATTAGCGGAATGCTAGGGCCATAGATGTCAGCATCTAACAAACCGACTTTAGCTCCTGATTGGGATAACGCTAATGCCAAGTTTAACGAAACAGTTGATTTGCCAACTCCACCCTTTCCACTTGCAACACCAATAATGTTTTTGACAGTTGCCATTCCAGTATCATCTTCCAATGAACGACCTTCCATCACTTTAGCAGTCACTTTCATATCAAAATCTTTCAAGTCAGAAAGTTCAGCTATTGCTTTTCTAACATCATCTTCAATTTCGACATTGAAAGGACATGCAGGAGTTGTTAATTCTAAAGTAAATTTGAGATTACCATCATTAAGTTCTAAATCTTTAATCATTCCCATGGATACAATATCTTTTTTCAAATCAGGATCAATTACGGTACTGAGTTTTTCAAGAACTTGATCGATTCCAACCATTGCGTCAAAAAGTCAGTCTACATTATTTAAACATAAGTCAGATATCAAAAGAAATTGTCAATAATTTCAAAAATACCAAAAATCTTTGGGAATTTGAGCCTAAAAATACCTAAACATTCATAAATTGAAATTCGAGAAAAAATGTACATTTGTTTTCTATATCTACCCTAGTTGATGTTGTCAGGATTCCTCCAAGCTTATTTGGAACCACCCTCAAAAAAGCAGCAGTAAACATTCTCAAAGAAAAGTACGAGAGTATGATTAATGCAGATTTAGGATATATCATTATGATTTTAGATGCCAAAGTTGATGAAATGGGAAAGATGATTGCCGGAGACGGCGGAACATTTCACAAAGTTGAATTTGAAGCTTTAACATTTTATCCAAAACTCCAAGAAATTGTTCAAGGTGAAATTGTAGACATTACAGACTTTGGTGCATTTGTGAGAATTGGTCCAACTGATGCATTACTTCACTTGTCACAAGTGATGGATGATTATCTAAAGAGTGATGTAAAATCTGGAATGATTTTAGCAAATCAAAGTGGCAGAACACTCAAAGTAGGTTCTACACTACGTGCAAGAATCACTGCAGTTTCATTAGGAAAAGCAGCTGCAATGGGTAAAATTGGAATTACATGTAGACAACCATTCCTTGGTGCAGACGAATGGATTGCAGAAGAGATTAAGAAAGCCGGCGGTGGCAAAGAAGAGCCAGCAAAGGAAGAAAAAATAGAGGCTAGTTAAAATGGCACGAGAGATGGCATGCCGTAAATGTAAACATGTGACAACTCTAAAAGTATGTCCAAATTGTAAATCATCAGACTTGACACCAGATTGGAATGGAGTGGTACTAGTTGTTGACCCAACAAATTCAGAAATTTCAAAAACTTTAGGCATTACTACTAAAGGCAAATATGCAATCAAAGTAACATAAAATCTTTAAAATCATATTAACATTTCATCATTATATTGGCATTTAATTCAAAAAAACAATTATCTCAATTCCTATCTGAAGATATTGGTAAAGGAGACATTACAAGTAATTTACTACCAAAGAAAAAAATTTCAGCAAAAATTATTTCTCGAGAGAACGCAATTGTTGCAGGAACCACATATGCAAAAGAAATTTTCAGATTAAAAGGATGTAATGCACGAATTTTAAAAAAAGACGGTTCTAAAATAAAACCAAATCAAACCATAATGATAATCACTGGAAATGCAGGAAACATCCTAACATGTGAGAGAACTGCACTGAATTTACTAACAAGAATGAGTGGAATCGCAACTCAAACAGATGCTCTTGTGAAAAAAATTCCAAAGAAGACAAAATTGTATGCTACAAGAAAAACGGCTCCAGGACTGAGATATTTTGACAAGGAAGCAGTTGAGATTGGAGGAGGTAAAAAACACAGGCTTCGATTAGATGAAATGGTAATGATTAAAGACAATCATATTGTAATTGAGAATTCATTGTTGTCGTTGATTAAAAAAGCAAAGAAAAAACACAAAAAATTTGAGGTAGAGGTTGAAAACACATCAGATGCTGTTTTAGCTGCAAGTGAAGGAGCTAGTATAATCATGCTAGATAATTTCACGCCAAAACAAATCAAAAAAACAATTCAAGTTCTTAAAAATCAAAAATTAAGAAACAAAGTGATGCTTGAAGCATCAGGCGGAATCAATTCTAAAAATATTTCAAGTTATGGTCAAACAGGAGTAGACATTATTTCAGTGGGAAGCATTACAAATTCAGTTAAAGGAATTGATATGAGTTTAGAGATCTAAGAATTTAGTTGGTCAAGTAATTCAGATACAGATTTGTTTTTAGGATCTACCTCTTGAATTTTTTGGCAGCACTGTATTGCTCGTTTGTTTTCACCTAGTTTTTGATGAGAATATGCCTTTAACAATAAAGCATCAACATCATATTCAGCAATCTCAAGGGATTTGTCAAAATATGAAATCGCAGTTTTGTATTTTTTCTTCAGATAAAAAATTCCGCCCATTGTAAATAATACATCATGATTGTTTGGGACTTTTTTGATATATTCTGTACCTGACTTTATTGCTGCATCATATTTTTTTTGTTTTGCAAGTTTTTTGAATTCCTTGAATTTTTCATTATTCTTTTTTTGATTAGGATCTTTTGAGGCTCTACTGAATAATCCAACCAAACCAGTCACACGCAGTTTAACTTATTGCGAGCATTCTATCTATAGCTAAACGAGCTTTATCAGCAATCTCTTTTGGAACAGTAACAACATTTTTTTCATTTATCAAAGCATCATGCACTTTTTCAAGTGTGATCATCTTCATGTACTGGCATTCAGCCTTTTCGGATGCAGGAACGAATGTTTTGCCAGGATTTTGTTGTCTCATTCTGTATAAGATTCCTGTTTCAGTTGCAACAACAAAGTTTTTTGCTTTTGATTCTTTCACATGATTTAGCATTCCTTCAGTAGATAGAATTGAGACTTTTTTATTATCATAACTCCCATTTGCTACGTCATATATCATTGGAGTAGTGCAGCTGCATTCAGGATGAATAACAAATTCAGCATCTTGCATTGATTCTAATTTTTTTGTGACATCCTCAGGAGTGATTCCTGCGTGTACATGACATTCGCCAGCCCAAATATGCATATTTTTTCGTCCAGTCACTTTTGCGACATAAGATCCTAAGAACATATCAGGTAAAAATAAAATTTCTTTATCTTCTGGAATTGCCTTGACAACATTTACAGCATTTGATGAAGTACAGCAATAATCAAGTTCTGCTTTAATTTCAGCAGTGGTGTTAACATATCCTACTGCAATAGCATCTGGATGTTGTTTTTTCCAGTTTCTCAATTCATCTACAGTTATTGAATCAGATAATGAGCAACCAGCTTCTAAATCAGGAAGCAGTACTCTTTTTTGAGGACTGATAATTGCGGCAGTTTCTGCCATAAAGTTTACACCGCAAAAGAGAATTGTTTTTTGTGGAACTTTTGCTGCTTGTCTTGACAATCCTAAAGAGTCACCAGTGAAATCAGCCACATCCTGTACATCAGGAATTTGATAGTTGTGTGCCAAAATGACCACATCTTTTTCTTTCTTTAGTCTCAGAATCTCATCCTTGAGTGTAGAGGATTGTTGTACAAGCATAAACAGTTCAATTTGGAATTGGTAGGGATTTAAAGAATGGGAAGTAGACCAGAATTCTCTGAAAAACTAGCAAATGTGGCAATTATTGCCACATTACGTACCAATCTGAATATCATTTAAGCAGTATTTTTTCAATGTCTCAATTGCAGACAATATTGCCAATCTACTTGTTTTAGGATTATTTTCATCAGGATAATTCTCAATAGTAAAAGTCATCTTTCCAAATTTTCCTTCAGCAACAATATGATGTGTGTTTTTTTCAGTGTTAGGATCTGCAACTATTTTAACACCAGTTTTTTCACTGCCTACTCCAGTTAATGAAAGTAATGCAGCTACATTGATGTTTGCTGGAAATAGTGACACTGCTTCTTTTGCAGTACCTTCAAAAATTACAGTAGATGAATTGATTTCATCCAAATTGATGTCAGATGTTTCAAAAAACTTTGCGCCCTTTAATGAACGAGGATGTTTTGTAGTAGTAATTGATAAAGATTCGAGTTCATTCTTAACAGATTTTATTCCATCAAGTCCTGCAATTGCACCAGATGGGAGATAGATTGTTTTTTTGAAATCTTTGCATGCATCAGATAAAATATCATAGATAGATTCATCAAGTAATGCACCAACACTCATTATCATAAGATCCTTTTTGTTTTGTAAGACACTCAAAGACACATCCATTACAGCATCTTGAGATGCAGCTTCAACAACAATATCTACAGGGTTTGAAGACAGTAGATGAGAGTTCTCAACAATTTCAGGTTTGTTTGTTAGTTTTTCAACCAATAATGCAGATTTCTCTTTTGACTCATCAAAGACATGTGTAAGAGTTGCAGGAATTTGTCCAGAATCAATTGCAAGTGCAATTTGAGTCCCCATAGCACCACATCCTAACAGACCAATTCGTTTCAAGTAATTATTCTAGAAAAGTTCACTTAATTAATCTAAAATCATGAGGCATTATTTGTAGAAGTTTACCTAAATCTAGGTAAAATAGAGGAGTTTGAGTAGTTCTAATATTTTTTAGTTTTTCCTTTTTTCTTTCTTTGTTGGTCGCTTTTGTATTTTTTGATGCGTTGTTTTAATTCAGAGGCCTTTTCTCCTTTCTGTTTTCTTCCATCTTTTTTCTTTGATTTTTTCTCATTCATTCAAAATCCCAACCATCAACAAAAGCAATTTCATCCGTACCTAAATTTACCATTGAAAAAGGCATATTCTTTGTCAATCTCATAGAAGGCTCATACGAATTTAGATAATTACAAGTCATACAAATCCAACTGCCTCCTTCAACGTGTACCATTATCTGCTGAAGGTCATCACTATCACAATTATAACATCTAGAAGGTATTTCGTCTAACTGTTTTGCCCTACAAATCAAAAGACGGCCGTCAGGATCATAATCTGCCATTATCGAGTTTGTAGAGTTCTATCACTTAATTAATTCTAGTCCATGTAAACCCAATCGTAGATTTGCGTGCAAAGTAAATCAACCCTAAAACAGAAAGTCCGAGGATCAAAATGGCAAATGCTCCAAACTCAGGAATTACTGTGGTGCCGATGATTTCCACATGTTTTGTGTCCTCAGTTATTATCATTCCAACAACATAACCATCAGGCATTTTCATGATATCATATCCTGTATTTTCCCCATCAATCAAAAGCTGATATTGTTCCTTGTCTGCAGTTAGCACCTCAAAAGGTATCCTAACCCAAAAGTCTGTTTTTTTAGGAACCTCATCAAAAGTTACTTCAATTGACTTTCTTTCCTGATTGATGATCATTTCTTTCACAGTTGGGTCTCCCAAAGAGTCGGTCATTGAATCATCCAGGCTTCCATGATAACCATAGTAAATGGTATGCGGAGTCCCATCAAATTCAAATACAAATTTTTCAGCCTCTAGTTGAGAGATATCAAGATACTGTGCATAGGCATCAGGATTAAAGATATGCTCAGCAAAGGCTAAGCTAGATGCAGGAACACTTGACAGCAAAAACAATATCACAATAATACGAATCAAGTAATAGAAATCATCCTTTAGTAAATATAATAAAATTGGAGATTCTCAATAATGATTATTAGAAGAAATAATTCTCAATGTTTTTAACAAAATAATTTCAAACAAAATTGATGAATAATAATCTCAAAATTACTCTAGGGGTTATTTTTTCAATCATGATTTTAACAATAGGTTTTCCAGCAAATGGTGATGTTGACTCGCCAAGAAAACAGATGAAGGCAGGAGTATCAGCAGAGAATGTTTTGTGCAGAGAGGGCTTGGAATTAGTTATCCGAACAAACTGGAATGCTGCATGTGTAAAACCAGAGACTGCAGACAGAATGGAAAAAGCAGGAATGTTGTTTATTCCAATAAAGTTTTCAGATTTGCAAAAAGAGATCAAAACAGTACCAGCATCTGAGACAGAGATGCAGACAGTTCCAGCATCTAGCATGTCAGTTGTGAATTTCTACATAACAGACCAAGACTTGAATGTAGCACATAATGGAATAGAAGTAGTATCAACACAAGGGTTGTTTGAGTTTACAATCAATGGTATTCCAATTGATGGACCCAATAGCATGATTGAGACTGGTCCTGATACGGGGCAGTTTTATTTAAAATTGGAATTACCAGATGTAGTCAATGGAAGACCTCTAAGTCAGGATGATATTGTCATAATAAAATATTTGGATGCATCTGACTATTCAGGAGAAAAAAGAGTGCTAGTAAAATCAATGCCATTGACTAGAACATTTGCAAATATCGAATCATCAGGAGGAGGTTCTAGAATTGGTCACGAGTTTACCGTGAGAATTTTTGAACCAGATGCAAACAAGGATTCAAAAAATGAGGATAAAATCTCATTAAGTAAATTAGAGTTTCGTGGTGAAGGCGGGATTAGAACTACACTTGCCAATCCAAAATTTGATGCAAATCGAGGATACCTTGTAGAAACAGGACCTAATACAAGCACGTTTGAAGTGATAATTAAAATTCCTAGGGAGATAGATGGTAAAACAATCCACATTGGAGACACTTATGAGATAAGATATATCGATACTAGCACGCCGTCTGGAACTAGTGAGAAAGTGATTCTAAAAGGTAGAATCGGTTAGAAGATTTTATGGATCAGGTTTGTCAAAGTTCAGTATAACCTAAAGATTTTATTCAAACCTGCAAAGTATTGTTGTGCTCAATACAGTATACAAAGATGCAATCATCAACAGAGACAAAATGCTTTCAATTCTGAAAGGCCCAAAATACGAGCAGATTTTACAAAAAGCGCGCGATAATTGGGTGGAATACACGCCTACAAAAGAGGAAGTGGTTACAGCAGGCATTGATTCTAGTTTCAACAATACAAAATTTCAAGGGATTGAACTTTGGGCAACAACAGCAGTTTCAATTAAATCAAATGGGGAAATTCTGGTGGATTTACACAAATCAGGACTAGGATCTGCAGATGACATTTCAAGCATAGCAAGTAAAATGGAGATTGAGGCATGTGAAAAAACAATAGATGAGGTAGACATGGTCTTGATGGATGGGTCTTTACACTCTCAATTAATGACAAGACAAGCAAATCTGGGATCACAAATTGTAAAGGTAATGAAAAAGAAAGACAATGTGATTTTCATAGCAAAAACATCAAACACAAAAAAACAATTTGAAAAATTAGGTTCTCTGGCAGGAGATATATTCTATTATAATCATGTAACAAACAATCCAGGGTTTAGTAAAATTTTTGTTGAAAAAAAATATGGTGCAGACAAAATAATATCTTCCACATTTGTAAGATTAAGTGACTCTACACCCATAATCAAATTAGAATTTTTAGGTGAACAACATGATGAAGATGAAGTTAAAACAATTATGAATAAATTATACAAAACTAGTGTAGGAGGGTATCCATATGCGCTTAAGCTTGCACATAATAACTGTAAAATATCTGATAAAGAACTTGCAAAGATGGTTAGTTTGTTAGGTCTAAGTAATGAAATTGGCTCAAGAGAGGTATTAAGTTGAGTTTAGGTTTTGTAATTGGAGAATCAAAACCAACATTCGTGACAGCACTTACTTCAAGAGCGTTATCAGTAGGAGAATATATCAAAATTAGTTCAGACGAGGGAGAAATTTTAGGTTTGGTAGAAAAATCTTCTGTATCAAGTGCAGCATTTACAGATGTTAAGAATTTTGATGAAGCATCAGAAAGTACGGAAATTGCAGAATTAAACAAAAGAGACAAGACATTTACGGCACATATTGGAATTTTGGGATTTTTAGAGAATCTAAGAAGAGGCCAGTCAATCATACCTGCAATTCCACCCATTCCAGGCACAGAAATCACTTTACCAAGCAAACAAGATCTAGAAGAAATATTCAGTCCTGAAAAGGAAGGATGGGTAAGCATAGGAAGTCTTTTACGAAATAAATCAATCGATGCAAAAGTGAATTTAGATAAAATTGTATCAAGGCATTTAGGAATTTTAGCTATGACCGGGATGGGTAAAAGCAATTTAGTATCTTTGGTTACAAAACAAATTTCAAAACTAAAAGGCACTGTAATAATTTTTGATTATCACAATGATTACACAAGCTTGAATATACCACGAATTAATGTAATTGATGCAAAGATAAATCCAAGATTGTTGGATGCAGACCAACTCTCAGATGTGTTAGAAATTAGAGATAGTGCTACCGTACAACAAAGAGTGTTAAGAATGGCATTTTCAGAACAGGTTAAAAAAACAAAAGAGTTTTGGAAGAAATTAGAAAATGAAATAGATTTTATCATAAATTCAGATGACAATAAACTCAAAGAAATCAGATCATCGGCATACAGAGTTCAGGATATTATTGAAGAATCACAAAAAAGATTTGAAGATATTTTGGATCCAGATATGGGAGATCCAATTAGCTTCATCAAAGAAGGTCGTGCAAATATTCTAAATATTTCAGAATTATCAGAAAAACAAGCAAATGTTGCATTAGCATTTTACTTACAACAATTACTAAAAGATAGAAAAGATGCAAGTATTGCAAGACATGGTAAGAGTAAGAAAGAAAGAAACTATCAATTCAATTCACCGATATTTGTGATCATAGAAGAAGCACATGTTTTCATTCCAAAAGATCATGATACTAGTGCAAAATATTGGGCCGCAAAAATTGCAAGAGAGGGAAGAAAGTTTGGATTAGGACTAGGAATAGTATCCCAAAGACCACGAAGCGTAGACCTGAACGTGCTTAGTCAGATGGGCTCATTTGCAATCATGAAGATAATTCAAGAAGACGATCAGCGACAAATTGCCTCAGCAACAGAGTCTACTAGTCGTGAATTGATAGCACAACTGACATCATTAAATGTTGGAGATGCAGTATTGGTAGGACAATGGACCAATCTACCATCACTAGTTCATGTAGACGAAGTAAAAGAGAAGATTATGGGAGCAGATCAAAGTGCGATTAATGCATGGGCAAAAGCGGATAAAATGAAAGAGATTGCAGTAGAATCAACGCAAGGGTTAGTACAGAAAGATTTGTTATTAGACTAATGTTATTTTCACATATTTCAGACATGCATTTGGGATTAGTGCAATATGGTTCAGAGGAACGTGCACAAGATGTCTATGATGTTTTTAATCAAGCAATAGATACATCAATTAAAGATCATGTAGATTTTGTAATTTTTGCAGGAGATATTTTTCATGTTCCAAATCCCAATGGAACAGCCATAATTCAAATGGCCAACGGATTAAAAAGATTAAAAGAAAATAACATTGATTCATTTTTTATTTTGGGTGAACACGATATTAGCAGAATTAGGAGCACCCCAATTCCATATGTATATCACAACTTAGAATTTTCAAAATACATAGGTCAAGGAAACCCAATTGAATACAAAGGGGTTCTAATAGCAGGATTTGATAAAATAAGAAAGTCAGAGATACCACAATATGAAAGCAAATTTGCAGAAATTGACAAAATCGCTCAAGTTCATTCGGGTCATAAAATTTTAGTTTTGCATCAGGGAATCACAGAATTTAACAAATTTGCAGGCGAGTTGCAATCAACTGATTTGCCAAAAAATTTTACATATTATGCAATGGGACATCTTCATGACACAGACATTAAACAGTTCAATCATCTAAATGGACCAGTAGTTTATCCTGGCTCAATTGAATTAACAACAAGTGAAGGAATTAAAGAAGCTAAAAAAGGATTCTTCGAAGTAGATATTTCTGGCAAAGATGCAACACCCAAGTGGATTGAACTTGATACAAGACCACAATTTTCATTTAAAACAGAATATCAGGAATTATCAAAGACCATTGATGAAATTTCTGAAAAAATAAAAGATTTTACAAAAAAGCCAATTGTGGAAGTAATCATAAAGGGGGGAAATATTGAGACGGATCATATCCAAGCACAAATTGCAAGACTAAATTCAATGGTTCTGAGATGTTTTTGGAGAATAAGTACAAAACAAGTTTCAGATTCATCAGTATTTCTAGACAGACCAAACATCATCGATGATGAGATGTTCAGATTGTCCGTTGATGTATTGGGATCAGAGCAAGCCGCTAGTTTTGCGATAAAAGAACTCCTTCCAGTTTTATCTTCAGGTGAAATCAAAGAAGCATCAGAAATTATTATTGAGAATTTTGAGAAATTTAAAAAGGAGAAAAAACAATGATCACGTCAATTGAGTTAGGGGATTTTCTAGCTCATTCTAATACAAAGATAGATTTTGAAAACGGAGTTACAGTTTTTGTTGGGGATAATGGTGCAGGAAAATCAAGCATTATTGATGCAATTACCTTTGCATTATTTGGACAACACACAAGAAAATCAAACAAAGGTCTCATCAAAAGAGGTTCTAACCAAGGATTTGCCAAAGTAAATTTTTCAGTCAATGGGAAAAATTATGAAGCTGTAAGAAAAATAGACAGCAAAGGAACACTTTCAGCAAAATTTTCTGAAATTATAGAAGATGAAAGAATAGAGATAGCAGCAGGTGAAAGAAAGCAATTTGGAGAATCAATGACGCAGGAAGTAGAAAAAGCAATAGGTCTTGATTTTGAAAAATTAAAAATTGCGTCGATTGTACAACAAGGCCAATTAAATTCAATAATAAATGCAAAACCAAAAGAATTCAAAGAACTACTAAATGCAATTATAGGAATAGACAAACTTGATGTTGCTTCAGAATCAATGAAAACAGTTAACAAAGAATTTCGTCAAAGCATTAGAGAAAAAATTGGATATGATGATACACATATTGAAATTTTATCTAGAGATTTAGAAACGTATCAAAAAGAAATTAAAGAAGCCACGCCAAATAAGATTCAATTAAAAATAAGGCAAGAAAAATCACAAAGAGAGATTGAGGAATTAAGGAAAAAAATAGAAATTGAATCTCCAAAAATTGATAAGATTAACCAGTTAGAATCAAGGAAAAAAGAACTTGTAGAATATGCAAAAGAAGCAATTCGTGAAATTCAGCGTGAAATTAGCGAAAATGAGCGTAAAATTAGTGATTGTGAAGGATGTTTTGAGGTTGCAAGCCTAAAGCAAGAACTAGACTCAAAAATTCAAAAGGTGGAAGAAGCAGTAGAGGACACACAAAATAAGATTCAAGAGATGAAAAGTCAGATAGCATCTCTTAAAGAAAAGCAATTACTTGCATCAAAACTACAGTTAAAAGATAACAAATGTCCGGTTTGTGATTCAAATGTGAAAAAACTAAATCCACTTTTCCAAGAAGAACATCTAAAACAAGAATTAACATCATTGCAAGAGCAGATTGTTTTTAAAGAAAAGGAATATCAAACGTACAATCAAAAACGAAAAGAATTCTCTGAAAAATTGCAATCGGCAAGAGATGCAGAAGCTACACTTAAGGCACATTCTATTGCCTCAAAACAAGAACTAAAAAAAATTCAAGAATATGTAAAAATAAAAAACAAAAAATAGAAAAAATTCCTGTGAATAATCGTACAAATCTGCTTGAAATATCACAAATAGATCCGCATACAAAAATGATTTTTGACAATATTTCAAAATTAGAATTGGAAATTAAAGGGTTTGATGAACAAGAATTTTTGAATCTTAAAAAAACAGTTAATGAAAAACAGATAGAACTTTCACAAATAGATCAACAGGTAGGAGCTATTTTGGAAAAAATATCAAAAGGAAATGAACAAATTAAAATCATCACGAATGCAATTTCAGAATTAAGAGTTGTTAAAGAATATGTAATGAATTTAGATGAAATTCAAAACAACATCTTTAGTAGAGATGGTCCTGTTGCAACAAGTTTAAGATCATGGGCATTAAATGCGATTTCAGTCAAAGCATCAGAGTATCTTACATTACTTAATACAAAAATTCAAAGAATTCAATTATCAGAAAAAGCAAGAGATATTTCAATTAGGTGTAATTCAAAAACGGAAGAACTGGATTTAGAGTCACTTAGTGGGGGGGAGAAAGTCAGCGTAGCCCTAGCATTAAGATTAGGAATGGCAAGTCTTCTAGGGGCATCAAACTTGAATTTGATGATACTTGATGAGCCTACTACGCATCTGGATGCAGAGAGAAAAAAATCCCTTGTAGGAGTATTATCTCAATTATCAAATATTTCAAATTCAGAAACACCTATGCAATTTATCATCATTACACACGATGCTGAAATCTTTGAAGATTCAACAGTGGAACAAATTTACAAGTTTGAATCATCGGAACAGGGGAGTAAAGTAACATTACTCAATTAATACATAAATCAAAGTCGAAGAGCACAGATCAATTTTGCGTGAGGATTTTTGATTATCAAAAATATTTTTAAAAATTACTGTAGTGTAAATTTTGTTCCAAGGATTTTACTCATTTTATTTACAGCATGTCTACACACATTTGGATTCAAGGTGAAAAATCCTCTAAATTTTCCACTTTCATATTCTTCTGCTATCAACCCAAATGGGCCATACGGTCCTCGAGTAATTACACTCCACACATCAAATAGAGGAGTATCCTTGCAATTGATCACATTAATTTTTGGATGAGTATCAACTTTGGTTTTACCAAAATCTGCTACAACAGTAATTGCAGGAATTTTTTCAATCATTTTTTGATATCTTTTTTCAACAAATTTGTATCGGGCGATTTTTTCAAAAGTTGCAAGCAATGGCTGACTATTATCTTGAGCATATTTTTCAATTAGTTTACTGATATGGAATAATTGTTTTCTTTCTGCATGGAAATTGTGATATCCAGCTTCAATGAATTTATCCAGACTCCACATGGACAGAAGTGAAGGATCATCATCATGCCATTCTGCAAGCTGTGGAAAATCTTGCCAAACTTCGCCAACAAAACCTGCATATTTTCCTAGCATAATTTGTAACAGTTCAAAATAAGATATAAGTTGATCTTTCAAGATAAGCAATTATTATTTTAACAAATTGTTTTTATTCTCTAAAATCTTATCATATCTATGGGACGATATGAAAAAGTTCTCAATATGTTAATGGATTATGATGAGTCAATCAGACTTGCAGTGATTAGTAATACATCAGGAGACATATTGTGGAATTCTAAGAGAAATGACGCAAAACTCCAGGTCCCAATTTCTGAAACTAAAAAAGCTCTAAAGCGGGAATCTGAGGATTGGGTTGACAGATGCAAGGCAGTAGATCGAATAGCACTTGGGAGCCCCCTGTATCATATTACGTCTTTTGAGAAAACTAAAAGAGTTACACTTCCAATTGATGCATTCCACCTATTGTTTCTCAGTATAGATAACACACCATTGAAAAATACAAAGAAGAAGAGTTATGGAAAAATGGTGGAAATGGGAAAAATATTGTCTATTGTTGATTTCGTAAATACATTTGAATAAAATTTTGTGTACAACCAAACTGCCAAATAATTTTAAATCAATTTTAACACTATAGAAATAATTTGGAATATTTATTAACATAAATGAGTCACATATTTTGTGGATAAAT
The DNA here is from genome assembly GCF_000299395.1 of Candidatus Nitrosopumilus sediminis. Taxonomy (NCBI): domain Archaea; kingdom Thermoproteati; phylum Nitrososphaerota; class Nitrososphaeria; order Nitrosopumilales; family Nitrosopumilaceae; genus Nitrosopumilus; species Candidatus Nitrosopumilus sediminis. The sequence continues at coordinate 1,172,082 of NC_018656.1, forward strand.
ACGAAAAACTGCTTGACATGATAATGGATTTCGATGAGACCGTTAGATTTGCAGCAGTTACTGACGAAAATGGTCAGATTTTATGGAATAGTCAAAGAACAGGATTAAAAAATATTGTTCCAATTAGTGAAACCAAACAAACAATTTCTAGGGCGCTACATGCTTGGAAAGACAATGCAGGATTTAAGAAGTATATTGGTTCAGGGCTCTATTCAATTGCATCCTATGAAAAAATTAAAAGAATTACAGTTCCTTTAGATAATGGGAAATTATTATTTTTTAGTGTAAGTAATGAACCGTTAAAATCATCTGTTAATAGAAGAAAAAGCTATGGTCATCTTGCAGACATGGGTAAAATTCTATCAATTGTAGATTTCATTAAATCTCAAAAATAAATTAAAAGCAGTTTAGTTTTTTATTGATATATTATTTTTAAAAATGATTGAAAGTTAATTTTGTCATAAAATTAGTTAGAAGATTTTTAATTCACTATGACTTTGCCAGTCATCCAAGGATGGACCATACAGAAATAATCATATGTTCCTTTATCATTAAATGTAAATTCAAAAGTTCCGCCAGACATAAACAAACCAGAATCAAATACTCCAGTTAATCCGGCATCTACAGTTCCACTAGTTACAGTATGTGCTGCTGAATCATCATTAATCCAAGAAACAGTATTACCAGAAGATACAGTGATTTCATAGGGCAAGTAACATTCGTTTGTTTCTTCACAGCCTGGAACAGCTGAACCTACAGGTACTGAAACAATTGCTGCTGTAGGTAATTTTCGGGGTTCAGGTGTTGGTTCAGGTGTTGGTTCAGGTGTTGGTTCTTCGATTACAACCATCTCTTCAACATCGTTGACAATAATTTCACCAGTCATCCAAGGGTGAACCATACAGAAATAATCATAGATTCCTTTATCATTAAATGTAAATTCAAAAGTTCCACCAGACATAAACAAACCAGAATCAAATGTGCCATCATGTCCATCAGAAATATTTCCACTAGTTACAGTATGTGCTGCTGAATCAGGATTTTCCCACTTAACAGTGTCACCTACAAAAATAGTAATTGAATAAGGCAAGTAACATTCGTTTGTTTCTTCACAACCTGGTGTGCCAGAGCCTTCAGCGATGTTAACGGTATGAATTTGGGACGGAGCAGGCATTGAAGAGGATATAGGAACTTTAAGTGAGTCTTCAGGAATTATAGTCATAGTTGTTTCAATTCCAGTAGGTCCAGTGATTTCATCACCATGTCCCAAACCTTGTACCACAACCAAAATTTCAATGGGGGATTCACCTAACATGTCTGTTTCATGAATTGGATGTTTTCCAGGATGTCTGTGGGAATTAGGTTCAGACAAAATAGAATTCCCATCTTGTACAGCAAATATATCATAATTAACATGATCAACAATATTTCCATCATCGTCTCTGAATTCAACTTCGATTTCTAAAGTATCACCCACAGTAGCAATACTTGGCATAATACTGGAATTAACTGATAATTCTTTGACGGGTTCAACAACACATTCACCCCTATAATCTAGTTTAACATCAGCAGCATTTAGCATGCACATGTTTCCATAAGTCACACCATCAACACCACACATAGGATCCCATTGTAAAGTACAAACAGTAATTTTTTCTTCAACAACTCTTGGTTCAATTATATCAGTAGGATCCATTGCTATGAATACAATAGATATTGCAGCTAAAACTCCAACTATACCAATAATACCATAAGAAAAATTCATCTCATCCACCTGTTAACTTTGCAAATGCCTCATTCTTACTTAACTTTTCCATAAATTCAATATTAGACAAGGCAACAACTGCAGATTCTACAACAGGTTCCTCAGGGTCATTTAGTGCTTTTTGTAGTGCTTCTTTTGCATCTTTAGATCCAACAACTCCCAAAGCAATAGCTGCCTCATGACGTACAAACATACTAGGATCATTCAGGGTTGCATCAGTTAAGGGAGGTATTGCACTGGAATAACTCATCTGCCCCAACGCAAATGCAGCTTCATGCCTTACCAATTCATTTTCATCATTTTTTAAAACTTTAGCAATATACGGAACTTTATCTTCTCCACCAAAATCAACCAAAATACAAGCTACTCTTGTTCTAACAACATAGTCAGGATGTTCTAAAAGAGAGACAAAATATTCAGTATCTTTTTGCTCATATTTTGATTCCATTTCAGCAAAAAGTGCCAGTCTTTCATCAGTTACTGCCTGCATTTTGTTTTAGAACTTTCTGAGTCATATATTAGGTTACTTGAGGAAATTAAAAAAATAGATGAGTTATGTATTTAATGGAAAAAATTCAATAAAATCCCATGAGTGTAAAAATAGGTGAAAAAGCACCAAACTTTGGAGTATCAGAATGGGTACAGGGAGCTCCAACAAATTTTGATCAAGAAAAAGATCACATAGTAGTACTAGAAGTCTTTCAAGTGAATTGCCCAGGATGTTTCATGCATGCAATTCCTGAAGCAATCAACATCTATAACAAATACAAAGATGAAGGAGTTCGAGTTTTAGGTCTTGCAACAGCTTTTGAAGATTTTGATAAAAATACATTAGAAAATTTGAAAAAACTTGTAGAAACAGGAGAAGTTATCGGAGAAACCAAAGATGCGCTTTCATCATATGGTCAACTGAAAGAGGGCAACAAATTATCATATAAAATTCCATTCCCATTAGGCATGGATAATCTTACAAAAACATCAGGGGAAATTAGCCAAGAAAAAATTATGGAGTTTATTTATCCACAAATTCCAGATTTTGATTCCCAACCAGATGAATACAAAAATCAAATTATTGAAAGAGTGAAAAGTTATATGAAATCTAAGGAATATTCGGCTGAAACTTTTGAAAAATTTGCATTGCAAGGCACACCTTCAATGATAATAGTAGACAGAAAAGGAATTCTCAGAGATGTTTCATTTGGGCAATCAGGTCATGCTGAGGCAATAATTGAGAAATTGCTTAAAGAAGACTAGCCTATCTAATCAACACCAGTGCAACAGACAGCACTACTGTAATTACAAACCCACTAACAAGAGCAATTTTTGCATTATCCATATCTATCAAATCATAAAAAATTTTGATGTTTTTTATTTTCTTCTCTTAACTGTAAAAATAATTACAATTATACCAATAATCAAAAGAAGTGCAATTATGAGAATGTAAATTAATTCATCATCATTATCAACTAAAGGTGTTATAGAGGGATTTGCTGGATCTGATTCTTTAATTTCAGTCAAACCAAAAAAATGAGTCGTTCCAAAAATTTCTAGTTGGTTATCTCCAGAACCTGTAAAATTTAATGTCACAAAAGAAATTTTTTCATTGGTGTTTACTATTGGAAAATACTCTTGATCATTTAGATAAAATGTTAAATTACCACCTAAAAGATTTTGAGGGATTAGCAATTCTCCTAAATTATTTTCTAAACCACTGTTTATGTGTAAAGTTAGTTTTTTCTCATCTTTATCAAATTCAAAATCTTGGATATTAAAATTAGAAACAGTTTCTACTTCAAAAGAATATCCTCCAGTTTGAATATCCAATCTATTCACTAGTCCAGTAGCATCAGATAATAGTTGGCCATAAACAGGAGTTATTGCAAAAAGTAATGCAACAGATGCTAAGAATATAATTTTCAATTTATGCAGTTCTAGGAATTCTTTTAGTTATTTCTTTATCTTGTGCAATTCTAGGATGATCTGGGTCTGCCAAGATAACTTCAAACCAATAATGCTTTCCATCTTTATAGACAAAGTAAGAACCTAAAAATTTCATGTTTGGATATCTTTGGACAACTCTTCTATTTGCAACAGTTTTCATATTATCATCAGCCTTAATTCTTGTAACACCAAGATGTTTTGGCCTTCTACCACCAGTAGGTCTTTGTTTTCTCATACCACCAGTACCAACTCTCATTCTAACAACGATGATTCCTTGTTTTGCTTTGTAGCCTAATCTTCTAGCTCTTTGTAATCTGCTAGGCTTATCAATACGAGTAACGGCATTTTGTTTACGCCATCCGACTACACGTTCACGGATATCAGGGGAATTCTCTTTCCAAAGTCTGATCCATGTTTGATCCTGATAACTAGGCATATCGAGATTGATGAAAATCCCATTAATAACTCAAATGCTCATAGATTTTGATTCTATAAAGATAGCATTTACCAAATCACCATTACTTCGTTTAGTCACTGTATCACGTGAAGCATTATGATGATTTTGAAGATGGGCTTTTCTAGTTTTTATCCCATAATTTCTACATAATCTACAAAAATAGGTAACTTGTCTTTCTACTCGAGGTCTTGCCTGAAAAGAAGGTACATCTAAAACAGATTCTTGCTTCATTGCAGATTGAGTATCAAAAATAGTATTTTAACCTTGTCACAAATATGACAATATGTAATTTAGCTGATACAAAATATGATGACATTGACAAGCATGAAGAACGTTGAATAATTAAAAATCTCTTGAGTGGGGTTTCACATTCCACACACTCAAAGAGTTTGCTCCCGCAGAAAACTCGATAAATCAAATGGGTCCAAGTTATTAAAAAAGATTCCTCAGTATTGCTTTGAGATTTTTATTAAGTGTCAATAATTTCAAAAAAGATGACAATCAAGTCGGTGTATTTGTCGATAATTTTTGTAATTTATTTTTCAATATTCTTCTCAACTGCATATGCAGAACCCATAGTTTCTATCATCATAGAAAAGACAGCATACGAATATTGTGAAAAATTATTCTATATAATTGAAGTATCAGAAATAACAGGAGAACCTGCGATAATTCACATTAGAGATGAAACAGGAAAGGGGAGCAGTGCAATTCCCATTCCAATTGGAGGATTACAAAATTTAATTCCAGCAGCATTTCCATTTGAAAAAGAACAATTTGCACCAGGAAAATATTTTATCGATGTTGAATATAATGGGGTATCAGCGACTTCAGAATTTGAAATAATTGATTCGGATAACATTTGCATTCCAGGATCAATCAAACAATTTATCATAGGATGGATTAATGGTGAAATTCCAGATGGTTACTTTGTTGATGCCATACAAAAAAATGTTGACCCAAGATTAATCGATGTACCATTTGAAGTAAATGCAGAAAATATTTTGGAAATAAACATGCCAAGTTGGGTAAAAGAGAATGTAGGTGTCTGGTGGGTCAATGACATGATTTCAGACAAAGATTTTGCTCAAGTATTTAATTATCTATTTGATAAAAAAATTATAAAAGAAAAAATTGAAGATGATGCAATTTGAATAAACATTCAATCATAACAATAATTGCAATCATCATTATCATCATTCCATTTGCTCATTCAGGTATGAGTATTTTAGGAGTACAGCAATTAGAATACAGATGGGATAATCCAGGACAATTCAGTTTTTTTGCAATGTCTAATTCAGGAGAAATGGAATTTTGTAATACAATTCCATTTTGGACTAGTTTTCAAAAATTTGAAGTTGCAACATTTTATGATACAAAACATTTAGGATCATTTGTGGTAAATCCAACTACAATTAACCCATTATCATCAACAGTTCAGGGAGGGATTTTTTCATCTGAAGAGATTGCAGCAGCTCAGCATAATTTTATGACACTTGATTTTGAGTTTGATGGGGGAGATATCAGACTTGATCCTAACAAATTCATGATAGTAATACGTGCAGATATGCCAATCATAGGAATAATTCCTTTCTCAACTACAACTCAAATGACAGGATTTGATTTTGATAAGAAAATGAATTCTGAAAATTTGACTTGTGGTTAACTACTTTTACTAGCTTTAGATACAATACCTAGAATTACTCCAATAATTCCAGCAGATATAAACGCGACAGCAAAGCCCATCACCATGTCTTTGCCCAATCCTTTAACAGAGGAACTTGAGGGTTTAGTGGGTGAATCAAGAACACATGCTCCATCTTTGAGAATAGTTCCAGGACCACATCGCTCATCTAGAACACATGCTCCATCTTTGAGAATAGTTCCAGGACCACATTGAGTTTTAGGAGTATCATCTACAGGTGTTTCTTCAACTGGTGTTTTTTCTACAGGGGTTTCTTCAACTGGTGTTTTTTCTACAGGGGTTTCTTCAACTGGTGGTTCCTCTACAGATGGTTCTTCAACTGGTGGTTCCTCTACAGAATTATTGAAGGAAGTTCCAATTACATCAACTTCAACAGTTCCCAAAGGTAATTCAATATTCAGAGTTCTACTTTGAGAAGTAGTAGTTTCTGTGAAGATCAAATCTTCACCAAATTGGTTAATGATAATGAAAGGATCATCAGATCCTTCAAAGGTGGAATCTAAGAATGAGCGTTCTAAAACAAGATTCAATGTTGCATCAGAATCAGTGACATCCACAGTAAATAACAATGAACCAAATCCAGAATCGGGTTCAACATGGATGATAGTTAATCCAGTAGCAGTGTATTCAAAGTCAAAAGGAGTTCCTTCAACATTTACAGATATTGTTTCTGCATATACCAATGCTGTGGAAATAATAGTAAACAGAATTAAGCCAAGAGAGATTTTCAATAAGGAGTCAACACTAGGCAAGCGAGTGTGTTTTTCCGAGTAGAGTTCCTTTACAGCGAAATTGTTCATTTGTATATTTAGACTTCCAAATCGACGTTAAAAATGAAGAGACGATAATTAATCACGTAAAAGTCAAGCTTTTTTACTTATTTTTAAAGTTAAGGTAGAAATTCTAGATTACTCCACGCAGTATCTGAATAATTTTTTCAGCAATCACATTTGCAGCCAAAGATTGAGCCTCCTTTGTTTGAGCGCCAATATGAGGAGTTAAAATTACATTATCAAGTTCAGCTAGTTTAGTTCCAATAGCAGGTTCTTTTTCAAATACATCCAAAGCAGCACCGCCCAAAGTACCATTTTTGAGTGCATTGTAAAGTGCATCTTCATCAACAACACCACCTCTAGAAGTATTGATAATTTTTGCAGTTTTTTTCATAGTAGACATTTTTTCAGCATCAAGAAGGTGATATGTAGAATCTAAAAGTGGAACGTGAATTGAGACATAATCAGAACTTTGTAAAAGTGTGCCCAAGTCAGCTTTCATCAGACCGACTTCTTTTGCAAATTCTTCATCAATTGGTATTACATCATAACCTATGATATTCATGTTTAATGCACGTGCAAGTCTTCCTAGTCTTTTTCCAATATTCCCTAAACCAATAATTCCCAAATATTTTCCTCGAAGCTCTGTTCCTTTGAGTTCTTTTTTGAGCCATTTTCCATTTCTTATTTCTCTATCACCTCGTGTAGTTTGTCTAGCTAGAGATAGCATTAGACCTAAAACTAATTCGGCAACTGCATTCATTGCTCCTTCAACAGCATTAATTACACGAATTTCTTTTGCTTTAGCTGCATCTTGATCAACATTATCTAATCCAACTCCAACTCGTGCAATAATTTTACAATTATCAGCTTTGTCAATCATTTCTTTTGTAATAGTAGTTCTGCTTCTGACAATTACAATATTAAAAGTAGAAATTTTTTCAAGAATTTGTTCAGGAGTTATTTCAGGTTCATATGAAACATTTAATCCATTATCAATCAAAATTTTGTTCAAAATGGGATCGACTTCATCACAGATTAGTACAGAGTCTTCAAATCCCATATCTGAAGAAAATGAACAACGGAATATAATTCATTAAGAAAATAAAAAGAAAAAAAGATGTTATAAGATCAAGAAGTAAGGATTTCTGCCACTACAGGAATTACTTCCCATAATGCGACATAATCGCCACTTGCTTGCATTTCAGAAGCTACTTCATCAGTGTATAAACCGTGAATGTTTAGTGCAGGATGAGCAATGCTTTGTTCTCCCATTGGTGGGACAGCATCACTTGGATTGCCTAAAGCATATGCATAAGATGCTACTGGTGCTGGGATAACTCCTTTCTCAACTAGAACTGGGTTCAAGCCGAATGGGTCACCTGCTACAAAGACTGTAGCTGCGCCAGTGTAAATTGCTGCATAATCATGGTTTACTGCTGCATATGCACCTGGTTCATCAAAGACCAAGTCAACAATCATGTTCTGTGAGCCACCGAGTAACCATGTTTCAGTTGCTGCGGATTGTACTCTATTGCCTTGGACAACTCTATCCAAAATTTCTCCAACGATGTGGAAGAATAGTGGTTCGTTACCATGGTTTTCAATAAAGAGTCTCACGTGTTGATCATTTTCAACAAACAAGAGTTGTGATTGGTATTGCTTGTGTTCAAGTCCATTCCATGGTTGTGCGACAAAGATGTTCTTGTTTACATCGCCATTGACGAGTAAGTTATGAGCCATGTTTGGTACATAACCAAATTGCATTCCATTAACAACTGTTGCAGTGTTATGATGCTTGAACATTGCTCCTGCATCATAATTACCTTCAGGTGTTAGGTACAATTGATTGTATTGGAGTTGGAACTCTAATGCGTCTGCATCATAGAATTTTCTGTCAAGTTCACCGCTTCCGCTGGTTTTCTCAACCATTAATTTCTTGTATCCATTAGCTGGATCAACGATTGCAATTCCGTACATGCCGGAAAGTACGTGTTGGTCCATGCCAATTAGTTTGACACCAGAACAATGGTATTTGAAGACACCTGCAGATTCAGCAATGTAACAGTACTGACTTGTTTCACCAGGATTAACTGATTCAAAGTTTCCTGCTGACATTTGTGATGCGTGCATGTCGTTACCGTGACCAGTAACTTCACCGTCTGGAATTGTAAGTGTCATTTTTACAACATCACCTTGTGTAACTCTAAGGGTTGGTCCTGGGACTGTTCCACTAAAAGTCATGGCGTTGTAAGTTTTTCCTCCCATGATTGGAAGTTCAACACTCTCACCGGTCAAGTTAAACTCAACTACGGTTCTACCAGAGCTTTCTAATGCACCACAATCAGTTTCTGCGAATGCTTGAGGCATTACAAGCTGTAAACCGCCCATTTGATGGATTTGTTCAATTACATCGACATCCATTTTGTTCATGTCGAGTGATTGTCCGCCAATTTGGGTTTGTGTGTATGTGCTTCCGAATAAGGTTGCTCCCATCACAGCTACTGCTGCAATAGTAAAGAGCATACTAACACGCTTATTCATAAAGCAACGGACTTGTGAATCCTATATAATAATTCCCATTATTGGCATCAGAAATTTTGAAATTATCTGAAAAAGAATGAATAATGGGAGGAATTCAATAAAGTCAGCATGAAATTTAGATTAGATCAAGATTCACTTGGAAAAGTGAAAATCCCATCAGACGCATATTATGGAGCATTCACAGGGAGAGCAATTAAACAATATCACGTCACGGGGAATAAAAGCCATGAAAATTTGATCAAGTCATTTGTGATGATAAAACGTTCTGCAGCAGTTGCAAATATGAAGACAAAGGCCATCGATACAAAGAGAGGAAAGGCAATTGTTTCAGCATGTGATAAAATCTTGTCTGGAAAGTACGTTGATCAGTTTGTAGTAGATATGATAAACTCTGGGGCAGGTACTGCGTTTAACATGAATTCAAATGAAGTTATTTCAAATGTGGCACTTGAAGTGCTTCATAAAAAGAAAGGCCAATACGAATTCTTACATCCAAATGATCATGTCAACATGTCACAATCAAGTAATGATACGTATCCTACAGCAATGCATGTTGCAATTCTAATGAATCTCAGAGAGACAATTCCTGCCATCGATATTTTGATAAAATCTTTATCTAAAAAAGCAAAAGAATTTTCATCATTTAAGAAGATTGGAAGGACACATCTGATGGATGCCTTGCCAGTTACATTAGGTAGTGAATTTACAGCATATGTTACATCAATTACTAAAGCAAAAAAAGAAATCATTGATGCACAAAAAGAATTACAAAATGTTGCACTAGGAGGAACAGCAGTAGGTTCGGGAGCTAACACACCAAAAGGATATAGAAAAATTGCAATATCAGAACTTGGAAAAATTTCAGAGTTACCATTAAGACCAGAAATGGATATGCAACATGGGTTACAAAGTAAATTTGCAGTGGCAAATTTATCAAGTGCTTTGCGAAACTTGGCAATAGAAATTGGAAAGATTGCAAATGACATTAGATTGATGGCATCAGGTCCAATTGCAGGATTAGCAGAACTAGGAATTCCTGCAGTTCATGCAGGTTCATCCATAATGCCAGGAAAAGTAAACCCATCTTTAGCAGAATGTATGAACATGGTTTGCTTTAATATCATAGGAAACGATACAGCAGTTTCTTGTGCTGCACAAGGAGGACAATTTGAGCTAAACGTTATGCTTCCTGGAATGCTAAAGTGTATGTTAGAATCAACAGATATGCTAAAGAATTTCTTGCCAATATTTTCTGCAAATCTAATTGACGGACTAACTGCTAACAAAGAAAAATTGCGGGCAGATATTGAAAATAGTCCCGTAATAGTTACATTGCTAACTCCAAAAATAGGATATCTAAAATCAGCAGAGCTTTTCAAAGAGTCATTAAAAACTGGAAAGACGATCAGAGAACTTGTTGTTTCAAAGAAACTAATGAGTAACAAAGAGATTGATTCTCTATTCGGATAGATCATGGCAAAGATTTTCGTAGAAGCCTACGGATGTTCAGCAAGCTTTGCAGATTCCGAAATGATCTCAGGATTAATTCTAAACGGAGGTCATACTTTAACAGACAATTCTGAAGAATCTGATCTAAATATTGTAGTTACATGTTCAGTCAAAGATTCTACTGCTAACAAAATGATGTATAGGATTAACTCATTAAAATCAAAACCGCTTATTGTAGCAGGTTGTCTTCCTAAAGCAGAAAAAGAAACTGTCGAAAAGTTTTCAGAAAATGCCAGTCTATTAGGCCCAAATTCATTGGGAAAAACTCTCCAAGTCATCAATACAACATTAGGAGGTCAGAAGCAAGTTGCTCTAGAAGATTCAGATTTGTCCAAAGTTGGATTGCCCAAAGTAAGACTTAATCCATCAGTAGGAATAGTTGAGATTGCTAGTGGATGCATGAGTGAGTGTACATTTTGCCAAACCAAATTATCTAAAGGAGATCTATCAAGTTATAGATTAGGAGACATTGTTAGACAAGTTCAGACTGAAATAAAAGAAGGATGTAAAGAAGTATGGTTAACATCTACAGATAACGGATGTTATGGATTTGATATTGGAACTGACTTGCCAACTCTAATTAATGCAGTTTCAGAAATTCCCGAAGATTTTATGATTAGAGTGGGAATGATGAATCCAATGTACATGCCAAGAATTAAAGAAAAATTAATTGATTCTTATGATAATGACAAAGTTTTCAAATTTTTACACATTCCAGTTCAAAGTGGAAGTGATAAAGTTCTAAATGATATGAAACGAGGACATACATCTAAAACATATAGAGAAATCGTTAGTAAAATCAAAGAAAGATTTGTAGACTTTACTATTTCTACAGACATCATTATTGGTTTTCCTTCAGAAACTGAAGAAGAATTTCAAAAAACAATTTCATTGCTTGATGAAACAAAACCAGATGTTGTGAATCTATCCAAGTACAGTGCAAGGCCTGGAACTGAGGCAGCAGAATGGGAGCAAATTGATGCAGCTGAAGTTAAACGAAGAACCAAGATAATTTTTGAGCAGATCAGTAAATTATCCATGGATAGCAATCAAAAATGGATCGGTTGGAAAGGCAGGGTCCTATTTGATGAGATGACAGATGAGGGGATAAAAGGTAGGAACTTTGCCTACAAGCCTATAGCTGTAGAAGACGATGTAGAGTTAGGTCAATCACACACGGTTGAAATCACAGATGCGACGGTAAAAAGACTGGTCGGTAAGATCGCAAGCTAAATTTTTTCGATCTAAAATTTGATTAAAAAAACGTAAGAAGGTTTTTTATCTAAATCAGAAAATAAGATTAGAAATGAGTTTTCAAGTTAAAGAACCAGTTTTGGTCATAGGCATTGGAGGCGTAGGCTCAAAATTAGCAATGCAGGCAAAAGAGTCACTAAATTCAGATTGCCTGTTAATTAGTAATGATAAAAATGATTTATCACAAGAAAATCCATCTGTACATGTTTCAACAGATTCAGTAGTTAATCCATCTATTCAATTAATCAGAGGCTCAATTTACAAAGTCAAAGACGAAATAAAATCAAAGATTTCAAGTTATTCCACTGTTATCTTAATGAGTAATTTAGCAGGTAAAGCAGGCTCAGCCATGGCTCCTGTAGTCTCAGAAATGTGTAAAGAATCAGATGCAGGATTGATTTCATTTGCAATTATGCCTTTCAAATATGAAAAAGATAGAATTTTCAATTCAGGAGTATCCCTAAAAAGAGTTAGAGAGAATTCTGAATGTACAATAGTATTAGATAATGATTCATTGCTAGAAAGTAATCCAGATCTAAGTCCTAAATCATGCTATGATATTGCAAATTCTGCAATGATGCATGTAATAGAATCACTAGGTGCCTCTGAGATATCATCAGAGACAAACATTATCTCTACTAGTAAAAATGGACAAAATATTGAAGATTCTCTTAGAGATTCACTAAAAATGCTTTATGGTAACGCACCACCAAATTCTGTTAAACGTTCAATGTTGTATGTAGTTGGAGGCAGTAATATCCCTGTAGGAGTAATCAATTCAATTACAAACATGACTGCAGGAATTGTTAATGAAAGCAATTCACAAATTGACACGACTTCAAACTCTGATGAATCCAAAGTTGTAATGCTATCATCAATTCAAGGAATGACAAAGTTTGATAATTATGATCCATTAGGAATGATCCCCCAAGAAAATACTCTTGATTGGTCAACACCAGATTGTAGTATTGATTGTGAACTGGATTTATACCAATTAGAATAAACAAATTTTTTAAAACTATAATTTTTTGAAAAGAATTAATTCTACTTTATCAGAAACTTTTTTGGTTTCTTTTTCAGGAGTAACTTTAGATTCTGCATCCTCATCATATCTTGAAACAAGGACATAACCTTCATCAGTTTTACTCATTCTAACTCTAACTTTTCTTGGAGGACTTCTAACGCCTTTTGCCCAAACTTCATGTGCTAATTCTTCTTCAATTTTGATTGTTTCAACTTTCATGTGATGTTGAGCAAATTCTTTAATCATGTTAATTGCTCTAACAGCTCTATGTTGTGATTGTGAAAGCTTTACTTTACCTAGATTAATTGTATAAACTCGTTCTAATTCTTGAGACATATCTATCCTACCTCCACATCAGTTGATCTCCAAGCTCTGCGTTTTGGATTGGTTCTTACACTTCTCTTTGTTTTGAGAATAATCCATGCAGGTACTGCTGAAGTTTGTTTAGTCTTTTTTAGTAGACGAATTTTCCTTGGAGAGGACTTACGTGCAGCCATAGATTTTCAGGCACGAGGAGCTCTTTTTAAATGAATCTCAGGATTTTAGGCAATCATTAATCTGTTTTAGGATTCGAGCAGATGCCCCCCATACAGTTTGATTTTCATATTCAAAAGTATACATTTCTTGCATACGATTATGGTATGGATCAGGATCTTTTGCCTGAGTTTTTAAAAAAGATTCCAAAGGAATATGTAAAATTTTTTCAACTTCAGTATTTGCATATAATGGAGGGATTTTATTAATGACTGAGATAAATGGCAATATCAAAAAACTAGAATTGAGTGTTACAACAGGGTCTAGCTGACCAATCACTTGATCTTTAGAAATTGTCAGTCCTATCTCCTCACTAGTTTCACGTAATGCAGTTTCCAAAAGATTTGAATCATTATGTTCCAACTTTCCTCCAGGAAATGAAATTTCACCTGCATGAAATTTCATATCTTTTGGTTTTTCAGTCATTACTACAATTGGTTTCTCGCCATAAATCACAACAAGGATTGATGCTAAACGATATTTTCCATTATTTTCTATGTGCGGGTTGAGAGATGTAGAAAGTGTTGATTTTAAATCATCTAACAGCATAGTAATTCTTCCCTATTATTCAATATGGGTTTTGATATTCAAAGGTTTTAACCCAGAAGAAAAGAAATGAAAATATGACAATCAGGTACGAAGCCAATCCGCCAAAAATTTTACCTGATGTAAATATTGACGAGTCAATTCAAAAATTTGTCGAAAAAATTAAAATTATTTCAAAGAAATGTGATGCCATACATCTGACTGAAAATGTATTAGGATTTCAAAGAGTTTCACCAATCAAAGTTGGAAAAATTATTAGAAAAGAAATTCCAAATTTACCAATTACAGTTAGTCTTCGGGTGAGAGATAAAAGCGAAGTCGAGATTTCTGAATTTGTAGATGAGTGTATCTCCATTGGATTTTCAGGAATTTTGGTTTTGATGGGGGACCCATCGCAAATAGGAAAAGCAGACTCTGGTCAAATCCCTAGTCTGACAGTAAAGAGATTAAGAGAACAAGGAGTTGATTCAAAAATTGACTTGTATCTTTCAATATCAAACAAACCTAACTACTCTAAAATTGGAAAGAAACTGGATGCTAAACCCAAAGGATTCATGACGCAGGTGATTCAAAACATAGAACAAGTTAAAGAATTATCTGAAAACCTCAAAGGATTTTCAGTCATACCAATTCTATTGTACCCATCATCTAAAAATGAAAAATCTGCAAAGTTTTTGAATTTAGATTTAGCATCATACAACAATGGATTTGAAAAGTTGTTAAAAGATACACAGGAGATTACAGGAGATGTTCTACTTACATCACCTAGTGACTTTAATGGATTGAATGAATTTTTAGAAAAAATATCTAATTAAAGTACAAAGTATTTTGCATCTGGATGATGAACAACAATTGCAGCAGTTGATTGTTCAGGAATAATTTGTCCAGATTCAGTCAAAGTCATCCCAGATTTTTCAGGTTGTAATAATTTCCATACCAGATGATGTTGTGTCACATCAGGACAGCTAGGAAATCCCCAGCTATACCTTAAACCGCCCTTTTCTAAATTCAATTCAGATTTAATTCTACGATTTACCCATTCTGCTAATGCTTCTGCAACTTCTACAGCTAAGCCATGAAGATAGTATGCATCTGTATACTTGTCTTCTTTGTTCCATTGTTCAATAATTTCTGCAACCTTATTTCCAACAGTTACAGATTGAAATGCAACAACATCATCATCACCAAAATAATCAGTTAAACAAAGATGGTCGGGTTTTGTAGAACGTGGAAATTCTAACTCCACATCATCCCCATGAGGATTTTCAACCAATAATTTTCTATTCTTGTTGTGACATTTGAAATAGCCATAAACAACTTCAGGCTCAAATAATTTATCTCGAAGAATTCTCATCTTCCATTCAGTTAGTAATTGTTCATGTTCATCTTCTGATTCAGAACCAGCTTTTCCTCTCAAGCCCCAAGATAATTTGAAAAGAGATTTTTTATCAATCAATGCCCAAACTTCACCCATATTGATCTGATCTAATTTTAATCGAATTGGCTCCCCAATAATTTTAGGAGTAGGAATAGTAACTGGCGTAATTTTACTTTTTGGAAGTGTGTCAGGATCTACTGTTGCAGTAGACTTTTCTTTCCAATTTTCTAATTTTTCTTTCCACTCAGCTAAAAGTTTTGGTTTGTCATCAGAAATTAAAATATCCATGGTTTTGAGCCCTTCAAACATAGTATTGCAATAAAATACTCCTGATTCATAAATCCCATCTTCTTTTGCAATTCGGTTAATGTAATTGCTGTTGATTGCAGCACCACCACAAAGAATTGGAATGGTCATGTTATTTTTTCTTGCATGTTCTACAAAGAATTTCATCTGTTTCGAAGTAGATACCAACAATGCAGATAACCCAATTGCATCAGGATTTGTTTCATCAATCTTTTCAAGAAATTTTTGCAGCGGTACTTGTTTCCCCAAATCATGTACAGTGTATCCATTATTTTGAAAAATTGTCTTTACAAGGTTTTTTCCAATGTCATGTACATCACCATAAACAGTACCTAAAACAAGTACGCCCTTGCTGGTTCCCTCTTCTTTGACCAAATATTTCTCCAGTTCTCCAACTGCAGCCTTCATACATTCTGCAGATTTTAGAACAAAGGGCAGAATCAGTTCACCAGCACCAAATTTGTCACCAACCTCTTTCATGGCAGGAAGTAAATCTTCATTGAGAGTTTTGATTGCACCATCGTGAGTTACATCTTTGGAAGCATCTAATGACAAAGTTCCCGCAGTGTCTTTAATAATTTCATTTTGTCCAAGTTTTTCTGCTATGGCAGATACCACATCATTTTGAATTCCATCTTTGAGCCTATTTACAATTCTGAAGTTAGCACGTTTTCCTGCAGGCCACGATGGATCCACATCCACCTTCTTTGATGCAGTACCACTTTGAGGTCCTGCATTTTCAAAGTAAGTAATCAAGTCTGCCAAAGCATTTGGATGAGTGTTAAAGATTAGATCTTCTGCTAGTTTTTTCTCTTTTTCGTCAATTTCACCATATGGAATAATCTCTTTTGCGTTAACTATTGCAGTATCAAGACCAGTTTTGACTGCATGATACAAGAAAACAGAATTTAGAATTTTTCTGGCATATGGTGCCAAACCAAAACTAATGTTACTTAGTCCCAATGTAGTAAAGGCATTAGGAAATTTTTCTTTAACTAATCTAATTCCTTCAAGTGTATTTTTTCCTGCATCAATAAATTCATCTTCTCCTGTTGCCAAAGTAAATGTAAGAACATCAAAAATAAACTGTTCAATTTTCAAGCCATATTTTTTTCCTGTTTCATAAAGCAATTCTGCAGTGTCAATTTTTTGTTGCGGAGTTTTTGCCATTCCATCAGGGCCAATACACAAAGCAATTGCAGGCAAACCATATTTTGCCATGATAGGAGCAAGTTTTTCAAATCTACTTCCATCACCTTCAAGGTTTATGGAATTAATTATTGGCCTTCCAGGGATCTGAGTAACTGCAGCCTCAATGACTTCAGGATCTGTAGAATCAATTACTAGCGGCGCATCAATTTCTAAGCTTAATCGTTTTACCAAATTTAGCATAAACTCGCGTTCATCCGCACGTTCGGTAGTTGCAACACAAACATCAAGACAATGTGCACCATCCTCAACTTGCATTCGCCCTAAATCAACCAAGCCATCATAATCATCATCAAGAACCAGTTTCTTAGCTTTACGAGAACCTTGAGTATTGATCCTCTCACCAATAATTAGAGGTGGAGGAACTTGCTTAAGATCAACTGCCTTTAATGCCGAACTTACTCTAGGAACTGTCAATGTTATAAAATCACACCTGTTTTTGTAAATACTTAACCCTTGACGGAGTTGGCTTTTTCGTCAATTACTCTCCTCAAGGCTTTGATATGTTCAGGATTTGTACCACAACAACCGCCAATGATTCGAACTTTTTTGTATTCATTAAGAAAATCGCCTAATGCGGCACCCATCTTTTCAGGAGTCATCTTGTAAACTGCTTGACCACCATCATTTTCAGGCATGCCAGCATTTGGAACAACTAGTACATTATGTTCATTTTGTTCATCTAGCCATCTAACACTAGGAGTCATTTCAATTGGGCCAGTGGAACAATTTAATCCAAACACGTCAATGCCCATGTCTGATACAGTGGTGTATGCAGCTTGAATATTTGTTCCAAGTAACATCTTTCCATATTGATCTAAAGTAGTGTTTGCAATTATTGGAACTTTTTTACCAGTTTTTTTAATAGCATTATGACATGCCTCAATTACCAATTTCACTTCCAGAATGTCTTGACTAGTCTCAATAAGCAATGCATCAACGCCTCCAAGAATCAACCCCTCAGCTTGTAACTCAAATGCTTCTCGAATTTCATCAAGAGATTTTTGACCCAAATCAGGATCATTTGAACTTGGAAGATATCCTGTAGGGCCCATCGAACCAATCACGTATCGAGGTTTATCAGTATATTCATTACACACTTCAGATGCAAGTGTGGCAATTTTTTTATTAAATTCAACAGTTTGATCACCAAAGCCATATTCATCAAGTTTAATTTTGTTTGAACCAAAAGAATTTGTTTCAATGCAATCTGCTCCAGCGTCCAGATAATTTCTATGAATTTCTTTTATCCATTCAGGATGAGTAATAACTAAACCGTCGTTAAACCCATCTTGATTATTTGGAAAATCCTCAGGTTTAGGATCATGTCTTTGAATTTCAGTTCCCATTGCACCATCAAATAATAAAATTCTATTTTTTATTGCATCAAGAAATGGTTCTTTTTCTGTCAATTTAATTTCAAGACGTTCTTGGACAGTTTAACTCTTTTCAGAAAAAACCACAAAGAAGAGTAGTATTGATACGTATGTTGAAATTAGGCAAAAAGTAATTTGATGTGGATTTATGCAAAAGTTACATGTTAACAATCTAGTTCGTACTGCCACCTTTTTTCAACATGCTGGAATTTCCATAATCTTTGTTTTCATGCCTGTTATTGCAAAAGGCGTTACAGAATCAGTTTTTGAGATTGGGCTTTTAGTAGCATCATTTAGTTTTGCCCAAATTTTATCCGAAATTTATTTTGGAAGACACTCAGACAAGAAAGGAACCAGGCTCAAATTCATTAGAATTGGCTTCATCGGCTGTGCTATAGCATTTGGATTACACTATTTTGCAGATGATCTAGGGATGTTTTTCTTGGTAAGAATTGCAGCAGGTGTTGCTAGTGGAATTATGATTCCTGCAATGATTGCATATACTTATGAGGCAAACATTGACAAAAAGAGAGCAGCAACTGTAATTTCATTTCATGCATTAGGATGGCTTGCCGGAATTGCAGCAGCAGGAATTGCAAATGATCTACGACTAATTTTCTTGATAAGTGCTGCTTCATTTGTGATTGGATTGTTATTCACAATCAAATTACCAAATCCACAACAAGTAAAAGAACTGACTCCGGGAACTACAAAAAAGGTTATCGTAAAAAACAAGTTTCTGTTCTCATCTTTATTACTAAGACATATTGGAGCAGCAGCTGTCTGGACCATCCTTCCAATAATGTTAATGGAGAAATTAGGTGCAGAACTTTATCAAATATCAATTGTATATGTTGCAAACACATTGACTGCTTTTATTTTGATGAATGTAATGGCAAGTAAAATCCATCTATCAAATGTTACGAAATTTCAAATCGGCATAGGCTTTACAACATTTGTGTTTGTAGGATTATCAATGATTACAGACTGGTGGATGGCGATGCCATTTATGTCACTAGTTGGTGCAACATGGGCATTTTTGTTTATTGGTGGAAATTTCCATCTTATGGATAACAATCCACGTTCAACATCAACTGGAATATTTAGTTCAACATTATCCATTGCAACAGTTGTAGGTCCAGTAGTTGCAGGAAGTATTGCATTCCTATTTGATTATACAGCAGTAATGTATTTTGCAATTGTAATTATTGTATGTGCATTTGGAGTATCACTAAAGATTAGAAAATAAAAAGAAAAAGAAAGTTTGAACTGTTTTACTATTTTTTGATGTTATCAGGAGCCTAATGGATCTTTTTGGTCATCATCCAAGTCATCAAGATAGTCTGCTATCTCTTCTGAACAAGGATCTACACCATTACCACATTCATCAACGGTTTGTTGAATCCAGCCTTCATAGACATTAGGAATTGCAAGAACTCCTTGTCCTCCCATTCCAGCATAACCAATTACAGGATCATCAATTGTTGTCTTAAACTCTTTAGTTAAGATGATTTTTCCTGCAATTTCTGCATCATATCCGTCTTTTGGATCAACTACAATTAGTGCATTTGAGAATTTGTTGGAAATATATGCATAGTATCCACCATCTTCTTGTGCACCCCATTGTACACCATGGCATCCAGGATCACAAGGAAGTACAGATACAATTTCATCAATTGATGTATCTACAACAGTTATTGCTGGACCAGTAGGTCCAATTAAATTGGCTGTAACCATCCATTTGTCATCAGGACTAACTGGAGTTTGAATTGGAAGTGCTACACCTACTTCAAGCAAATCAATTTGATGAGTAATTTCTGCATCATCAATATCAATTAC
Source organism: Candidatus Nitrosopumilus sediminis (assembly GCF_000299395.1). Classification (NCBI taxonomy): domain Archaea; kingdom Thermoproteati; phylum Nitrososphaerota; class Nitrososphaeria; order Nitrosopumilales; family Nitrosopumilaceae; genus Nitrosopumilus; species Candidatus Nitrosopumilus sediminis. Next base: position 1,192,242 of record NC_018656.1, read on the forward strand.
ACTTAGAGTATTTCCAAGGAAATCAGCAGTATAATATTTTTCAGTACTTCCAAGCATTCCTGTTGCAATTGGTGCAATAAGAACAGATCCTCCACCAGTATGTTCTGCCTTGACAGATGTGTTATCTTCAAGGTTTACAATTGTAGAACTTAGGCTAAGAAAGTCTGGAGTTACCACATACTTACCATCACTACTAATCCAGTGACCATGAGGATGAGATGAATCGCCTGTAGAGATTTGTCTTGTAATCTCATAGGTAGTTGGATCAAGTTCGTTGATTGTTTCCTCACCATTCATTGCAATGTAGATTTTTCCAGTTTCTGGAGAAGTCATTACATGTGATGGGGATTGGCCAACAAAGTTGTCTTTAATCATTTCACCTGTTTCTCTGTCAATTACAACCATTCTAGAATCAAACCATTGTGTTTGATACACTACTTCATTTTTAGAATCAGTCCACATGTTATGTGGATGGTTCATGTTGATTTCAGGAAGTGCAATTTTTTGATCAATACTCCAGTCGTTTGCATTAACTACAGTAATGGTTCCAGGTTTATCATTTGGTGTTCCAGGATGATTCTTGTTTACAGTTTGTTCAAACTGTGTATTTACCCAGATTTCACCTACACCTTTTTGAAGTGGAGCCTGTCTGTCAGCATTTGTAATTGGAACATTAGAATCTAATGCAGCACCTAATATCACATCTGGTGCGCCACCTGTGGAATTTGTGATTCCCAATGCAGTGGCTAATCCAATTAGACTAGCAGTATCAGTGTGTAATGCAGCTACTACTTGTTCTGAGTTTGTAGTAACTAATGCAGGTACCACATTTACTTCCCAATTATCTTGGTTGTAATCTTTCCAGTTTGACGGATCAGAGATTACATAAAAGTCCTTTAACAATTCTAATGGCAAAGCATTAACGGGTCCAAGAGTTACTGGGAATTCCATATCATTAGTAACAGGATCAGGATACCTTGTTAGAATAGTCAAGTCATCAGACAAATCAAGTAAAGGCAATGTTGCACCACCAAGTGTAGATGATTTTACATTAGTTGTTGGATCATCAACAATTACAGCACTTATCATGTATGGGTGTATTTGACAAACAAAAACGTACAATCCAGGCTCATCAAGTGTTGCTGCAGAGCCGTCGGAATTTGTCAAGAATGTAGAACCTCTAATACCTAATTGAGTATCAAAGAAAGCTACAGGAACATCGTTTGTAAGTAATCCATTACCTCCCAATGGGGAAGCTGCTGTAGGCCAGATCAATGAAGTAATAGTATGCTTTGTCTGAGAATCTTTCATGTTGAAAATCACTGTTTCGCCAGGATTAATTATTGCAAGTGATCGTCCCAAGGTATCACCAAATGCGGGTGAAATAACTTTGAGATAATCAAGGGGAAATCCTGTTCCAGGTCTAGGATCAACAGTTGGCAAACCAAGTGAGGTGAAAATCGAATTTGCAGGAGCTAATGCTTCATCTAAATCATCAGCAATTCCAGCATTGAGAGTTTTCATCCAAAGTCCTGGTTCATCACTGAGAGTAAAGACAGCACCTACATCAGGTAATGTGTCATCACCTTCAAGGACCATCATCATTCCACTCATGCCTTGTTCCATATGGTTAAAGAAATGACAGTGATACATCCATCCTTCAGTTCCATCAATTCCGTTTTGGTTATCACTAACCTCAACTAAGAAAGTGTGTCTTTGAAGCGGAGTAATCTCTTTTACATCAATAATGTCAGCAGAACCACCTTGAGATTCAACCCATCTATGACCATGCAAATGGAATGCATGAGTTTCGTCACCAATGCCTAAAACATGGTATCTAACTTTAGCACCATCTGATGCGTATAATGTTGGGTTTACCCAAAGAGGTGTTTGTTTACCACCGTTTTGATTATCAATTTCCATTCCATAGAAAATACTTTGTCCTAGTACGTCAGATGAAACCATCCAGAGAATGAATTCTTTTTCAATGTCATCTACCTTTATCTTGTCAATATTACCAGTACCGCTATTTACAAAGCCATCAACATTACCATTAGCAGGATTTACTATTACTGTTCCAAATAGTCCTACATCTTCTGCTCCAACCTCATTTTGGCTGAATGTATGATCATGATATGGCCAAGTTCCAGCAGTGCCGAGTCCTGCATCCCATGTATATTCTACAGATGAATTACATTCAGCAGCTGAAGTTTCTGCACCATTAACTCTATCATAGGTTGCATCATCACTAATGTCATAATGGACACCATGTGTATGCATTCCAATGAAAAAGGTTTCTGCAGAACCAACTCCGCCATCAACAAAGTTTTCATCACATGCTTTGTTAGTTAATGTAATGTTGGCAGTATCGCCTTCTGTCATTACAATGGTTGGACCAGGAATTGAAGGGTCAGTGTCAAAGATTCCATTTGCTACTAAATCAGAACCATCCAAATCATACTCTACCATTCGATAAGCATACATGCCATCAGGCATTTTTACAGCTTCCATTTTGATGGTATGGTGTGCTCCGTTAGGTAAAGCTTCAGCAGCAAACAAAGGAACGTCTACATTTTCGTATGTCGTTGTATCAGTTTTTTCAAAATTGATTGTAAAAACAGATGCGAGAGTTATTGATAGTATTACAGTTGTCAGTATCATTATTTGTGTTCGTTTCAAGTTATTGATAAAAATTCAAGACATGGGAAATATAAGTAATTATGATCATCATAAAAAAAGACGATGATCGCATAATAATACTTTAATAATTGTTAAAATTACAAGCAGGAATTTAAATAAAAAAATTATCTCAAGCCCCAACGAGACATGACTTTATTTTCCAATTTTTTGAAAATTACCCCATCAACTAACAGACCAATTCCCATAATCACTACCATGATTCCAATTACTTGTGAGACATCATTAAGAGAACGACCAGCATTAAGTAAGAATCCTAAACCTAGGAATGAGAACAGTATTTCAGCACCAATTACTCCCCTCCATGCAAATGCCCATCCTTGTTTGAATCCAGAAATCATGTATGGGAATGCTGCTGGAATCAATACTGCGGTAATTAATTGACTTCCCTTGGCACCCATATTTCTTGCAGCCTCAATAAAATGAGGATCTATATTTTTGACTCCAGTGTAGGTGTTGATAGTAACTGCAAAGATTGCACCAATTGCAGTAACAAAAATTATTCCTCCATCAGTTAATCCAAACCAAAGTATTGCTAATGGAACCCAAGCAATTGAAGGAATTGATTGCAATCCCAAAACTAAAGAACCAACAGTTTGATTGATGACCTCAACTCTTGCCATAAAGATTCCAAGTACAATTCCACCAACAATTGCAATTGCCAATCCAATGGACAATCTCCACATGCTAGTTGCTATTCCATATAACAAACTACTATCTGCTACTCCATATGCCAAGTCTTCTGCCACTTCATAAGGAGAGGGGAAAATATTATCAGGCCATATTCCAGACATTGCAATCACTTGCCAAACTACAACAATTCCAATGTAAAACGCAATTCTATGTACTGTGAAATTCTTTGCCATAATTATCACTCTTTACTTTTCTTTACCTCTGGTCTAAGTTCTGTCAAGATGTCTTGTTGGAATTTTAATAACGATTCATCTTCAGTAATTCTAGGTCGTGGGAAATTATTGTCAACTTCTTTTTTAATTACAGATGGACGATTACTGAAAATTGCTACTTTGGTTCCAAGAACAGCAGCTTCTGAAACACTGTGAGTGACAAACAAAATAGTCTTTTTTGTTTTCTCCCAAATTAATTGCATTTCAACTAATAACAAATCCCGAGTCTGTGCATCAAGAGCAGCAAATGGTTCATCCATTAGTAATACATCAGGATCCATTACAAGAGCTCTTGCAATAGCTACACGTTGTTTCATTCCAGTAGAAAGCTGGTATACGTAAGAATCTGCAAATTTGGTCAATTGCATCATGTCTAGAAATCTATGAGATATCTTAGCACGTTCTTCTTTTGGGATACCTGCCATCTTTAATCCAAATTCTACGTTATCTTGAACCTTAAGCCATGGGAATAATGCACCCTCCTGGAACACCATAATTCTTTCAGGCCCAGTTTCAGAAACAGTACGGCCATCAAACAAGATTTCTCCCTCATCTGGTTTTTCCAAGCCTGCAACTATGCGTAAAAAGGTAGATTTTCCACATCCTGAGGGGCCCACCAAACATACAAAATCGCCTGCCTCAACTTTGAGATTTATACCTCCAAGAGCTTTGAGTTTGTGAGAATCATGGCTAAAGTATTTCACAATATTTTTTGCCTCAAGTTTGGTCATGTTGTATCATCTCCATCAATGGAATTTGTATCAAAGTAGTAAAAAATACCAGACAAATCATATCCATTTCTTCCCAGATATCCTAATGAATCTGCTTTCTCTGCAAATGAATAAACAGAATCAAGCAAAGGATCATCAGTGATTTGAAGATTAGATAATGCAGTATCTACAACATCATCAGATAATGATTGACCCAAATGAGAAGTTAAAAAATTATTAAAAATAATTCTAGTTTCAGTAGGATTTTGATTAATCCAATTTGCTGTTTCATGATGAGAGTCCAAAAAATTTGTAATTATTGTAGGATTTTTTCTACAAAATTTGTATTTGCAATTAAGAGAACAGATGCAAATTCTTGATTTGGCCACAATTCTTCTTCATGAAATAATCGTTTTCCATTCAATTCAGTTTCCAAAATTGTAGCCCAAGGTTCTGCAACCCAGGCGCCATCAATATCACCTTTGACAAATAATGTGTATATGTCAGGATTTGGAATATTGTAAATTACTACAGAACCACCTTTTTCAGCAGATTTTAATCCATTCTCAGACAGGTAATATCGCAATGATACATCCTGAGTATTACCTATTTGTGGAGCAGCGATTTTTTTTCCTGCAAAATCAGAAGCAGAATTTATTTCAGATAAAGGATGAACAATGAAACTTGCACCACCACTAGCTGCACCAGCAAGAATTTTTACATTATGATTTTCAGAGTTTAAGAATCCATTAATTGCAGGGCCCGGTCCAACATATGCTAGATCAATAGAATTTGCAAATAAAGACTCGATTGCCTGAGGACCACTGTCAAAAACTCGAGTTTCAATCTGTGTTGTATTTCCAAGACTTGTTTCAAAGAATCCTTTTTCCATTCCAACTATTGCAATTGCATGACCAATATTTGGAAAATATGCAATGCGGAGTTTGTTTTCATCAGAGGCATTACTAGAATTCAGAGCAACACCGACTACAGATAAGAAAATAATCCCTCCAATAATAACAGAAATAACAGATCGGCTTTTCATAAAACAGCGTTATATCTGGCGGTTAAATAATCATCGAATTTTAGCTCAAGCTAGTCAGAAATTTTTTGAAAATAATTAATTTTGAGCCTATCACAAAAGATAAATTCCAAAATACGACGGAAAAGATGTTTTATGACTCAAAAAGGAATTCTTGCATTTTCAGGAGGATTAGATACTTCAGTGGTTGTAAAATATCTTCAAGATGAACATGATATGGATGTCATCACAGTAACTGTAGATGTTGGACAAGGTGATGATTGGAAAAAGATTGCAGCTAAAGCAAAAAAACTTGGCGTAAAAAAACATTACAACATTGATGCAAGAAAAGAATTTGTCAAAGACTACATTTTCCCATCAATTAAAGCAAATGCTCTTTATCAAAAAAAATATTGTCTTGCAACAGCACTTGCCAGACCATTAATTGCAGAAAAAGTTTTAGAAATTGCAAAAAAAGAAAAAGTAACATCACTTGCACATGGTTGTTCTGGAAAAGGAAATGATCAAGTTAGATTTGACATTACATTACGTTCTGGATCAGATCTTCCCATCATAGCTCCAATTCGAGACAAAAATTTGGATAGAGATACAGAATTAAAATTTGCAAAAAAGCATGGAATTGAAATTGATACTGTAGCAAAAAAATTCAGTATTGATCAAAACTTGTGGGGTCGTGCAATTGAGGGAGGAGTGTTAGAGGATCCATACAACGAACCACCTGACGATGCATTCATTTGGGTTAAAACAAAAGATTTACCTGACAGACCAACATACTTGGAAATTAAATTCAGCAAAGGAATACCAGTCGGAGTGGATGGAAAAACAATGGAGCCTCTAAAACTTATTGAATACATTAACAAAAAAGCAGGCAATGCAGGTGTAGGAATAGTAGACCATATAGAAGACAGAGTTGTCGGAATTAAATCTAGAGAAGTATATGAAACACCAGCAGCAACTTGTCTAATTGAAGCTCATACGGATTTAGAAAAAATGGTCCACACTAAACACGAAAACAAGTTCAAGTCAATTATTGATGATGAATGGGCATATTTGGTCTATTCAGGTCTTTGGCAAGATCCTCTCAAAGCAGATCTGGATGGATTCATCGAAGCATCACAAAAACCAGTTTCAGGAACTGTGAAACTGAAATTGTACAAAGGAGGCCTAAGAGTTGTCGGAAGAAAGTCTGTTAATTCATTGTATAGTCACGATATTGCAACTTATGGGGTAGAATCAACTTTTGATCAAAGATTGGCCAAAGGATTTGTAGAATTGTGGGGAATGCAGTCAACAGAAGCTAATAAATTACAAAAGAAAAGGTCAACAAAAACATGAACTGCCCAGAATGTGATGCAACACTAAACATCCCAGACGATGCCTCAGTAGGAGAAATTGTCTCCTGTCCTGATTGTGGCGCTGACTTTGAAATCTCAAAAAAAGACGGATCAAATGTTGAGCTTAAACAAGCAGAAACCGTAGGCGAAGACTGGGGAGAGTAATGTCAAAAGTTTGTATTGTCTTTGACCGCCTAAGAGCCGAAGAGAAGATGCTGCAAAAAGAAGCATCGGAATTAGGACATGACGCGTTGATGCTTGATGCAAAAATCACTCAAATCAATACAGACAGTAAAAAAGAAGATTTTGATTTGGGAGATATTGTTTTAGAAAGATGTGTGAGTTATTTTAGAGGTCTTCATTTTACTGCAAGTCTAGAATTTATGGACATTCCTGTGTTAAACAAATTTGAGGTAGCAAACATTTGTGGAAACAAAATGTTCATGACGCTACTTTTGAAAAAAAATAACATCCCAACACCTAAAACATATTTTTCATTTTCAAGTGAAAGTGCAGCAGAGAACTTGGAAAAAGTAGGATTCCCCTTAGTCATTAAACCAGTAATAGGCAGTTGGGGAAGAGGAGTGATGCCACTCAAAGACAAAGATGCAATGGAGGCAATTTTTGAAATCAGAGATATTACAGATAGTCCTCATGACAGAATTTACTATTTACAAGAATTAATCAAAAGACCTCCAAGAGACATTAGAGTGATCACAGTAGGTGACGAGCCAATTGCTGCCATGTATAGAAAATCTTCAGGCGGATTTAAGACCAATATCGCATTGGGAGCAGATCCAGAACTTTGTGAGATCACAAAAGAGATGGAGGACATGGCAGTTAAAGCATCAAAAGCTATGGGTGGAGGAATTTTAGGAATTGATATGATGGAAGATGAGGAAAAGGGCCTAGTAGTCCACGAAGTAAACAACACAGTAGAATTCAAAGGACTGGCAAGAGTTGCACAACGAAATATACCAAAAGAAATGGTAGAATTTGCTCTAAACTACATAAGAAAATAAATTATACTCCATTAGAATTGGTCTTATCATGAAAGTTGGGGTTGTAGGAGCATCTGGATATGTAGGCGGAGAAACACTTCGTCTTCTTGTTAACCATCCAGATGTTGAGATCGCAATGGTCACATCAAGACAGCATGTAGGAGAATATCTACACAGAATCCAACCAAGTTTGAAAGGATTTACCGATCTAACATTCTCAGAATTAGATTATGACAAATTAACAGACAAATGTGATTTAGTTTTTACAGCAGTTCCTCATGGAACTGCAACTGAAATTGTAAAAGCATTGTACGACAGAGGAATCAAAGTAATTGATTTGAGTGCAGATTATAGATTGCATGATCAAGAGGCATACGATAAATGGTATGGCTGGGAGCATCCACATCCAGATTATTTAGCAAAATCAGTATTTGGAGTTCCAGAATTACATAGAGAAGAAATCAAAAAAGCACAACTTGTTTCTTGCCCAGGATGTATGGCCGTTACATCAATGTTAGCACTTGCACCACTAATTAGAAATGACATTATTGATACTGAACATATTGTAGTAGACTCAAAAATTGGCTCATCAGGTGCAGGTTCAGGTTCAGGAACTGCACATGCAATGAGAGCAGGAGTAATCAGACCATACAAGCCAGCAAAACACAGACACACTGGTGAAATTGAACAAGAACTAAGCGAAATTGCAGGAAAGAAAATTCATGTTTCAATGAGTCCACATGCAGTAGATGTAGTCCGTGGAATCTTGTGTACAAATCACACATTCATGAAAAAAGACATTGAAGAAAAAGAATTATGGAAATTATATCGTCAAGCTTATGGCGAAGAAAGATTTGTCAGATTAATCAGAGATAAAAAAGGATTGTATAAATTCCCAGATCCAAAATTCTTAGTTGGTTCAAACTTTTGTGATATCGGATTCGATATAGATGAAGATAACAACAGATTGATAGCAATGTCGGCATCAGATAATTTAATGAAAGGTGCAGCAGGTTCTGCCATTCAAAACATGAATGTAATGTGTGGTTTTGATGAAATGGACGGACTCAGATACACTCCACTAACTCCTGTTTAGAAATGATCACAATCAAAATCGGCGGAAGTGTAGTAGATGATTTACATCCATCAACAATTTCAGATATTAAAAAAGTAGCAGAGACTGAGGGAATAATTATTGTACATGGAGGTGGAAAAGAGGTTACAAAAGTATGTGAGCAATTAGGAAAAGAACCAAAATTTGTAACATCGCCAAGCGGCATCAAAAGTAGATACACAGACAAAGAGACTGCAGAAATTTTTACTATGGTTATGTCAGGTAGAATCAATAAAACAATCGTTCAAATGCTTCAAAAAAATGGCGTTAATGCAATTGGTCTTTCAGGAGTAGATGCCAGAGTGATTGAAGCAGATAGAAAAAAGAAATTGCTTATTGTTAATGAAAAAGGTAGAAAACAAGCAATTGATGGTGGATATACAGGAAAAATTAGAGAAGTAAATTCAAAATTCATCAAATCTCTCTTAGATCAAGGGCTCACACCAGTTATTTCACCCATAGCAATGAGTGAAGAATCAGAATTTCTCAACATAGACGGAGATAGAGCTGCAGCATATGTTGCAGGCAAGGTAGGTTGTGATAAAGTATTATTCATCACAAATGTTGACGGATTGTTAATGGATGACAAACTTGTTACAAAATTGACACTGGCAGAAGCAAAAGAGATCAGACCAAAGATTGGGCCAGGGATGGAAAAGAAAATTTTGGCATCTACTGAAGCATTAGATATGGGAGTTAAAGAAGCACTGATTGGAAATGGACAAAGGGAAAATCCAATATCATCAGCTATTGCACATAATAATTGTACGGTGATTGAACATGAGTGAAGATCAATACATGGGCAATCTCTATCAGAGATTTCCAGTAACAATTGAAAAAGGTGTTGGATCTCATGTGTGGGATATAAACGGAAAAGAGTATATCGATTGCATGGGAGGATACGGAGTAGCTCTAGTAGGTCACAAAAATCAAAGAGTTAACAATGCAATCAAAGAACAGATTGACAAAATCATTACAGTTCATAGTTCATTATACAACAAAACAAGAGAGGAATTTTTGACAACACTAATTGGTTTAGCACCAAAAGGGCTCACACAAGTTCATCTAAACAACAGTGGTGCTGAAGCAATAGAAGCTGCAATGAAATTTGCAAGAAAGTTTACAGGCAAAAAAGGAATGGTTGCAATGAAAGGTTCCTATCATGGAAAATCATTTGGTGCATTATCATTAACATTTAATCCAAAATACAGAAAAGCATTTGCACCACTAGTAGAGAAAGTTTCATTTGCATCTTATGGAGACATTGAATCTTTACGTTCAGTAATTGATGATGATACCGCATTTGTAATTTTAGAACCAATTCAAGGGGAAAGTGGAATTATTGTTGCACCTGATGGATTTTTACAAGATGTTAGAAAATTATGTGATGAAAAAGGAATTGTGTTAATTTTTGACGAAATTCAAGCTGGTTTAGGTAGAACCGGACGATTATGGGCTTGTGAACATTGGAATACAGTACCAGACATCCTATGCCTTGCAAAAGGAATTGCAGGCGGTGTACCAATGGGAGCAACTCTTGTAAAACCAGAAATTTTAGCTGCAATTAGTAAAGGAGAGCATTCATCAACATTTGGAGGAAACCCAATCTCATGTGCAGCAGGAATTGCAGCTCTTAAAGCAATTACTGAAGACGGATTGATTGAAAATTCAGAGAAAATGGGCAAATTGTTTAGAGAAGGATTAGAAAAATTAAAAGAAAAACACACAATGATCAGAGAAGTTAGAGGTAAAGGACTAATGATAGGTGTCGAGATGAAATTTGAAGTTAAAGATATTTTGATGGGATTAATAAAAAAAGGAGTTCTGATGTTGTATTCTGGAAGAAATATACTTAGAATTCTCCCCCCATTAGTAATATCTGAAGAAGATGTAACAAAAGTTTTACATGCTCTTGATTCCATACTTACAGAAGAGGAACAAAAAAGAGATGTACAAGGATAAAGTAGACGAAAAAATTATCGGATATTTGAAAGAAGATTCTAGAGAGTCATTTGTGGATATCGGTAAAAAACTAAAGTTGTCAGAATCAGCAGTTAGAAGACGTGTAAAAAATTTGGTAGACAGCGGAACAATTAAGAAATTTACTTTGGAGCTCGGAGAGGAAAATTCAACCAGTGCAATTGTTTTGGTTTCGGTTGATTCTGCAACGGACACATCCAAGGTATCACTAAAGCTTGCAAAATTAGAAGGAGTAAAAACAGTTTATGAAATTACAGGGCAGTATGACATTACAACAATTATGAGTGCTACAAATATTGCAGAAATTAACAGTAGTATTGATGCACTCAGAAAGATTCCAGGTGTGGTAGATACCAATACAGTCATCATTTTAAGAAAAATAATCTAAAAACGACTTTCGTTTCACAATTTAATTTCAAAAACTAATCTAGGATCATTTTTAGATATTTCAGACGAAGATAGTACGAATATGTTTATATCATCAATCTAATGCAACGATTTCTGTAATGAAAGATCCGAATCACTATGCAAATATCTATAACGCATATGACAAAAATCCAAAAAAAATCAGAATTTTGGATAGTACATTGAGAGAAGGAGAACAACATCCAGGTGTTTCATTTACAAACAAACAAAGAATCCAGATTGCATGGATGTTGGATTATTTTGGTGTAGATCAAATTGAAATTTCACCAGTAGTTTCAAATGATCATAAAGAAGCAACTAAAACAATTATCAAACAAGGGCTAAAGGCAGATATTGTTTCTCATGGTCGTGCACTAAAAGAAGATATTGACATTTCATTAGATTGTGATGCAAAGTGGTGTGCAGCATATTTAGGAATTTCAGATATTCATCTTAAAGATAAATTACGAATTTCAAGAGAAGAAGCACTTGAAAGAGCAGTAGAAACAGTAGAGTATGCAAAGTCACATGGATTAAAAATACGATTTACAGTTGAAGATGGAAGTAGGGCGGAACCAGAATTTCTATTGAAAGTTTGTAAAGCTATTGAAGAAGCAGGTGTAGATAGAATTAGTCTTCCAGATACAGTAGGAATTTTACGTCCAATTGGAATGCATAATTTTGTCAAAAAAGTAAGAGAAGTTATAGACGTTCCATTAGACGCACATGTTCATAATGATATTGGATTTGCAGTAGCTAATGCATTTTCAGCATGTGATGCAGGAGTAGATCAAATTCATACTACTATTGATGGTATTGGTGAAAGAACAGGAATCCCTCCACTTGCAGAAGTTGCAGTAGCCTTAACTTACCTTTACAAATCACCAAATGATTTCAGATTGGACATGTTGCTGGATTTATCCAGATTGATTGAAGAATACACATCAATCAAACCATATGATTCTAAACCAATTGTAGGTTCATCAGCATACAAACACAAAGCAGGAACACATCTTGCAGCTATACTCAAAAACCCTGCGGCCTATGAGCCAATTCCTCCTAGAGCAGTTGGAAATAGAAGAAGAATAGTGTTTGGAGAACTAGCTGGAAAAACTGGCGCTGCATATTTGATGTCATTGTTAGGATTGGAAAAAGATGATGAAGGGGCAAAAGCTGTAGCTGCAGGATTAAAGGGCCTCAGAATGGGTGATCTGATAGAGATCCCTCTAGAAGACAGACTTGAAAAAAAGATAATTAATGATAAATAAAGAGGAGTTATGAAGAGATAATATGTCAAAATGTGAAGAATGTGATGCAGATATTTCCGTTCCAAGTGATGCACTTGAAGGAGAGATCGTAACATGTCCGGAATGTGGCGCAAGTTTTGAATTAGTTCAAGGTTCAAACGGTTTCGATCTAAAGCCAGCCCAAACGGTTGGCGAGGATTGGGGACAGTGAATCCTGACGTTACCATTCTTTACGATACCATCCGTTGGGAAGAAAAAGCTCTGCTAGAAGCCGGTAAAAAAAAGAACATTAACATCCAGATGGTCGATTGTAAGAAATTGGCAATAGATTTAGAAAAAAAACCTGAAGATTATGGCATTGTTATTCAAAGATGTGTAAGTTACTATAGAAATCTTCATTCAACTGCAGCTCTTGAAGGAATTGGTGTGAAGGTAATCAATTGTCTAAACACAGGGGTATTTGCAGGAAATAAATTATTCACACATATGTTACTAAAGAAATTTGGAGTGCCGACACCTGATGCAACTGTTGCTTTTTCAAAAGAAGCAGCTTTACAAGCATTAGATTCACAAGGATACCCAAAAGTGATCAAACCAACAGTTGGTAGTTGGGGCAGATTAATTTCAAAATTAAATGACAGAGATGCAGCTGAGGGGATCATTGAAAGCAGAGAGAACATGTATCCAATCTATCAAGTTCATTATTTGGAAGAATTTGTAAAAAGACCTCCAAGAGATATTAGAGCAATAATGATAGGAGACAAAATTGTAGCAGCAATTTATCGTACTTCTAAACATTGGAAAACCAACATGGCATTAGGAGGCACAGCAGAGCCATGTAAAGTAACGCAAGAAATGGAAGAAATGTGCATTAAAGCAAAACATGCAATTCAAGGAGATATTGTAGGTGTCGATTTGATGGAAAGTGATGAGAAAGGATTGGTCGTACATGAAGTAAACAACACTACAGAATACAAGAACACAGTAAGAGTGTGTGAAGTTGACATTCCTTCCTTAATGTTAGATTATGCACTGAAGATGGAAAAGTAGGAATGGACACTTTTACAGTAACACCAAGATTTGCAGTAAAGATGTTAGAGAAAGCACTCAGACTGTATACACCTTCTTTGAGTGAAAAACCAATGGCAGAATTCTTAGCAGACAAATGTGATGATTTAGGTTTTGAAGATATTCAGATTGATGAAGTAGGGAACATAATAGCAAAGAAAGGTTCAGGTTCTCCAAAAATAATGTTATGTGGACATATGGATGTAGTTCCAGGAAAAGTCAAAGTTAGAAAAGAAGGGGATGCATTGTATGGTAGAGGTGCATCAGATGCTAAAGCACCACTTATGGCAATGTTGTTTGCTGCAGCATCAATTCAAAACAACAATGGCACAGTATTTTTTGTTGGAGCTGTAGATGAAGAAGGAAATGCAACAGGAATTAAAAATCTCGTAAAGAAAGAAAGAGGTATCGATTATGCAGTATTTGGCGAACCAAGCGGAATTAAACAAGTCACTATTGCATACAAAGGAAGGCTGGCAATCAATCTCAAAATCAGTGTTGATGACAGTTCTCATGCAAGTGCACCATGGCTTTCAAAAAATGCAATTCAAGAATCTATGATTTTTGTAAAAGAACTAAAAGACAGATTAGAAGCAAATCAGGATGGTAGAACTAAAGGAATGTTACTTACAGTTACCATGACAGAAATCAAAGGAGGGACAAGTCACAATGTAACACCAAAGGATTGTGAGACCACATTTGATATTAGAATTCCTGTAGATATGAATTGTAAAACTATAGAACAGAAAATTGCAACACTTGTAAAAGAAATTGCTCAAGAAAGAGAAGTTGAAGCATTTTATTCAATTCTTGATGAAACAGAGCCATTTGAGGCATCTCATACTTCGCCTTTAGTCAGAGCATTTACCCTTGGCATTATGGAAGTTGAGCATTCAAGGCCAACTCTTATCAGAAAAACAGGTACTGGAGACATGAATGTTTTAGGCAATCAATGGAGTATTCCTGTAGTCACATACGGTCCAGGAGACCCACATGAGGCACATACAATTGATGAAAAAGTTTCAATTGATGAATATCTGAGAGGAATTGAAATTCTCAAGAAAACACTACAGCACTTAAAAAGACTTCATGATAAAAAAATTAAGTAATGCTCTGGTTTGTAGGTTTAGGAATTTCTGGATTCAAATCAATTCCTAGTGAGGCATTAGATGTTTTATCAAAGGCAGATATTGTTTATTTGGAGCAATTTACCAGCCCAATTGGAAAATCAGATTTATCAAAGATCAAAAATGCCACAAAAGGGGAATTCAAACTAGCAAAAAGATGGCTAGTTGAAGACGGTAATGAAATTTTAAAAAATGCAAAGAAAAAAAAGGTAGCACTATTAGCATATGGAGATCCATACATTGCAACAACTCACATTGAATTAAGAACGAGAGCTATAGAAGAAAAAATCAAAACACAATCCATTCATGCATCTTCATCACTTACTTCAATGATAGGAGAATGTGGTTTGCATTTTTACAAAGTAGGAAGAATTGCAACAATTATGAGTGAGATGAAATCACTAACAACTCCATACTATGTAATATACAAAAACATCATTGAAGGAAATCACACAGTTCTTCTTTTAGAATTTAATCAAGATAAAGATTTTTTCTTAGATCCAAAGGATGCACTAAATGGACTTTTAGAAACTGAAAAAGGACAGATAAGAAATGTGATTAGCCCGTCAACATATGTCATAATTGCATCAAGGATAGGATTCAAAGATCAACGTATTATTTCAGGTAAGATATCTAGTTTGAAGAAAACAGATTTTGGTAAACCACCACACACAGTTATAATTCCAGGAAGATTACACTTTACAGAATCAGACGCCTTGAAAATATTCAGTCAATGTATTGATGAACCATTTGACAATACAGAAAAAACAAAAAAATTTCAGTTCAAATGATGAAAAAATATGTCCCAATGGTAAGAGAAGCACTTGAAGAGGTAGAGCCATTATACAAAGATCAAAAGGAATTCCAAGTAATTTTGGAAAATGCTGAATTGTATGTCAAAGATGCAGAGAAATTTCTTGAAGACGGTCAAGATGAAGTAGCAATATTGAGTATCGGTTATGCTGATGGTCTTGTTGATGCATTAAGGCTGGCAAAAGGCCTAGATCCAAAGATGTAGATTTTAGCGATGAATTAAAGAGAGGGTCAAAAATAGAAAAAATATTGAAACAAAGTGAAAAAGCCATCCTGTCTATCATGTATGTATGTCAAATTGAAGGAAAAGAGGTATTTGAAGTAATTAGGAAAAAGACCATGTTTTCTGAAGATTTGATTAATTCAAAAATTGACGAATTGATAAAAAATCAATTAGTAAATAATGATAGAAAAACACTCACAGATATAGGAAGAAATTCATTATGTGTGGTATTAGCAGGAGGAGTTTTTGATATTATCCATCCAGGGCATATACATACATTAAATGCTGCAAAAAAATTAGGAGATGTTTTGGTGGTGGTGGTGGCTACTGATAATACAGCAGTAAAGATGAAAAAAAGAAGACCCCTTCATGCACAAGAACAAAGACAAGAATTGGTAAATTCATTGTCAATGGTAGATCTATGTTTAATCGGTCAAGAAGACGATATTTTCAAAACAGTAAACCACGTCAAACCACAAATAATTGCATTAGGTTATGATCAAGTTCATCAAGAAAAATTCATCATAGAAGGATGTAAGAAGATTGAGCTTGATGCAAAAGTTGCAAGGTTACAGTCCCCAATTCCTGAAAGTTCAAGCTCTAAAATTCAAAAAGAATACGGAGAATCCATTCACGGAATTTAGGAGTTTATTGGAATTTTAATTGATACTTTTGAACCATCCTTTAATTTAGCAATTTTTCTCAAACAAGTCTTCGAAATTAATTCTATAATAGAATCATCATGATGTGTACGCTCTAAAATAATTAATTCACAATTTGCAGAATTATTTAGTTTTGCAGCAAAGCATTTGACCCACCCATAGGTTCTTTTTCCATCTGAGAAGCTATTAATTTTGACACCCTCTAGAGTTTCAAATTGCTTAATTGCTTCTTGATGAATTTTTTGATCTAGTTTGACATTAAGGGTTCCAGGATATGGAACATAGCCAATTTTTGATTCAAATTGTTTTGTATAGCCTTTTAATCCCATATAGTATGCACCTTCACCCATTCCAGAAACCAATGTACCTTTGAGTTCAACATGAGAGGGAGAAGAATCAAGGCTTTTTTGTAACGTTGCAGAAAGTTTAACCATTTCAGAATATCCTTTTGGAGTAATTTTGACTGAAATATTCCTTCCATTGATTATTCGCTCAATGAATTGATTTTGTTCCAATTCTAGAAGATGTTTTGATGCAGATTGCTGTGATTTTTTGATGTTTTTACCAAGCGAAGACGTCGTAATAGAAACATAGTTGTATTTTGCACCTTTTGAGAGTAAATATGAAAGAGTTAGGATGTGCTGAATTTTTAGTTCAGTCATCTATTCTAAGATACACCCAAGTCACCGAATGTTTTTAGTGTCATTCCTTCAGAGTTTGATAATTTTGCAACTCTATGTCCAATTACACATTCAACACCAGCATTTTTGGCACCTTCTAAAAGTCTCTGGGTGATAATTCCATCCAACAAAAGATATTTGATTCCTGATTGAGATGATAATTTGCTTACAACCTCACTGATTGGAACTTTGAAAATCTCATTTTGATCACCATCTAATGCAATTGCTTCAAGAGTTTCATTGAGATTTGGGAATACTTTTGCGGCCATTTCGGCTATAGGTTTGTCATCTTCACTTTTTAGTTGAGGTGCAGGTTTTCCTTGTTTAATCTCATCAGCAATAGGTCTTAGGATTTCATCAATTCTTTGTGGAGTTAGTTCTTCTACCTCAACACCAGTGTCTGCTTGAAGTGCATAGTCTAAGTTAACAAGAGATTTGAGCTCTTTGAGAATGAATCCGCCAGATCTGTCACCATCAAGGAAGGCAACAACAGTATCCTTAGAATTACATAGTTCTTTGATGGATTCATCAATTTTAGCACCTTCAATTGCAAGAACATTATCATATCCAGCTCTTAGAAGATTGATTACATCGGCTCTTCCTTCAACCAGAATAACCCAATTAGAATCAGCAAGACCTGAACTACACGTTAGTTTTGATGGGCCATATGTGGATAGTTTTTTAGCATCACCTTGGTGAACGTCATTTAACATGCTTTCACCTTCACTAACAGTTTTAGTTGCCCATTTTTGTTTAATTTCTTTTGCACGTCTTACAATATCATCTTTCTTTGCAGCTCGAACATCATCAATAGCTTCTAATTTGAATTTACAATCAAATGGGCCTACTTTGTCAATACTCTCAATACCAGCTGCAATTAATGCACAAGTATCAATATCAGTGCTCATTGGAATTAATGCATCACCGCTTGTAGTGTTGGATGTAGATTTTGCATTAACTTCAATGCGACCTACTTTAGAAACTCGTTGCAGTTCATTCAGATTCATCTCTGGGCCTAACAGTCCTTCTGTTTGGCCAAAGATGGCGCCGATTATATCTGCTCTTTCAACGAGTCCATCGACTTCATAGGAAAGTTTAACGTGATATTTGACAATTCCTGATTGAGGCATAAACTATTCATCTCCTTTATTATCATAATTGGGGTTTTTACCTGCGATATATGAGGGTATCGCAAAAAATGATGTTAAAAATATAAAAAATTTCAAAAAATATGTTTATCATAGCAATCGCTAGAGAAACTAAAAATGAAAAATAATGAAAATTGTTTATTCAGTGCTAAATGAGTGACCACATGAACAGGATTTTGTAACATTTGGATTGTTAATTTTGAATCCAGAGCCCATCAGGCTTTCAATATAGTCTACGTTTGCACCTTGTAAATGATCAACGCTGTAGCTATCAACTAGAAGTTTAACGCCATTTTCTTCTAAGACAATGTCATCTTCTTCTGGTGCTTTTTCAAAACCCATTCCATATGATAGACCGGAACAACCGCCACCTTGAACGTATACTCTAAGGTATTCAGGGGCTTCTGCTTCTTCTTTCATAAATTCTTGGATTTTTTCAGCAGCTTTTGCGGTAACTGTGACCATTTTTTGTGTTTGCTCAGTTGCCATTATAAAGAAAAAAGGCGATTCAAATTATAATAAGCTTTTCCCACCAGACACACTAGTAATTCAGGAAATTGTGGGACATGCAATGAATATTTCTAGTGATCAGCAATATGTTTGACTAAATCACTAGATGTTAAAATTCCAACAACCTTATCATCGTCAATAACAGGTAATTTTTTTACATTTCTAGTAGACATCAAGTCAGATGCAATCCATAAATCAGAATCCGGATCAATTGAGATGAGAGGGGAAGACATTATTCTTCTAACAGGAGTATCAATAGGATAGGAGTGGGCAGTGATTTTAATTGCAAAATCCCTATCAGTTACAATTCCAACAGGCAAATTATTTTCCAAAACTATAACAGCTCCAATTCCAGTATCTTCCATCATTTTTGCAGCATCTGTAGCAGTAACAGAAGAATCAACAGATACAATAGAATTGTTCATGATTTGTTTTACCAGAGTTTTTTGTTGAACAGAATCAGGTGAAGTCATAGATAAATATTATGAAAAGAGATATTTCAAATGATAAATTGAATTTCAATTATGATAATCATGTTCATTAAAATCAGAGCCCAACGAAATTGACAGAAGTACTGTGGTATCAGTTGTTTGGAATTTTAGTTCTTTTTCAGGTAAGAAACTACGAAAGACTTGAGTTAACAATTGTTCAGCAAAAACAGACCACCTTAAACCTAAATCATGTTGAATCAAAAACGTATGCATATCGCCTTCTACTCGATGATCAGAGTTCATCCCAGATGCTCTCATGTAATCTTCTAATGTTTCAATACATCTTTTCAAATCATATCCACCTTTGATAAACAAAACAGTGTCCTTTATCATAGGAAACATCAAAGTGATTATTTCATCAATGTCTTTTCCATCAAGTTCTCCACCCAATGCTTCAAGGATTCCCTTTGGAACTGGAATCATTCCAATTTTACTAGAAAAACGATCCCATTGGACATATTTTTCTAGAATTTGTCTGACCAATACATTTTGTGAAATTCCTCTTTGTGTAGACTCAGTTTCTAATTCAGAGACGAGTTTTTCTGGTAGTCTGTACGTAATGCTTCGAGTAGATTCTTTTTTTTGGGAATGAATTTGTCTATTGGGTGTAAGATTTTCGTCCATCATTTTTAGCTCAAACAAAAATCTCCAACAGTTAACTTGCGTGTGAAGTATTTGGAACCAATTCCACAGTCGTGACCTCTAAATCACATTTTAGAGAAATGGATTTTACCCTACTCTTGTATAGAAAGTATTTCTTTCCATCCTGATTAATCGAGCCAGAAATAGCCAGTAATTTGGCATCATATAGAGTCTGTAATCTTCTATATACAGTGCTAATAGGAATTTTTTTTTCACTGGATATTTCCATTGCAGATTTTGGCTTTTCTAGAGTGTTATGCAGGATTAGTTTGCAATATTTATCAGCAAGTATTTCCAAAATGACCTGCTTTCTATCTTCATCCATAATTTTTTGAGATTGAATTAATTCTTGCATGAAAAAATAGGTTCAAAATTAAATATAACAGATTAGTTTACACTGCAAGACAATGTATACACATTTTCAGAGCCAAGATCAAATAATTTTAAGATCTCAACGATCGTAATTTTCAAAAATTATGTCTAATTACATCATTAAATCACATAAGAAGGTTCATAGAAGAACAACTCCACTTTTTTATTTTTATTTAATAATTTATAAAATATTTAGAGAACTATTTGAAAATCTACATAATCATTTAAATTTACAAAAAACATCGTAGTGTGTGGAAAATAAATCAAGAAAATTAGTCGTTCCAGTTTCAGTGTTAACAATATTATTAATTTCATTTTCCATAAATTTTGCAAACGCAGAACCAGTTCCAGAATGGGTAAAAAATACAGCATTGTGGTATGGTGAAGGGATTATTTCGGAAGAGGAATTTCTCAATATGATAAAATTTTTAATAGAAAATAAGGTCATTGTGTTAGATAGTATTACGGAGCCAGCCCCACAGATTGTAAATACACAAGTCATTATTCCAAATGGGAACTTTGATGTTACAGGTGCAGGATTTTACTCCCCCTTGAATCTGGAGATTGAAGTAGGAACCACAGTCACTTGGGTAAATGACGATTCAGTTCCTCACAATATACAAAGTATGGGCGATAGTGGAAAAGTCACACAGTTGTTTAACAGTCCGCCACTAAATACAGGTGACAGATTTGAATTTACATTTGAAAAATCAGGTGTGTATAATTACTTCTGTTCATTCCATCCTTGGAGAGTTGGAGTAGTTACAGTTTCTTAAAACAAAAAATAATAAAATAAGAAAGAAATTAGAAATAGCTATTTCTTGGACTTGTTTACAAATGCTGTCATTCGCTCTTCTCTGTCAGGATGAGTAAAGCAGTTTCTCCAAGCAAGAAGTTCTATTGCAAGTCCAGTATCAAGATCCGCATTTCTTCCTTTGTTGATTGCAACTTTAGACATCTGAACACCCATTGTAGAGTTTCCAGCTATTTGTTGTGCCATTTTCAAAGCTTCTTCTTGTAAAGATGCAAGTGGAACTACTTGGTTTACGAGACCAATTTCTTTTGCTTCTTCTGCTTTGACCATTTTACCAGTATAGACAAGTTCTTTTGCCTTTGCTATTCCCACAATTCTCATTAATCTTTGAGTACCACCCCATCCTGGAGGGATACCAATTGTTACTTCTGGCTGACCAAGTCTAGCCGTATCTGCTGCTATTCTAATATCACAAGACATTGCAAGTTCACAACCTCCACCTAGTGCAAAACCATTAACTGCTGCAATGGTTGGTTGTTTAACCAATTCAACAGTTTCAGTAACAAGCTGACCTGTCTTTGCATATTCAACGGATTCATCTGCAGAGATTTTAGACATGTATTCAATATCTGCACCAGCAGAAAACGCCTTTTCTCCCTCACCAGTCAAAATGATAACTTTAACGTCATCATTATGGTTTAGTTCTTCAAAGGTTTTGATTAGTTCTTTTGCAACATCAGTATTCATAGCATTAAGTTTGTCCGGTCTGTTAATTTTGACAGTACAAATGCCATCAGAAGTAGATGTGGTAACTAGTGACATGTTAATTTGACATGAGATATGGGAATTAAATGTTCTCTATTTTCCGAGTGTTTTTCCCCATTGAGCCAATGCGGAAGCTGCTGCAACCCAAGTTCGGAGATCTTGATAAACAGGAACATTGTGTTTTTCAATTAATTTTATCATTTTTTCAGTATATGGACCTCCATTGCCACCAGCAAGGATGGGTTTCTTATTTTTCTTTGACAATTCATCTAGAAAACCAACAATTGTTTCTTCAAGAGGATCATCTTGGAACACAAACCAAGGCATGGCAATATCAATATTTTTTTCAGCTAAAAATTGTTCAATAACAAATCTATAGTCATCAGCAGTTGCACCACCACCAACATCTGCAGGATTACCGTTATGGATTGGGACAGTAGGTGGGAAACGAGCCTTAATTTTTTTGAGAATTTGTGGAGATAGTTTTCCTATTGTAAGACCTAATCTTTCTAATTGATCAATTCCACCAATCATTGGACCAGCCCCATTACTTGTCATAGCAACACGATTGCCCTTTGCAGCTGGTTGCCATGCAAGTGCCTTTAAGACTCCCACTAGTTCTTGATAACTATCAACTGAAATAATTCCTGCTTGCTTGAATGCACCCATAATCATTGCATTTGAGCCTCCGAGTGAGCCTGTATGTGATGCAGCTTGTTTTGCACCGGCAGCAGTTCTTCCACTCTTCCAAATTACGATTGGTTTCTTTTTCTCTTTCATTACACGTTTAGCAGTATTGATGAATTTTCTACCATCACCGAATCCTTCAACGTATAATCCAATCACTTTGGTTTGAGGATCATTTGCAGCATACCATATCATGTCTGCCTCATCAACATCAGAACGATTACCAAAACTAATCATTTTCGATAAACCAAATACATCTGCACTTTCTAACATACTAATTCCCATAGTTCCGCTTTGGGAGAAGAATGCAACATTTCCTAATTTTGAACGAACCATTCTTTCTTGACCTTGGAATGCACAATCAAGTCTATTTGCAGCATTGAACATTCCAATACAGTTAGGACCTACTACACGAATTTTGTGTTTTAATGATAATGCTTTAACTTCAGCTTCCATTGCTGCTCGGTCACCACCAAGTTCTTTACCACCACCTGAAACAATAACAACATTATGAATTCCTTTCTTTGCACAGGTCTTCATAATTTCTCCACATGCTGAAAGATCAACACATACAACTACCAGATCAACCTTTGCAGTAATTGCATCTAATGATGGATAGCATTTGATTCCAAGAATTTCTTTTTGTTTAGGATTAATAGGATATACTTTACCTTTGTAATCTTGTTTTCCTAGTGCATCTAGTACAGAATTACCAATCTTTCCAGGTGTTGCAGATGCACCAACTAGTGCAACAGACTTTGGAGTAAAGAATGACTCCATAGATTCTATGTTGGGTTTTGCTTTGGAAATTGAATTCTTTTTCAATTTATTATTTAGAATAATTTTTGCATCAACTACAAAGTGGGATTTTGGATAAACAACCACAGGGTTAAAGTCAATACTGTTGATGTAATCTGCATTTTCTACGCCTAATTTTCCAATTTGAACTAACATTTTTGCCACCATGTTAAGATCAACAGGTTCGCTTCCTCTGAAACCTTTGAGGAGTTTGGAGCCTTTCAGTTCGTTTAACATTGATTTTGCATCAGATGTTGTAATAGGTAGCATTCTAAATGCAACATCCTTGAAGACTTCGGTCATAACTCCTCCCAATCCAGCCATAATCATTGGACCAAATTGTGGATCATTTTGAATACCTACAATTAACTCAATGCCTTTTGGAACCATCTTTTCCAAAAGAATTCCTTTAACTTCAACTCCTTTCTTTTTTGAAAGACGACCATGCATATCTTTGAATGTCTTTTTTACATCGTTGACATTGTCAATTCCAACTTTAACTCCACCAACATCAGTCTTGTGTAAGATTTGTGGAGATACTACTTTCATTACAAGAGGGAACCCAATTTTTTTTGCTTGCTTTACTGCATCTTCAGCAGAAGTAGCAAGTGCATATGGTGGAACTTTAACTCCATATGTTTTAAGAATGGATTTTGATAATTCTTCAGTGATGACTTTATGATCTGTTTGAATAATTTCTTCAAAAATTTTCTTGACAGCAGTCATCGTTCTATCGATAAAATTAGAATTAACTATATTAAACTTTGGTCAAAGGTCAAATGCATATTTGAAATTTTTGTAAAAATTATTCATATTTGATTTTACAATTGGAATATTTTCAACAAGATCTGAACGAATTTTTTGTGGATCGATGTAGGGTATTTTTTGTAATTTTTCTTCTGTATTATCAAGCCACAAATTCACCATATCTTCATTTACTTCTAAATGAAATTGCAGACCAACTGCACTCTTGTATTGAAATGCCTGATTTGGATAATGCTCAGATGATGCTAATTGAATTGCACCTTGGGGTAAATCAAAGGTATCTCCATGCCAATGAAATACAGTGAATGGATTTTTGAAGCCAGAAAAAAATAAAGAATTGCCACTAGTTTTCAAATCATTATAAAATCCGATTTCTTTTTTTGGTCCAGCGTAAACTTTGGCACCAAACGTTTTAGCAATTAATTGAGACCCCAAACAAATTCCAAGTATAGGAGTATCCTTTTCAACAGAATTTCGGATAAGTTGTTGTTCTGCTAGAAGATAGGGTAAATCGTCATTCGCACTTTCAGGTGCACCTAAAATCACAACAAGCGAAAAGTCTTTGTCTGGAAGTTTTTCATGTTTTGCGTTTACAGATGTAATTTCAAATCCATCTTTTTGTAAAAGTTCACCAAGATATCCCGAACCTTCAATCCGTGTATTTTGTATAAGTAATACATTAGACATTTTTCTAAACGTCTTGTCCTGTAACTACCCACTCAAGACATCTAAGAACACCCTGATAGTATTTCATGGCATCCATTGATTCGGATTTTACTAATTTTTCTTCAATCTTTTTTCTATATTCGGCAATTTCTGTTTCAGTTTTCATTTTATACAGTAATTCATCTTAGTGAATTAATTTATTGGTTTTCAACGTGATGTATTTTAATATGTTAAACCAGATTGGATGTAGTGTTAGTATCTGAACAAGAAATTCTTGAACTAAAAAAATTTGTATGTGAATTAAATGCCATAGAAAACGGAGTGGTGATTGTAGAGGGGAAGCGAGATTCTACTGCATTAAGAAAATTAGGTTTTACAGGTAAAGTTTTAGAATTTCATAGATTTACAGGAATGATTGATTTTGCAGATTCTGTTTCAAAACATGAAAGACTGATTATTCTTTTTGACAGAGACAAAAAAGGTAGAACGTTGACTGGAAAAACAATTCAATTATTACAAAGAAGGACAAAAGTAGATCTTTCCTTCAAAAGAAAATTACGCATAATTACAAAAGGAAAGATAATGTTTATTGAGCAATTAGTGAGTTACGAATCTTATCTAGTCTAAGATTATGGCCATATGCCTTTTTGGTTAAAGGCCTCAAGAACTCTTTCTACAGCTAATACCATAGTTGCCTTCCTCATGTCAATTTTATGCTTTTTGCTGAGTTCATATGCATCTTTGAATCCCTTTGTGATATTTTTTTCCATCTTGTTTGCAACCTCATCAAAGCTCCAATAGTACCCCATGTTATTTTGTACCCACTCCAAGTAAGATATACAGACACCACCAGAGTTTGCCAAGATATCAGGAATAACCAAAATTTTCTTTTTAGCAATAATGGGATCTGCTTCAGGTAATGTAGGACCATTTGCAGCTTCTCCTATGATTTTGCATTTGAGGTTATTTGCAATCTTTGCAGTGATTTGATTCTCTAATGCACCTGGAACTAGAATATCACATTTAGCAGTAAGTAATTCTTCAGTTGAAACTTTTTTACTTCCAGGAAATCCAACAACAGAGCCAGTTTTTTCTTTATACTCCATGAGTTTGCTAACTTTGGCACCTTTTTCAAATAAAATAGAACCTTTAGAATCACTTGCACCAATTACTTTGGCTCCCATCTTTTCCAAATAGATACCTGCAAATGTAGATGCATTTCCAAATCCTTGTAGAACAACTTTTGAAGTTTTAAGATTGATTTTCAATGCTTTAGCAGCTTCTCTTACACAGTATGCTGTTCCCAAACCAGTTGCAACGTTTCTTGCAAGTGAGCCTCCCATAGAGATTGGTTTTCCAGTAATAACACCGGGGGAATATTTGTTACCGTTTAATTTGCTAAATGTATCCATAATTTGGGTCATTTCTCTACCAGTGGTGTAAACATCTGGTGCTGGAATATCTTTTTCAGGTCCAATAATTTCAGAAATTTTATATGCAAATTGACGTGTTAGTCTCTCCATTTCACCATCGCTGAGTTTCTCAGTTTTTGGATTAACATAGATTCCACCTTTACCACCACCAAGAGGAATATCTACAATTGCACATTTCCATGTCATCCATGAAGACAGTGCCATGACTTCGCGTTCCATGTATTCGACTCCGCCTTCAGGATTAAAGTAACGAATGCCCCCTTTGTATGGACCTCTGTCATTGTTATGTTGACTTCTAAAACCTGTGAAAACTCTAATTTTTCCATTATCCATTTTTACTGGAATTTTAACTCTCATCATTTTATTTGGCATTGCCAAATATTCACGTAATTCTTTGTCTTTGATTCCAATAATATCGCATGCATCATTAACTTGTTTTGTTGCATTTGCAAATGGATCGTTTTTGACCAAGATAATTTTTCAAATTGTGCATATTATATTAACTTTAGTTCAAATTTTCAGATCGCTAATTTAGAAACCACATCACATGTAGATTTTTGTCTTATTCATTTTTCTATCTAATTTGTCAATGGCCTCATCAAGTGCACCAATGTTAATTTCAAGGAAATTAGACAAGTAAAATATTGCACCATATTTTTCACCAATTTTTGAAACCATATTATTTTTCTCAAGGACTTTCATGTGATGCTGAACGGCTTTGTAATCAAGTTCGAGTTTTTGTGCTAGTTGATGTGTATTATACCCTTGATCTAACAAATGAATGATTATTCGTAATCTTGTAAAGCCGCCTCTAGTACTTGTGAATAAGTATAGCAAGAGTTTCCTAGTCTGTTTGTCGGTTTTTCTTTGTTCTGAAGATTGTCTTGATCTAATGATTTCTTTGAATTCTAATAATTGATTGGTCATTTTCCCTGAGATAAGTAAAGTCAATTTTGCTTAAAACCCTATTTCCAGATCTTTTCCACATTCAGGCAAGATAATTACCCTTAAATTGACTGAGAATGAACTCGTGATATTATGATGGCATCGCGTGGTTATGATATGACCCCTACAATGTATTCACCAGATGGTAGAATATACCAAGTCGAATATGCAATTGAGACCGTAAAGAGGGGCACATTAGCTATTGGTGTCAAAAGTAAAGAAGGAGTGATCATGGCAGTTGAGGAAAAGCCTCGTACTTTGCAAACTAGTAATGTTACACAGAAAATTTTTCAAGTTGATTATCATATTGGCGTCGCTGCAGCAGGTTACATTCCAGATGCACGTGTTCAAGTAGATGGTGCAAGATTCTTCTCACAAGGAAATAGAATGACATATGATGAATCAGTTGAAGTTGCAACAGTTGCCAAACACCTAGCAGACCAAGCTCATCAATTTACACAGTATGGAGGAGTTCGTCCTAATGGTGTTTCAATGATTATTGCAGGGATTGATCAAAAAGGAGAATCAATCTATGTGACAGATCCTAGTGGAACATATGTTCAATTTGCAGCAGTTGCAATAGGTGCAGGTGCTGATGACGTAAATGCATTTTTAGAAAAACATTACAATGATGATTTGAGTTTGGAAGATGCTGCAGCTTTGGCAATAGCAGCAATTAATCTTAAGGCAGAAACAAAAGAAGGAGTAAGCCACATAAAAATGGCAAAAATCACATCTGAAGCAAAGATCTTTGAGAAAGTTTCAGAATCTGATTTACAAAATTATTCTCAAAACGCATCAAAGTTTGCTCCATAATTGAAATTTTGATTTGCAAGATATTCAAACAAGGATACTGAGACGATAGACTATGGGTTTAGGAAGTTATTGGGGAGAAGTAATGGAAGTACTTCGAGAGATCATTCCAGTTTACGACAAAGTCAATTCTATAATTTCATTAGGCAAAGATAAGGAGCATCGAATTCGCGGAATTTCACAAAGAGTACTTCCAGGCAACAAAATCCTGGATGCAGGATCAGGTTTTGGAAACATGTCAAAAACTGCAATGAGATTAACTGATGGTAACATCTCAATTACACTTTATGATCCTCTAGTACCCATGTTAAAAAATACAGGCACATTCTTTGAAAAAACTCTAGATATGGCAAATGGTGTTTTTGAACATATTCCATTTAGAGATGAAGAATTTGACGCAGTATTATGTGGCTATTCATTAAGAGATGCAATCAATTTGAGAATTGCAATATCTGAAATTCATAGAGTATTAAAAAAAGGTGGAAGATTTGTAATAGTAGATTTGGGAAAACCTGATGAAGTATTTTTCCGAGCAGGAGTCTCATTTTATCTTAGATGTATTTTACCGATTCTTGCATTTGTTGCAGGTGGAAGATTAGGATTAAAGTTCGGTACTCTGTATGGAACATACAAAAGATGGCCCAAAAACAAAAAACTAGAACAGTTAATTTTAGAAAAATTCTCAAGAATAGAATTTGAGAAAGATCTTATGGGTGGGGCAATAATGGTTGCAGCATACAAATGAATAGAGTCCTCATTCTTGTCAACATCACGGGTTTTATCATAGGGATTTCATATGGATTACATGGCCCAATTTTGCCAGTATTTGCAAAAAATATCATAGGTGCAACATATTCTGAACTGGGATTAATTGGATTAACAAATTTTATTCCATACATGTTCATCCCATTGTTTGTAGGAATTTTACTAGATAGAATTAACAATGGATATTTACTAACATTGGGTGCCGCAATAAATTCGGCATCAATTTATCTTCTATCGATTGCACAGTCAGTTCCAGAAATTATGGGATTTAGAATTATGACAGGTATAGCACATGCATTTTTTTGGCCCCCATGCGAGGCTATAATTTCAAACGAAAGTTCAGAAAAGAACAGAGTAAAACACATTTCATGGTTTACAATGTTTTTTGTAATTGGATTCATGGTAGGACCATTGCTCGGAACAGCATTCCTTGAAGGGTTTGATATAACATATAGGATTTTATTCCAAATTGCCGCATTTATTCTCGCAGCTGCAATAATTTCTTCACTTTTAGCCTCAAAGAAAAACATAAAGAAACATCAAGAACGGTTCACATTTTCATCAATTAAGGAAATGAAGCGATTTCCCGAAGTTATAATATTGCTAATTTTCGGCACTTCTTCTTTTGGAATAATCCTCACAATTTATCCAGCATTTCTCAATGATAGTGGAATGTCAGCAACAGATATTTTGATATTGTATTTTGTTTTTGGAATATCACGAGTTGTATCTCTTGCATTTGCAGGAAAGTTAGCAAGAAAGACAAGTCAAACTTTGATTGCAGGAACTATTGCAGTCTCAACAGGGTTGGCGATATCGATGGTTGCAGATTCAATCATTACATTTGGAATCGCTTTAGTCCTAATGGGATTTGGATTTAGTATATTTTTCCCATTAACTCTGGAAATAATTTTGAGTAAAACTAGAAAGAAAATTTCAGGCAAAATTATTGGTGCATTTGAAACAGTTTTTGGAATGGGTTGGGCAATAGGGCCAACCATAGGAGGACCAATTACACAATCATTTGGAAATGAAACACCATATCTTGTTTTTTGTATTATAGGATTCGTAGTTGCATTATTTGCAATATGTGTTAGAAAGAAACTAGAACCACAGAAAATCTTGAATTAGATATCCATTGTTCCACGTTTTTTGGTGCAAATATCAAGTGCATCTACTATTTCAGTTACAAAGACTTTGCCGTCACCTTTAGTTCCTGTACAAGCAACATTTGCAATTGCATCTATTACTTCATCTAATTTAGGATCATCTACAACACAGATAATCATATCTCTACTGAAATATTGTCCAACTAGAGGAGGATCTTGTGCACCTTGTCCTTGAACTTGATGAACAGTTACACCGCCAACACCGACTTTTTTGATTGCAGTGATTACTGCATCTTTTGTTCCTGCTGGAACAATTGCCTCAATTTTTTTCATAAAAGTTCTCAGCTCTGAATTTATTTAAATCAATAAGTGCTTCTCATGAATGATATTCAATGGCAAGTCACTAATTCAGGCACAAATACAGACATTACGTTTAATTTCAAATTAGACAATATCAAGACATGTTTGATTATTCATTAAATATTGGCGGCAGTGAATGGATGATCATAATTTTTGTTGCAATTGTTTTGATTTTAGGTACAGGGAAATTACCAGGAGCTGCAAGAAAAATG
Organism: Candidatus Nitrosopumilus sediminis; assembly: GCF_000299395.1. NCBI lineage: Archaea > Thermoproteati > Nitrososphaerota > Nitrososphaeria > Nitrosopumilales > Nitrosopumilaceae > Nitrosopumilus > Candidatus Nitrosopumilus sediminis. The sequence continues at coordinate 1,222,485 of NC_018656.1, forward strand.
GGGAAAGCAGTTAACGAATACAACAAAGCAAAAAATGAGATTCAAGACCAAATTAAAGAAGCAACAGAAGAAACACCCAAAATTTCAGGGCCTGTAGAAACAGAGCGAGAAAAGTTAGAAATGATTGCAAAATCAGCAGGAGTAAAAATTGGAGATAAAACAGATGATGAACTAAGGGAAAGCATTGCATTGAAGATGGGGCAAAAAAGAAAAGAAGAACCTGAAAAAAAAGAATAGTTATTTTGATTTTTTAATTCTATACGTATCAGTATCAAGTCGTTTCTTAGCAAATTTATAATATTCTGGAACTATTTCAAAACCAAGAAATTTTCTTTTTAGAGACTTGCTAACTACTGCAACTTGACCTGAACCAAGAAATGGATCAAATACAACATCGTTCTTTTCGCTTGAATATTCTAACAGTTTTTTAATTATTTCAGAAGGCAGTTTTGTAGGAGTTTTTTCATCACCGGTCCAATATTCTCTTTTGATATTCCAAACATCCTCCTTATCCTTATAATGAAGACTGCGTCCATCATCTGTTTTTTCATCTTTTTCAAACCTAGAAAATGGAAAAAATTTTCGTTTCTTATCATCCTTGCAGACATAAAGACAGTGGTAATGAGAAGTTACAAATTTCTTTTTAGTGACAACACCGAATTGATATTTCCAGATTACGTGATTTACGGTAGTAAACCCAACATCATCTAATGCACGTAAAATATCTTTGAGGTTATTCCATCCTGAAAATACATACATGCTTCCAGAATCTTTTAAGATTCGAAAGACTTCACTCATCCAAGCAAATGTAAAATCATAATAATCCTTAGGCAAGATTTCATTATATCCAGAGAGTACTCGAGATGATGTTCGATTGTAATTTGCCTTTTTAGCCTTGAAATTTATGGCAAATGGAGGATCAGTGATGACAAGATCAATTTTATTTTTAGGAATTAAACTCATTCCTTCAATACAATTTTGATTGTAAATTTTGTTGATTTCTATTTTTTTCAATTTTAAATTCAAAACTTCACTCCAGCTTAATAATGTCATGGACCAAAATGCCTACTAAACAATAAATCATCAAGCATTTCTTATCAAATAGATCTTGAAGTTCTCATGTCCTAAATGCAAGTCAAAAATTGAAATTCAAAAAACATTCAATAAAAAAATGCACGTATCTTGTGAAAAATGCGGGATTGAGGATCTCTTAGAATTCTCAAAGAATCCAGACGAGGTATTTCTAGAATTTCTTTCAAGGTTTGACAAGGGACTGGTAACAGAAAGAGGACTGTCTGAAGGACTCAAAGACGAGGGAATCGTCAGGGGAGAAAGTGAAATTAAGGAAATGATTGGAAAGAACAAACCAGATAAAATTACAGAAGAAATACTATATTCAAAAAAAGACTATATCTCACAATACAAAGTTTTGAGCAATCCTGAGCCTAAAATGGGCTGCAAAGTAGAAGATTTGGGACTGGATGAATCAATTACAGAGCACCTCAAAGAACTGAATATAGAAAAATTTTACAGATTTCAACAAGATGCGATTGAGGAGATAACATATGGTGAAAATGTCGTAATTGAGGCACCCACTGCATCTGGAAAAACAGAAGCATTTCTAATTCCAGTTATTCAAAGAATAAAAAAAGATGCAAGCGAAGGCAATGTCTTTGCAATCTTTGTATATCCAACTAAAGCATTAGCACGTGACCAACATCCAAAAATTCAAAAATTTGCAGAGAAAATAGGTATCAAAGTCAAGGTCTTTGATGGAGATGTAAAATTAGAAGAACGCAGAGAAATAATAGACAACCCACCTCATATTTTGATCACAAATTTTGATGTTCTGCATTATCACATGTGGCACCAAACAAAATTTTCATCATTACTAGCATCAACTAGGATTCTTGTAACAGATGAGGCTCATGTATACTCTGGGATTTTTGGAACAAATGTTCATTATATAATTAAAAGACTCAAAAGAATTTGCACTAACAAATTACAGTTTGTTGCAGCTTCAGCTACACTTGATGATGCAAAAGAATTCTGTCAAAAGTTGTTCGGGGAAAAGATGCAAAAAATTCAGGGTTCAGGTAAAAAAGGGCAGACAGATTTTACAATGTTATTTCCATCACTTCGAACACAGAGGGCACTCATGGTAGAATTGACAAAGAAACTAACTCAAAAAAATCACAAGACAATGATTTTTAATAATTCGCATCTAAATTCTGAATTACTAGCAATACAGGCAAAAAGACAAAAAGTGAACATCAAAGTTCACAGGGCAGGATTGATGGCAAATTACAGAGCATCAGTTGAGAGGCAATTCAAAGAAGGGAATTTACAAGCAATATCATGCACTCCTACGCTTGAATTAGGCATAGATGTGGGCAATGTTGACTGTGTAATATCATCTACCATTCCAGTAAACAGACTAATCCAAAGAATAGGAAGAGCCGCAAGAAAAGGTCAAAGAGGATATGCATTTTTGGCATTAGGAAATGATCCAATATCACAATACTACAAAAATCATCCAGAGGACTATTTTGAAGACATTGAAAAAATATACATCGATCCCAAGAACCCATTTGTTGAAGAATTCCAAGTATTGGCCATGGCATGTGATAGACCCATATCAAAACACGAACTAAAAGAACATCAAGAAATTATTGAACAACACATCATTAATGAGAATTTAAAGGAGTTTAACAATAGGATCATTCCAAATTTTGATAAAATTAATTCCATGTTAAATGACTATAGCATTAGAGGGATTGGAAAATCAATTGATATTTTTCTTGATGGAAAAAAAGTGGGCGACAGAGTGTTGCCAATTGCATTAGAAGAACTACATAAAGATGCAATCTATTTTCTAGCAGGTGTACGTTACAAAGTAAAAGAATTTGATTATCCAAAAAACAACTATGCAAAACTAGAGCGAATTCCAAGAGACTATCCATACTATACAAAATCATTAACAGAGGAATGGCCAACTATTGAAACAGTTTTTGAGAGAAGAAATGCAAATGGTATTGAAGTTGCATTCTGTAAATTGCACATAGAAAAAAAAGTATACGGTTATGTCAATATCGAATTAGGGCAAGAGATAACTCAAGGTGAAAAAGTTCAACTAGATGCTCCTTTAGAATATGATTTTGTTACAAAGGGAATTGTATTTCATGCACCCAGACCTCTCAAAGTGATTGAAGAATCAGAAGATGAGGAATATACAGAAGCCAGTGGATATCATGCAACAGAACATGTTGTAATAGAAGGCAGTAATATGATTACAGGTGGAGTATCACAAGATTTGGGAGGTATATCATTGGGTGCATCAGGCTTGATTTTCATCTATGATGGGGCAATCGGTGGGAGTGGTGCAAGCAAAGCCCTCTATGACAGATTTGAGAAAGCCCTAGAACGTAGCATGTTCATAGTAAAGGAATGTCCTTGTAAAAACGAATCAGGATGTCCCAGATGCACGTTCTCCTACAGATGTGGCAACAACAACGAGTATCTACACAAATATTCAGCATTGGAAATTTTAGAGAGAATTAATTCAGGAGAAAAAACGGAGCTGACAGATCCTGTTGAAGGAGATAAACCTCTAGTATAACAAATCAAAATGGGATAAATATGACAAAAATATTGAATCAATATGGAAAAAGTAGCTCTAGTAACTGGCAGTTCATCAGGGATTGGTTTGGAGACAGCGCTATCATTGGCAAGAGATGGATATCATACATTTGCCAGTATGAGACATACTGAAAAAGCTGGAGAACTAGAGCATGCTGCAAAAAAAGAGAATCTTTCTATCAAAGTAATTGAGTTAGATGTAGATAAAGAAGAATCAATTGTTTCTGCAATCAAAAAAATTGTTGCAGAATGTGGAAGACTAGATGTACTAGTTAACAATGCAGGGTATGGACAGTTTGGATGTACAGAAGATGTAACAGTTGATGATTTTAGAAGACAGTTTGAGACAAATTTCTTCAGTGTTGTAAGAATCATACAAGAAGTTGCACCAATCATGAGAAAACAGGGTTCAGGAAGCATTATCAACATTAGCTCCGTTGCAGGACGAATGGGGCTACCAGGTTCCCCAGCTTACATTAGCTCAAAATTTGCATTGGAAGGCTTGGGCGAATGTTTAAGATATGAGCTTGGACAGTTTGGAATTAAAACCACACTTATTGAGCCAGGTGTTATCAAAACAAACTTTTTCAATTCAATGAAAGTTCCAGAATCAAAGGCAGATCCTAAATACAAAGAGTTGACTGACAATATTTTGGCAGGATTGAAAATGATGGTAGAAATGGGTACCCCACCATCACAGGTTGCAGATGTTGTAATGAAGGCAATTCATGATGATGAAATGCTACCACGATATGTGGTAGGTACTGATGCGGCCATGTTTATGGAGGCAAAAAAGATGAAAACAGACCTAGAATTTGAGAAATATCTGAGTAAAGAGATATTTCCTAGCTGACATCGTACTTGTACGCTAAATTGATATACAGATAAAGTAGAGTTTTCATCAAAGTCCGCAATTTTGAAATGATATGAAATGGAAAACTCTACAACATAATGGAATCCTGTTCCCTCCTGCATATGAGGCTCAAGGAATCAAGATAAAGATCAAAGGAGAGCCTGTAAATCTTGATCTCAACCAAGAAGAAATGGTGTACCAGTGGGCAAAAAAGAAAGATACACCATATGTCCAAGACAAAGTTTTTCAGAAGAATTTTACTGCAGATTTTGCTAAAACACTAGATTCAAAATTTAAAAAAATTTCATATGAAGATATTGATTTTTCAAATGCTTACAAAATAGTTGACAAGGAAAAAGACCTCAAAGAGATGATGACTAAAGAAGAAAAGAAATCCCTTGCAGCAAAAAGAAAAGAATTGCGAGAAAAACTAAAAGAGAAATTTGGTATTGCCATCATGGATGGCAAAGAAGTAGAAGTTGGAAATTATATGGCAGAACCACCTGGAATTTTTATCGGGAGGGGGGAACATCCACTAAGAGGTAGGTGGAAGCCTCGAGTTACTGCAAAGGACGTAACCCTAAACCTTGGAAAAGAGGCAAAAGTACCAGAAGGCAAATGGGGCAAGATAATTCATGATAAAAATTCAATGTGGCTAGCAAGCTGGATGGATTTTCTGACACAAAAAAGAAAATACGTATGGCTTGCAGATACTGCGGGATTAAAACAAGATAGAGACAAAGAAAAATATGAAAAAGCAGTAAAGCTTGCCAAGGAAATTAACAAGATTAAAGACAGAATTGTCAAAGATATGAAAAGTAAAGATCCTAAAATTAGCAGAATTGCCACTGCCTGTTATTTGATTTATAGAACTGCTATGAGGGTAGGAGACGAAAAAGATCCAGAAGAGGCAGATACCGTAGGTGCCACAACTCTGAGAAAAGAGCATATCAAAATTACTCCCAACGCTATTGAATTTGATTTTCTAGGAAAAGACAGTGTCAGATGGCAAGAGACAGTGGTTGCAGAAGGACATGATAAGCAATTTCATGAAAATCTCAAGAAACTAGTAGAGAAGAAAAAACCAAAAGATGAAATTTTTGACGACATAACTTCAAGACATGTCAATCAGTATTATTCTAGCATAGTAAAGGGCTTGACTGCCAAGGTATTCAGAACATACCTTGCAACAACTGTTGTCAAAAACTATCTTGTTGAGCATGATAACATGAAAGGCAAAACAGCTACAGAGAAACTATACCATGCAAAATTGGCAAATCTTGAAGCTGCTATGATGTGTAACCATAAAAGAACAATTCCTAAGACGTTTGAGCAGTCATTACAAAAGAAAAGAGATACTTTGAAAAAAGTTGAAAAAGAGCAAGCATGGAAGAAAACTCAAGAGACTCTCAAAAAAGTTGAAGCAAGTGAACCTAAAACGGATGCACAAAAGAAAACCAAAGCAAAAAGAATCAAGACATTAAACGAGCAAATTAAAAAACAAAAATCAAAACACAAAGAAAGATTAGAAAAATTAGAGTTACAAATCGATTTATCTGAAAAAACCAAAGATTACAACATTGGAACATCATTAAGAAACTACATAGATCCTCGTGTTTTCAAAGCATGGACTGACGAAGTAGGAGCAGAATGGGAGAAATTGTATACATCAGCGTTACAAAAGAAATTCCTCTGGGTAAAAAATGAGAATGTATCTTGGCAGGATTTAAAGGGAAATTAGAATCATTTAATTTCCCAAATTTTTAGCATAATAACATGCCGGGGTAGCTCAGCCTGGTTAGAGTGCCAGTTAATTTGGTAAACTCTAACGGTTCTCCAACTAAGGCAATACTCATAATCTGGAGGTCGCGAGTTCGAAACTCGCCCCCGGCACACACAAATTAGTTTGATACCCCACATCTAATACAAGGTCATAAAGTACCACTCATGTTTCAAGAAATAGAATCAACTTCATGTCTACAAATATCGAACGAGTCAAAGTATTCAAATTTTTTTCCAGGAGGATCAGGGTTTCCAAGATTAGAATTTAATGTATCTTCTGAAGTTTCATCTCCCCTTAACACAAAAAATATTTTATTAATTTTATCACCATAATTTGAAGAAATTTTTGTAGTGTATTCACCAGGTAAGAAATCAGTCGGGACATAATATTGCAAATTTGAGTATCCAAATTGATTTGTAGTTTTATTAAATTTCTCTATTGTTTTATTTTGATGTAATATTTCAATTGTTAATTTTGCATCTTTAACATATCCCCAGTTTTGTAAATAAGGAGATAAAATATTAAAAATTTTATCATATTCATTTGCATTATATACTCTCATAGTAAGATCATAAAAATATCCTCTTGTAACTCTTAAAGAATGATCTGCCACTATTTTTAAATTATCATTATGTTTGATTTCGATCGGTTCTTCATTTTTATCTAAATCAGAAACAATATTGGTTTTAATTTTTTTGGATAGTAAGGTTTTTGCGTCTGTTTTTATTAGTACAAGTCCATCATGATAAGAAAATACTCCAGTAATAGAAAATTTTGGAGAAGGGTAATAATATTCATATGAAACAACGAAAAGAACTCTTGCATCGACGTATTTTCCTTGAGTACCTGTTCCTTTTAAAACAATAATATTTTTTTCAGCGTTGTATCTAGTATCCCAAGAAGAAATGTGGTAATTATTATTATTAAAATTAATAGTATCTGAAATCACAGAGACTGAATTATCGACAATCATAAATTTCAAATGTATGTCATAATCTTCAGAATCAGATAATTTACTTTTTGCATAAATAGAATATAGTGTGTCATCATTCATTTGAGAATATGCATTATCAAGAATACTCAAGTTTGCTACTACGTATAATGAAAAACAAATAATGGAGAAGAAAATAAATTGTGTTTTATATTTCTGAAAAATTCTAATCATAATCATATGTATAATGTATGATAGCATAAAATTCTATAAAAAACATATTTTTAGTTGTTTTAACTAAGAAATGTCTTTGAATTCAAATTTTGTTTATAAACAAAAATAGGATCGACATTCACAATTACAAGACAAAGGCATCTGATTGTAAATGTCACGAAATTAATGGGCAAATACGGATGAAAAAGAAAACCCCTAGTACTGTATAAAATATTACGATTCTTATTCTCTTTTTATTGTATTAATTTTCTAAACAGGATTTGCATACTTTTTCATTAATCATGCTATTTTTTGGGATGAACTCGTTTTTACAATTAGTACATACATTAAGTAAACGTAAGCCATTGACCATATTTTGATTTTTTTCAATGTTAATTATTACAGGTTTGTTTTTTTCTTCATTTGACTTTTCAATGCGGTTTGAACTATTGTTTATCCCTCTAATCTCTTCATCTATTCTGTTAATATCCTCTGTTGATAGTTGTATCTTGAATTCATTATCTTTTGAAATGCTTGATCCATTATCTCTAGAGAGGTTTTCCATTTCTTTTAAATCCGAATTAAATCATTGTAGAAAACAAATCTAATTTTGTTTTAAATTCCTGTATTCTATTTCTTATAGAAACCGTGCTAGTGTTTGCAGCTTCTGCAATTTCTATTTGAGATTTTAATTCTCCTGTAATTACACATGCTGCATAAATTGCGGCAGCTGCCATGATCTCTGGATTTTTACCAGCAATAATTTCTGCATCTTGGGCTGCAGTCAAAATTTGTGTTGCTTTACGAATTACTTTTTCAGATGAGCCTATCTTACTTGCAATTTTATTAATCGATTTTATTGGATCAACTACAGATACAGTAAATCCTAATTCTCTAAACAATATTCGGTATGCTCGCGCAATCTCTTTTCTTTTGATTACAAATTGAATTGCGATTTCCGTTAGAGTTCTATGGTGTTCTAAATCTCGACATGAAGCATACAAGCACGCTGCTGCAATAGATTTCACAGTTCTGCCTCGAATAAGGTTTCTCTCTATTGCCTTTCTGTAAAAAAGAGATGCTCGTTCAACTACGGTATCTGATAGGCCTAATTTTGATTGTACTTTGTCAAATTCTATGAGGGCAAATCTGAGATTCTTCTCTGCAGAGTTTTTTGTCTGTGATCTACTATCCCATTTTCGCAATCTGCCAAACATCTGGGTTGTTTTCGCTGAAAGTGGTTTTCCAACCGAATCCTTATTTTGCACTCCTATTCGCGTATTCAATCCCTTGTCATGCATTTTGAGTGTCAGTCCAGGACCTGTTCTAGCAGTATCAGACGTATTTGAAATCAGTCTGCGCTCCAATCCTCTATCTTCGGCATTTTCTGAAATAACGAATCCGCAACTTGAGCAAATGATTTCACCAGTGATTTGATCAGTTACAAATTTTGAAGCATGGCAATAATCACAAAATAGCTTTGTTTTTTTAATTATCTGTATTGTGGTCAATAATTTTACCTAAGCCGTCAATGGTATTTTTTCAATGATGCAATAGGTATGAATTTCCTTTTCTGTATTTAGATTACAATTGTGGCAAATAAACTCAATGGGCTTTTTACATTCAGGACAATTTTGGAATACATCCATTTTCCTACCACATTTTCTACAAGAGGTTATTCTCATCACTTATGTTATGTTGTTCTTTGTATTAAAGAGGAGTAAAATTAGTATACCCTAATGATCATACATATAAAATTTCAATGAACGTTGAATCATTTATGACGCAATTACATGACCTTGTTCATCAAGTGTATTGCCACATGTTTTACATTCCCATTTGTCATCACTAATCTCTTGAGCATTCTTTGAAGTATTGCAAACCTTACATCTAGTAGACATTATTTTGTTTTCATTCCTACTGTCTTTGATTGAATATTGTTTGAATGAGTTTTTTCATGTTCACGAACTTTTTCAAAAGTATCTACTGTTCCTTCCCATTGAAAACTGCAATCTTTACAATTGTATTTCATTTCGTTGAATCATCTTTCTTTTCAAATTCTTTGGATGCATTAACATCGCCTGCCATTTTGGTTTTACAAGAACCAAATTTCAGTTTTTTAATTATTTTTTCGAACATGTTTTTAATATAATCCTCCTTGATTTATACCCGCGTAATTTTTCCATTTTACGCCTGATTTTCTATAGATATTTTTATTTAACTATAAAGATGAGTGCGCAAGTATATATTGATCATAACTATCTATATAGTCATGACAAAAGAAACAAACCCAACAATTATCGTTGCAAACGATGACAAAAAAGAAGAGCCAAAGAAAGAAGACTCTACTAAATCAGACAAATAGGATTAACACACCTCCCCATCTTTTACATGGGTTAGAATAATTTCAAAAGTTAAATGAATGCAATAATTATTTTAGCTAATTTTCAAACAAGCATTGTTTGAATTAGAGAAAAACAATTGCACTATTATTAAAAAAATTAAACAGTCGTTGAAGAATCAGCTGTCAAAACAGTAGTTTTTATGGCACACTATGATGTATTGTATATGGTAGATATCATCATTTGTTCAAATTGTGGTCTATCGTATTCTACACAAGAAAATGAATCATGTACTCATTGTAGATTTACGCTTAAAGAACAGTGAACATGGAATTCAATACGCTTAAGTTGATACAAAAGCTAGACATGTATGAACTGCCATCAAAAAAGTGAAGCACATGTTTGGAGATATTCAAAACATAACAAAATACGAAGATGTGTAAAGTGTAAATCTCGAATTCCAATTACTAAAGAAGAATTTGAGCTTAAATGGGGCAAAAAGCAAATCAAAATCCAATAATTTATTTTCTTTTTCCCATATTATTTACTAGAAAACGATCTTTTTCTACAACTATGACGGTTCTTATAGGTGATAATAATATCATAATTATGTCAGAAGACAGAAAAATGTACAAATGTACATGTGCAGATTGTGGCAAAGATTCAGAAGTTCCTTTTGAACCAAAACCAGATAGACCTGTATATTGTAAAGAATGTTTACCAAAACATAGAAAGTAGAAGATTTTAGATTAGTTTCGTTTGATTAATTTTGAACATAATTATTTTTAGATAATTCTCAAACCTTTTTTTATTTTATGAGATGTATAATAGAGCATATGGATTATCAGGAAAAGTTCATACAAAAATTTCACGGGTATTTTGCCGCAAAATAAATTCAGTCAATTCTTACAGGGTTTGGATAGTCAGGATTTAATCAGGATATTCTCTTTTTCTTCGATATGCTCCACATTTAGGACATGGCTTTTTTTTCTGACCTGCAAGAGTCAATTCTAAAGGAGTTCCACAATCAAGACAGGATTCTGTCACATTTGTTGACATGAGTTTTCTGATATGTTGAGCACTTAAGCCTATTGGAATTATGGCATAGTGGGAGGATTCAATCTTTGTTCCTCTTCAATACGATCAAAGCATTTTTCTAATTCCTCAGATTGACCAATGAATTTTTCCCTACATTCTTGTTCAAGATATGTTTTTTGTAGTAACTGCCATGCAATTTCATTACGTTGATCCTCAGATGTGTTTTGAGGGTTTTCCTCTTTAAATGATGAAACTAGAAAAACTGAAAATGCCACTGCTATAATAATTGGGATGATTATTATGAAAAGAATTGTAGGTTTCAATGATTTCCTAAATTTTGTTTGGACTTAAGCTTATTGGAATTTAGAAATTAATCATAACAATTAAGAATAAATCATTAAATCAAACAATATGAATAAGATAATTCCAATTAGTATTGGAATTGCAGTTATAATTGGAATCATTGCAATAAATTTTCTGGATAAAGAGCAGACAAATTTTCTTCAGACAAACTCAGAATCTAATCATACTATATCACAGCAAGATTTGAAAGCGATGGTGGAGAGATGGATAGATGATCCAGACAAAGATGATAGAAATCAACGTCTTGAGATTATGAAAGCGTATTATACGTTTGAAGAGACAGGTCAAAAACTAACTCAGGATAGAGAAGGACTTGTTTTGATGAACCAGATTAGAAAAATGGTTAGTCTTGACATTCCAAAATCAGAACTTGATAAATTAAGGCAAGATATTCGTGAAGAGTTCAACAGAAATGAAAACAAAGAATGCTCAATTCAGTGTTTGGTCTATGATCCTGTTTGTGGCGAAGATAACATCACTTATGCTTGTGGTGTTGAAGATGCTACATGTCACAATGTTAAAGTCAAGTATTCTGGAGAATGTAACGCATCATCTGAGACTAAGATTTTGTATGTTGATTCAAAACTAGTTGATTGTGTAGGTGTGAGTCCTCAACAATGCATGTTAGTTAGGGAAAGCACAGATTCTAAATGGCAAATGTTTTATGATAAAATAGAAGGGTTTGATTTTCAAGAAGGGATACAATACAAACTTAAAGTAATGATTGACAATGTCGAAAATCCCCCAGCAGATAGTTCATCACTAAAGTATACCCTAATAGAAATTCTAGAGCCTTAAAATCAATCACATGAGCAAATTATAGAAGTAAAATCCATTTTTTATGTAAAATTTAACTGCTATAATCTATAAAATCTAAATTTCTATTCATCATTATCTCCCCACTGTCTCCCAAGAGTGGCAAGGATTCTAAAAGCAAATCTATCTATGTTAATGTGTGATTCAGCAATAATCATTACCACATGATCATAAATTGGAAAACTCATTATTACAACATGCTCTCTTCGTGAGGAAGAATATTTTACGTGTCCTAGTTCAGAATTGAATTTTTTTCTTTTGGTAACTCTGGATGCTAGTTCTGTACAAATGGATTGATGTTGTTCATCTGTTAATCTAGAACATGTCCCTTCTTTGTACCCACCAGCTAAAAGAGTTCCAGATCCATCTAGCAATCCTGCAAAAAGTATTTCGGGGTCTTCTAGTATTTTCTTACACTTTTCATCATATTCTTTTGGATCAAAATTTGATTTACTCATGCTAACAGATTACTATGATCTGTTATCTATGTAAATAGCTTTTAAGATGTCAGTTTTGCTAACTACACCACCTAAACTCTTAGTTGTAAAATTAATTCACAAAATCAAATGTACGCATAAAGGATAAAACCATAGATGAGAATTAGATTTTTTTTAATATAATAGAAATATGATAATATCACATTGGCACTAAAGTCATTCAAATATCCTATTCCCCATGTCACATATCTTGTAAAGAGGAAATTATGGGCACAAGTGCTTTTTGCATTATTTTTAGGGCTGATTACAGGCATGGTTTTAGGACCAGAGTTCGGAATTGTTGAAAAAGAGACTACAGAAATAATTACTGATTGGCTATCTATTCCTGCCAATCTTTTTCTAAAAATCATTCAAATGATTATTGTACCGTTAATTTTTGCATCAATTATTAGAGGACTAACATCATCTGGAAGCTTAGAACAACTTCAAAAGATGGGTCTTGGAGCTTCCTTGTATTTTGTTGCAACAACTGCAATAGCACTAACAATTGGAATAATTGTTGTAACTACAATAATGCCAGGAAATTTTATTGATAGTTCTTTGATTAGAGAAAGTTTTGGAATAGAGGATCTAGAACCAGTTCAAAACACAGAAATGTCTATTTTAGATATTCCTCAAAGCATAGTAGGAATCGTTCCTAGCAATCCATTGGCATCTTTTATGTCCGGCGAGATGTTGAGCATCATTGTTTTTGCAATAATCGTCGGAGTCTCAATGATTACTTTGCCCAAAGAAAGCTCAAAACCAATACTTGACTTGTTAGAATCCGTGCAAAAAATCACCTTGAAAGTAGTGTCATGGGCAATGCGTTTGGCACCATTTGCAGCATTTGGTCTAATGACAGGCATCACATCAAAGCTTGGACTGTCTGCACTTTCAGGACTAGGTGCATACATGCTAACTGTTGTCATAGGTCTTTTTGCAATGATATTTGTATACATGTTAATCATCAAATTTTTTACGAAGAGACCATTATTCTCAACTTTTGCAATGATGAAAGATGCACAGTTGTTAGCATTTTCAACTTCCAGTTCTGCTGCAGTAATGCCACTATCAATTAAAACTGCAGAAGAGAAGATGAAGATAAAACCCAAAGTTTCTCAGTTTATCATTCCTTTAGGTGCTACAATAAACATGGATGGAACTGCTCTTTATCAAATAGTTGCAGTATTTTTCTTAGCGCAGTTATTCAGTATTGATTTAGGATTTACCACAATTCTGTTAATTTCTCTAACTGCTCTTGCAGCATCCATTGGAGCACCATCAGCTCCTGGAACAGGGATAGTAATTCTTTCAACAATTCTGATAGCTGCAGGAATTCCTCCTGTTGCAGTTGTACTCCTGTTAGGGGTGGATAGAATTTTGGATATGACTAGAACTATGGTTAATGTTACAGGAGATCTTACTGCTTGTTTGTTTTTTGATAATAGAATAAAGGAAGATAAACCTCCTGAAAAGAAATTGTGAAATGTTTACAAAATCTTTGATCAGTAATAGACTCTAACTTTCTTGATCTATACTGCCACCCTGACCATACAATACATGCATGGTAAAAGTATCTGTAATGTCAGGATGATTTCTCAATCTTTTGGTAATCAGTTCTATGCCATCAGGATCAGGAGTTTTAACTTTTATGAAAATATCATATTTCCCCCAAATCCCATTAATTTCAATTATTTCAGGTATTTTCCTAAGTTCAGCAATGACACTTGTTTCACTGCCAGTATTACAATTTATGAGAATGTATGCTTGCATACACTAAATTACGTTTCAAATTATTAAAGATCTCTATGAATTGTTTGGAAATTGTAACTTGTCGTTCTTTTTTACTGATTTAACTTGAAGTAGAATCTTAATTGAATTTTTGATAAACTGTCATCATGTCGTCTTCCTGTGTCTAAAATTGTAATGACATCTCTTATTACAAAACCAATCTAGACCACCCAAGTATTCTACACGATCAGACTTCCCGCAAAAGGTGCATTTCATAAAATGTTTCATACTTTTTTCTTTGTTCATAGTGTTTTCATCCTAATAATAACAGGTCAATAATGCTATAAAGTCTGTTATTTCGACAATCATAATTTAGATTAATTTTCCAGTAATTGCATCAATTCTAGCAACTGCAACCTTGTTTTTATTATCATAGCATTTTGTTTCATAAATTGGTACAAATATCTCACGAAATTCTGTTACAATGAATTCCTCATGATTTATTTTCAAATCATGTTTAAGACTATCTTTGAGTTTGTGAGCTAGTTTTGAAAAAATATCATCATCAATCATTTTGTTTCTTCTTACATGTCCTTTGTTTAAGTCTAGAACCTTTTGAGCATAGTTTTCTATTGCATCTGAATTGGTACTATAAGAAAAAGGAGTTTCTAATCCATTATTGTCTAGATATATAGAATCGGTCATACTTTTAATTACATTTTCAGTAGCCTTGATTTCTAAATCTTGTTTAGTTATTCCAACTCCTTGTTTCATCTTTTTCCCAAACTTTTTCCATACTCCAGATTTATTTAAAACAGAGAATTTTTCAGTACCAATTGCAACTTCCACAACATCAGGTTCTACTTTAATCATGTATGTGGTATTTCGATTAAAGTCAATTTCATAGTGACCCAAAACAAAAATGAATTGTTCCAAAAATAATTGAGGGTTATCAACAGTTACTTCATCAGATTTGGGTCTTCTTAATGTAGAACCAAAAAGAGATGTTTTCTTTTTCTCTAAAATTTTCATAATATCCTGAGGCAATAATTTAGTTCTAAGTACAATAGTTTGTTTAGATGGAATATTATTTGGTTTTAGGTTTTCTTCATGAGGCAATTTTATTTCAAACCCTTGCTACGTATTCATATTCTATCTAAGATCTTTTTCTTTTTATCATTAAATTCTTTTTCTGTGATAATTCCCAATTCTTTGAGTTTAGCTAGTTTTTCTAGAATTTCAAGACTCGAAGTGCCATATTGTGTACCAAGTTTGATTCTCCCTACAAGTAATTCAAAGAAGAGAAAAAAAGCAGTGGTAATTTTTTTGTAAAATTTAGGACTGTTCTTTTTGAGCATATTTTTTTGTTCTAAACCTTTTTCACGAAGTTTTAACGAGTTAATTTTCAATGTTTTTAGATATTCTTGTGATTTAAGAAAATCCGCAGTATTATTTGTGATTTGATGTATTTTTGTAATAGATTCTTTTCCAATCTGTTTTCCAAATTCTATTGTTTGAGCATAATTCTTTGTAACATCATCAAGAGTATGCTCTTGCTTTTTTTTAATAGTTTTTCTAGAATTTTCAGACTTGACTTTTTTATTTTCCATATATGTTGATTCCATAGTTTTAGTGCAGAGGTATTATTTTAACAGATATATTCTTAGGACGTACTAATTTGCAAGTTAATCTTTAATTGTTATCTTATCTCCAACTCCAACAATTCTATCAGAAGGGATGATTTTTGATTTAAATCGTGATTTTATCTCAAGAGATTGAATCTTGTTTGTCTCAGAATTAAGATTAATTTTGATAACCTTCCCTACGGATTTTCCGTCTACATCTACAATCTTGTCATGAGGTTTTATTGGAATTGAATTTAATCGAAGAGAATCATCAGTCAAGATTTCAAAATAACTGGCAGATATGAAATATTCAGAAGATAATCTTTGCTTTACCATAACACCCGAGATCGAGAATATTTGTGGGTCAATACACAAGGATTGAATTTTACCACAATCGTTTCCCTTACTGTCAAAAACATTTAGTCCAATAAGATGCTGACCAAACCAGTATTTTCCCAAGAATTTATTTTGGTTTTTCATGCCTTTAATCTAGGATATTTCTTTAGCACATTTTGCAGAACAACAAACTCTATACAAATCATAAAATTCATTCCCGCAGTGTCTACATGTTCTAATCATACTCATTAATTAGAATTAAAAAATTGCCTAATCAAAAATAAACTCAAACAAAGTTGACATTTGATGTATCAGTTTGGTGTGAAAATTAGATTTTTGAGAAGAAAAGTTCAAGTGAATTTTCAAATTGCTTGTTTAATTTTTGGAGGTAATTGTCATCCACTGTAAGAGCATCTTCATCATACCAAGGGGATCGTAAATACATGTCTCGGTTCATCTCAACTTGAATCCAAGGATAAGGATTATTTCCATATGTTCTAGTAATATACCCTCCATGAAAGGGATCATTTAGATATATTTCATCTCGATCAATAGAATATGATTTAGAGATAGAGTCAGCTAACAACTCAATCATTTCTTGGGAAGATGTTTGTCCGTCATTATTTGATAAACAAAACTTTGGTCGAGGATTTTTATTTCCATCAGGAGATATTCCTGGGGCAATAGATGCCATTGAATGACAATCAAGACATAACTGCAAATCTAATTCTTCAATACTTTTTTTGATAGACCTATGATATGGTAAATAATACAGCTCTATTAGCAAATTACAAAGATTGTCATCAGGTGCCTTTCCATTTGTATAAATTGGTTTTTTATAACAAGTCATACTTTTTATCAATCCGTCAGGGTTTTCTGGAGGCATATCTTGCAAAGAACGATTAAGATCTACAAAGGCTCTTGCAATATCTGTTTTAATTACTCGTTGGACTTTATCCCCTAAATCATAAAGTTCTATTACAAAAGGATCAGAATCATCAAAAAGATCCTTATTTGTTATAGATAAATGGCCATCAAGTTCTGTAGGTTTTCTTGCACCGCCATGTGGTATTGATAGTAATACAGGTAGTTTAGTCAATTCAATCCTTCTGCTATTCCATCACGTCTTACTTCAGCTACTCCATGAAATCCATCCTGTGTTTGTAATTTCATTACTGCATGAATTGCACCATGATAAAATGAATATCTGTCTTTTATAGAAATTTCATATCCCATTTCTTTAAGATAGTTAATAATTTCAGTTCGAAATCCTCCATCTTCTATACTAACAGTGCCATTTATGGAGCAATGAAATCGTGGTCTTTCAATCGCATCACTCATAGGAAGATTACCGTCAATTATTCGTGATAGGAATTGAGTAACAGTAGAAAATATTCTCTGACTGCCTGGGCTTCCAAGCACCATCCAAAGTTTAGAATTATTGAAAATTAATGCAGGAGATACAGAAGTCCACGGTATAGCATTAGGTCTAATGTAAAAGGGATGATTTGGGTTAGTAAATTCAAATGCAGACATGTAATTGTTGTATAAAAATCCCAACCCATCAGCTGCTGCTTTAGAACCATAGGCAAGTTCGATAGATTGAGTGATACCTACAGCATTTCCCTCATCATCCATAGTTGATAGATGTGTTGTATCTTCACCACCAAAATCAGGATCAATCATGGGCAATGTGGCATCCATAGAATTATGAATTGAATCAGCCATCTGTTTTGCAAAGGATCTTTGGAGATGTATTTTTTCCACAATTTGATCATATGTGTGTCGATTAAATGGTCGCTGAACTCGATGTAAGAATGCTTTTCTGAAGGTTTCTGCAACAAAATGATATGAGCTAGGTTTTGAGCTACGCAAAAATTTGGAAGGGAGATGATTAAGCATCATGAGTGTAAGTAACAAAGTTCTTCCAGCTGCAGGGGGAGGTAGTGTTACAACAGTTAAATGTCTATATTTTCTGCTAATAGGTTTTCGAATTAATGGTTCTGGTATGTATGACAAATCTTCTTCCTGAATTAGACCTCTATTATTTTTCATATCAAGAGCAATTTTTTTTGCAATTTCACCATGATAGAAAATTTGATATCCATAATCTGAAATCATGCCAAGCGTTGCAGCTAGATCTTTTTGAACGAATCTATCTCCAACATCATATGGAACAACACCATCTTTTAAGAAATATTTCGCACCTGATTTAGATTTGATTGAAAGAAAATTTTTTAGTTCTCTTTCTTGTAAGTCATGTTGGAGTTGGGTAATTTTGTATCCTTTTTTGGCAATGTGAATTGATGGTGCAACTATTTTTTGCCATTCCAATTTACCGTATCTTTCATGTAGAAATCCAATTAGAGCCAAAGTGCTTGGAACTGTGGTTGCTTTGTACCCCAGACGACGATTTTTTGTCTTTGTGTAAGCTGATGAATTTGCCAAAGAAGGAGAACGACTAGAGCCATCAATTGCGTATGATTTTCCATTAACATGAATAATTCCCATAGATTGGCCTCCAATTCCAGAAGCTTGAGGTTCACACACACCTAATGCAAGGGCTGTTGCACATGCTGCATCAATTGCATTGCCTCCTTTTTTGAGCATTTCAACTCCTGCCTTTGTTGCATCAGGAAATGCTGATGACACCATACCTCTTTTTGCAACGGAGCATTTCTTGTTAGAAGTAGCTTTGAATGATTTTTCTATTTGTTCAAGCTTCAATTTCCAATTCCTTCTTTAATTACGAGATATATCCTTTCCACAGTGAGGACAGGTATTGTTATTCTGCATCTTCTTTTTTCTTAGCTCTTCAGTAAATGCAGATGCCATAATCCCTGTAGGGATTGCATAGACAGCAATTCCAATTACAGCAACACCAGCAGCAATTAATTTCCCAGGCACAGTTACGGGGTAAACATCACCATAACCTATAGTGGTAAGAGTAACAATTCCCCACCACATAGATGCAGGAATGCTAGAAAAAGCTTCAGGTTGTACTTCATGTTCGGCATGATACATCAAACTAGATGCAAAAATCAATACAATAAATAAAATAAAAAATGCAACTGCTAAGTCCCCTGCCTTTGATTTGAATACATGTCCCAAAGTTTGCATCGGATCAGAATACCTTGCAAGTTTGAAGAGTCTGAACAATCTCAAAAGTCTAATTATTCTAATGAAGCGAGTATCTGCAACCACAAAAGGTAAGAAGAATGGAAGTATTGCAGCTAAATCAACTAGCATCATAGGAGTGAATACAAATCTAATAAAACCTAACTTTGAATTTTGATATTTTGGGTTTAGTTTACAAACCATAATTCTTCCAATGTATTCTGATGTGAAAATAATAATGGAAAATACTTCAAAAGGAGTAAAGAGATAACCGTATTCATCTAAAACAGATTCTTCTGTTTCAATTATAACTACAATAACATTTACAGTAATCAAAGCGATAATGAAAAATTGAAAAGTTTTTGTAACTTTATCATCAGTTGTCCCTTCAAGAATTTCATATGTTCTTTGCAGTGCTCTGTTGCTCATTGTTTGTACTCAATTTGTTGAAAGACTAAAAATATAGGTTTTTTACAGAGATTCAAATTAAAGCCATCTCTTTTTCCTAAACCAAGCAATCATAATTCCAGATATTGTTGCCATTGCAATTAACATTACAAAATAACTTCCTTCCCATTCTAGTTCTGGCACATATGAAAAATTAGTTCCATAGATACCAGCTATGAATGTAATTGGAATGAAAATTGCTGCAACTATGGTTAAAGTCTTCATTACTTCATTCATACGATTGCTCACACTTGAGAGATAAGTATCGAGCATACCCCCAATTACATCACGTAGTCCTTCAATAGAATCAGTGACTTGGATTACGTGATTATAAACATCACGAAGATATGTTCGAGTACCATCAGAAATCAAAATGGTGGAATCTCGTCCCAAATAGTCCACGATTTCACGTGCAGGCCAAATGGATTTTCTCAGTGCAATCATCCGTCGCTTTAATGTTTGAATAGTCTGCATAGTCTCAGGTGTAGGATTTTTCATCAATTCTTCTTCTATGTTTTCTGTCATGTCACCGACTTTTTCAATAACTAGAAAATAACTGTCAATAATTGCATCAATTATTGCATATGTAAGATAATCACTTTGAAGTTTTCGAATACTTCCTGAGCTGTTTCTTAATCTTTTTCTAATTTGATCAAAAAAGTCTGCACTATGTTCTTGAAAAGTCAAAACATGGTTTTGAGCTAAAATAACAGATACTTGTTCTAATTCTAGTTTGCCTGTTTCATCATCATAATGAGGCATCTTTAACATAATCAAGACATAGTTATCAAATACCTCGATGTATGGTCTTAATTCAGTATTCATTATGTTTGACTGATGGAGTGCATGGATGTCAAAATTATCCCCAAATTTTTTAATGATTTCTGCATCATGAACACCAACCACATTAATCCAAGATACATTTGGTTTGTTTTTAGATTCTAAACATTCTTCAATTGTGGCATTGCCTATTTCGTTGATATTTTTCTCATCATATTCAATTAAATTCATTGTGACTTGATCAACTTTTCTTTCTCCAACATGAATTAGAGCTCCAGGACGTTGTCCAATTGTATCAACCAAAGTTGTTTTCTGGGTTTTAGTTTTATTCATAATGCGTGTAATACCTGCAATATCTTGCAATCCAAGATCTTTTGTGATTTCTTTAACTTTGGATGTCTTGCTTGCTACCCCCACAATAATAAAGCCAGCAATTATTGAAAAAATAACACTAACAGTTAACGGGGTAAAATCACCTATTATTGCAGCCTGATAAATAGCAGTTACATCAGTTTTTGATCCCGTTTCAACAATGAATCCAATTATTGTATCAAGTAAAAAGAACAAGAAAGAGATTGAGGCACCAATAATTATAGCAGTTACAACAGTAATCTTTGGTGGAATTTCAATATCTTTTTCACCTTTGTAAGGAGACAAATATTTTTTGTATCTAATTATTAACAACGCCATCACAGTGATAATAATTGTTGAGATAATCCACCAACCTACAAGCCATGGTCCTTGATGTGAATCAATTTGTTCAACTCCAGATATAAGATCTTGGATATTTCCTGTTAGAGGTAATGAAAATAAAGATGTTGCAATTCCAATAACAATTTGATACAAAAAAGCAAAAGTAAATCCATAAACAAGCCTGTTTATGACTATGCCAATTTTATCTCTCATCTTAATTACACCTCATTTGAGATCCTTTGAATTATTATTAAAACAGGTTTGTTTTTTTTCACTTGTTTGATTTTAATTGATGGTGAGTTTGGTGCATATCCAACTTTTGCGATAGCATGCATTAAATCAATCAATACAGGCAGTCTAATTAACTGATATTCTAAACTCATTTTTGAGCACATCTAAAGATGACTGATGCCAATAATGCAGCACGATCTACAATGCTGTCATGAATTATGTATTCTTTAGTTGAGCGATAGTTATGTCCTAAAGGTCCAAACCCATCTAATGCTGGAAGTTTAGTTGGAACATTACTAATATCTGAAGAGATAAGTTGAGAATGTTTTTTGATTTTAATTTCATGTTTTTTAGCAAGATCTTCAACCATCTCATAAAATTTTGTGTCAGAAGGTTCTTCTAACACTGCAGGTCTAGTTTGAATTTTATTTATGGATACATCCAATTTTTTAGAACCTGTTTCTCTTTTTTTCATTATAGTTTGAATTTTTGATTCAAGTAATTCTCCGAGTTTTTTTGTTTTATAACTACATATCAATGTCAATGTGGCAAAATTTGGAGTATTACCATGAGAACCCTTTGAAACAACAGAGGTAGTTCTTAATCGATAATCTTTTTCGTCTTTTGATAGCTTTTCAAGTGCAGTAAGTTTTTTTGCTAAAACAGGAATTATTCCATGAATGTCTGAGGTGGGTTGATCATTAGGAGTAGTAAATCTAATTTGATAATCATTCCTACCATAACAAGTAGTTATAATCCCACCATCTTTACTACCTGATTTTAATCCAATGATATATTTTGATTTTTTAGAATATTCTTTAACGAATTTTTTGCTAAATCTTCCACCTAAACTATCATCAGTGGTAAGTAATACAGCACATCTTACTTTTCGAAGTTTTTTGGCAAAACGTAATGCATGTAATGCACCTAGCATTACTGCCAATCCACCTTTACTTTCTGCAATACCTGAACCCAATATTTTGTCATTTTCTTCATGATAGCTAATTAGATCATCAGGTCCATAGTGCGTATCAAGATGGGAGATTAGAAGAACATCATTTTCAGGCTCTGTATGATTTTTAAAATAATAAAAATTTCCAACATCATATTGTCTATGAATATGCTCACTAAATCCAAGATGTTTTAATCTCCTAGAGATCATATTTCCTAGTTGATTTACATTTTCAATATTGTATACGTGGGTATTTAGATTCACAAAATTCTGCAGGGTTTCTTTTATGCTATGTAAGTGTCCCCTCAGATAGGTTCTAGCAACGACACGTAATGGTTGAGTTAAATCAGTCTCATTGTCATGTTGATGGATAGAAGATCCAAAATATCGAATTACAGATACATCTAGGATTTTATTTATTAAAGAATCATATGTATATCCAGCAACTTGTGCTGCATAATAATACGAGCCACCAAGTCCTAGACTTGCCATTGAATTTAATTCAAGAATGTAAAGATTCTCGTCTTTGTCCATCCTAAAATCAACTCTAGCATAATCATTTAATCCCAAAGAGGCAAATGCCTTGATGCACATCTGCTTCATTTCTTCTGTTTTTTCTTTAGATAATTTTGCAGGACATGTTTTATCAACACCACCCTTTTTCTTTTTATCAGATATCGTTTGTATTTGATCTGGATCATCTAGATTGATTTCAACTATTGGAAGAACATCTATGTTAGGACTATTTCCCAATAACCCTACTGCAAATTCTCGTCCTGAAATGAATTGTTCTACTAGGATATCCTGTTGGAATTTTTCAATTTGAACTCTTACTGCAGCTCGAAGATCATCCCAATTATCCACTACTTCCATTCCCATAGATGTGGATTCTAGTTTTGGTTTAACAATCACAGGAAACACTAGATCATCGTATGTATCTTCAGGAGTTCTAAACACCCAAAATCCAGGAGTTGGAATATTGTTTTTCTGTAAAACAATTTTTGTCATTACCTTATCTTGAACAACTGCATGTCCTGCAGGGCCTGACCCCATGTATGGAATTCCAAGCATCTCCATCATTGCCGGAACATGTGTGTATCTGTTCTGACCTTGAATGCCATACGCCATGTTGAAAACCATTCCAGGGGTTTCACCTGCAACAACTTTTGGCATAAATTCTCGTAATTCATCAGCGAGATGGATATCTCCTTCAATCACTTTTACAGTATGACCACCTTTTTCTAATGCTCTTGCAACTCTTTCTACAGCCTTTGTACTGTAATGCTCTTTTGTAGTCATTCCAAAAACATTGATTACATCATTTGGATCTATCTGAGTTTCATTATAGATTAAGGCAACTTTCATCTTGCAGATCCTGATTTTTAATAGATATTAACCTATTCGACTAAGATTGTTTGGTTTTTTTCTGCATCCACAACTGTTCGTTAATTTCATGACATTTACAATCAGCAGATTTTCCTTTACAATTTTTCTGGTGTAATGTAGAATCACATTTGTTACAATCAGGATCTCTCCAGCTTGCTTGGTTTCCACAATTAGGACATCTCATGTTTACATGTACGTTTCCAAAATTATAAAGACAAATAATTTTAAATTAGTATTGAAGTAAAATAACCAGTTATCTTAATTCTGATTTAAATCAACTAGAATTAATTTTAATAATTTGAATTAGTATTGTAATACAGTGAATTCGTGATAAGACAGCTGTCTGCTCCCTTTGATGACAGGTCTGCCTTCATAGAATTCACTGTTAAATGTTGAAAAAGTCAATATAAAAAATAAATATTCACACAATGAATTGTTTTGGCATCCTATCATTATTTTATGAAATCTTAAACAATTTTTTTGCATTTTTATACATCAAATTATCTCTGAATTCTTTTTTGATATTTAGTTTAGCTACAAAATTGAGATATGAATCCATATTGCTAATTGGCCAATCTGTGCCATAAAGCAAATACCTAGGTTCACCTGCATAATTGATCAATTCTGCAACTTTGTCTCTCATCATCTTTTCAAAAAAGTGATCAAATGAGCCTATAACAAGCCCAGAAACATCAGCATAGACATTTTTATTTTTGTAGATTACTTCTTGTGCATCTTGAATCCAAGGATTTCCTAAATGACACATTACAATTTTTAATTCAGGATTATCTACTGCAACATCATCAAGATTAAGTGGCCTGGAATATCGTAGCTTTCCTTTTTCAGAATATGTATCTCCAGTATGAAACATTACAGGAATATCAAATTCAATACATGTATCATAGACCTTCTGATATTGTTTATCATAAGGATAATAGTGTTCATAGCCTGAATAAATTTTCATAGCTTTAATTTTACCTTCTTTGATCCACTCCCGATAGATTTTAAGATCATCATCGGTGTGATTATCTATTGTAAATCCTGCTGCAATTCCAAGATTATCATATTTTTTGATAGCATCAATGATCTGCTTAGTTGATGGCCTTTCTGAATTTTCTTTGTAAGAGGATAATATTATTGCATAATCTACATTGTTGCTTGTCATCTCAGTTTGAAGCATTTCTAATCTATCTTCAAGTAAAGGAACATGTTTAGTCAGTTCATATTGATTTACATGTACATGGCAATCAATTATCATTATTTCTCAACGAAGTAAGGATTTTTCCATTCAATAAAAGTTGCATTGTTCAATGAACGAGGGTCTTTCATATAGTTAGGAAGGATTTTAATAAATTTAAAATCATTTCGTATCTGAAACGACAATACAGGTTCCTTAATTTCATGTCGTTTTACTTTTGCAACATATTCTAAAGGGGTTAATTCATTTGCATATTCACAATAATTAGATAATCTTGCACCAGCAATTATTCTTCGTAGATTAAGCTCAATTGCCAATTTTTTTCTTGCATCATATAATTTTGTGGCAATTCCTAATCTTCTATAGTCAGGATGTGATGATACATCTGCACCGTATAGTGTATCTCCTTTTGGGTTGTGGTTTTTAAAAAAACTATCTCCACATGCATCTTTCCATGTATGATTTTCATATTCTGACTTTAGTTTTATTATCAAACTGCTACAAGAGCCAACAATTTTTTCATGATATTCTGCAACAAACTGACCTTGAGGAAAAACTTTCAAGTGAGCCTCCAATTGTTCAGGTTTCCAATAAACACCTTCTGCAGCCATAGTTGGAAATGCAAGTTTTTGTAATTCCACAATTTTTGGAATATCATTTGATGTCATTAATCGTATAACGACATGACTGCGTCTAGTTTTGGAGGAGGAATTCATGTTTTATTTTAGAAATGTTTGAACAAACAACCATAATTAGTGTAATGATTTAGCAACTTTATCAACTGCAAAAAAAGTGCTTAAAATCTAATCAATAGTTGATTTCATTTCGTATAAAGTCAACTCAATTATTGTTTAAATAATAACATTCAAAGCTTGAAATGTGAAATGCCAATGTACTATAAACAAACAGTGTATGTTTCATTATATTTTAAAGAACCCAGATTCAATTAAACCAAAAAAATAATCAAAAAATTGGAATTCAATATGTTTAAAGTTGAGAACAAGTCCGTAAAAACTATGTCAAGCATTACTGCTGAGAATATTAAAAAATTAGATATTGCATGTAAGGAATTATCCAACGAAGATAAAATTAGACATGTGGGAGTAATCAATAATCTTGGTAAGTTGATTGCAGGAGGTTTCAAAGCAGGAACATCACCACTCATAGATACAGACAAAATTGCCATGACATACATGCAGATGCAATTAGATTTTAAAATGAGGCAAGAGCTAGACGAAGTTCTGGGGCCAATTGACTATATTGCATCAAGAAGAACAAAACAATTGATTATCAGCGTACCAATAGGTGATAACTTGGTGCTCATTTCAGCAGAGCCTGATGCAGATGATAAAAAAATAATCAAAAAGGCAGAAGAATTGTTTGATGATATATCGATATCGGAAGTTAATTTAAAAAATAAAAAATTATTTTGTAAGTACTAGAGAGTAGCTTACAGTGAATGGTTCTGAATTCATCGTATGAAGTGCCAATGCGTTACCTGAGAACTGTGTAGAGCCAGATGCCTTGGTTGGAACTAGAGATAGTGCATAGTATGTTTTACCATCTGTAGTCCAGCTTGGTAAACCTATTACCTCACCTTTAGTGAGAGGTCCTATCAAAGTTACAATTTGCACTGGTTCAGATGCATCAAATGTTAGATGACCTGAATATGCCTGTTCTCTAGGAGGTAGCAATAGAGCTAGTTGATGGGTTTCATGTCCAACTCCTGGATCTTGTTCAGAAGTTATGGTTTTTCTAAAGACTTTTTG
This sequence comes from Candidatus Nitrosopumilus sediminis, assembly GCF_000299395.1. NCBI lineage: Archaea > Thermoproteati > Nitrososphaerota > Nitrososphaeria > Nitrosopumilales > Nitrosopumilaceae > Nitrosopumilus > Candidatus Nitrosopumilus sediminis. The sequence continues at coordinate 1,249,207 of NC_018656.1, forward strand.
TCCATCAGTGATGTTCTCAGTATATGTTACAGAGTAGCTTACAGTGAATGGTTCTGAATTCTTTGTATGAATTGCAATGGCATTTCCTGAGAATTGCCATACACCTGCAGCAGTTTCTTTATCTACAAATGTTAAACCAAACTTTGTTTTGCCATCAGTACTCCAAACTTTTTGTCCTTTGACATTACTATCTTTTAATGGACCATGCAATGCTACAAGTTGAACATTTTCAGATGCAGTATATGTCATAAATCCACGATATACTTTGTCAGAAGGTGGTAACACTATAGCTAGTTGGTGGTTTTCATGTCCTTGACCTGGATCTTGAACAGATGTTAAAACACCAGTAACAGTTTTTGGTACTTTTAGGGTTGCTACAGACTTTGCAGCTTTCATTGTTTCAGATTTTGTATCTTTCTTTGGAACTTCTTTAGCTTTTTCTGCTGTTTCTGCTTTCTTTTCAGATTTTACTTGTTCTTTTTTCTTTCCTTCAACAGGTTTTTTCTCTGTTACAGGTTCAGAACATAATCTATCGCCACAGACTTTGTTTGAATTAATCTTATTTGTGAATGTACCTTTAGATTTGGCAGCATCAACAGATTGGATCACTCCCATAGGTCCTGCGATAGTTCCTGTTAATAGAACAGCAACTGCAAAAATTGCAATTAAAGTTGTTATAGTCATTGCATCTTGATGAGTTTTTACTATATTTAACAGGATCCAAAAAATCTATTCTTGTTTTAATAGATCTTAGAATAGATTAGCCCATATTTCCGATTTAAAATATAGTGTTAGCGATATACTTGCAAAATTATTTTATGCAGTTCTGCTTTTGTAGAGAGTAATTCTTTACGTAGTGCATCTATCTTCAGAGTAGATTCAGAAATAGTATTATCACGTTCTTCTTTACTAATTGAACTTGAAGTTAAAACAGAATTGAGTTTGTCCTGTTCTATTTTCATATCATCTTTCAAAGAATTAATCTTATTTTCTAGTGTCACTATAATTTCAGATGATTGTGTCTGACCTGCTAATTTAATTAAGATTGAATTAGAATTAAGTGCCGTAATTTTTCCAGTTGAAATCTGGCATGAATTAGGAGAAATCTTTTCTGCCATCTGTATTGTCTTCTTCGATATATCAGAAGATAATTCCACTATTGGGATTCTTAAACCAGTATTATCTGTGCAAATCTCAAAAATCATATTATATGCCATAGAATTTTCAGGCTTATCTTCTGGTTGTACAAGTGCCTCATGAACCGATATAATTTCAGAGACTACACCGTCAACACTTACACCTGTTATGGATTTACCTTTTGGAATTGGTGCAATATCACTGGTTGGACTTAAGTTTAGAAACAACAAATATTTTTGAAGTTCATATCGTACATTTTTTAGTTCATCTCTAATCTCGGTTATTTTTTTGTGAATTGCAGAGACTTTTTTTGCTCGATCAGTACTTGGTGGCTCATTATTAATAGATGACAATTTTTCTCTTTGAATAGCAATATCAGATTGTAAAGTGGTAATTTTATTTTCAAGTTCAGTTATCGACTCAGTAATTCCACCATGATTTAGTAATTTAGCAGATATACTATTAGGATCAGATGCTTTTACTAGAGATGCAGTAGTATAGCAAGACTTTAGATAGACATCTCGGAGTTTTACAGATTTTGTTTCAGAATCAGATATAATAATTACCTCAGGAGATTTAATTTTTTCATCTAGTGCACAGATTTTGAAAACATAGTTGAAAGTGTTAATTTTTGGAAAAGATTCTACTACGCCAGGCTTTTTGTATTGCTTAGTTGTTGCCATGTGAGTAAGTGTACCTATTGGTTTTGATTGTTCATCAGATTCTTCCATTATTTTAGAAACTGGAAGTGCATATCCTCTTTCAACTAACAGATCAACAATTTCAGAAGTAACACATGCGGCATCCCCATTAGAAGTACGAATTATTTTTACAAGATGTTCTTTACAGACTACTTCCTTTGGAGTAAAATTAAGATCCATCTGATCTTTTGGAGGAATTACATCTGCAAACACAAAATTTGATGTAGTTACAGTAGATGCAAGTAGTACAAAGATCAAAAAGAATACAGAGAAAAATTTAGTCAATTTTACAATCTTCCGTATATCTCATAAAATCTACTAAAATCAAAGGGATCATGAAGCTTTAAGCAATAATGAATTGAGTTTTACTCTATTTTCTAAAATATCATTACGCAATTCACTGATTTGTTCTGTTAGTTTTAGAGCAAGTGGTTCAGTGGCAGAATCGAGTTTTTTAGAAACTAAATCTCCCAGATTACTTCTCATATCAGCTAGAGAAGCCTCCATTTCTTTTATCTGAGTCTCTAAAGATTTGATTTGTGAGGAAACCGCAGAATTTCCACTTATTGTTGGAACGATAGATTCAGAATCTAGTGCATTAATTCTTGTAATGCCAACCTGACATGAGTTTGGAATAATTCTATCAATTAATTTCACATCAACGGATTCAGAATCTGAAGATACTGTGATTATAGGCAACCTAATACTTTGGGCACCAGCACATGCTTCAAAAACCACATTGAATCTTTTAAGTTCAGGATTATTAGAGCCAGTTGGAGATACACTATCAGTTACTGAGATCAGACTGGTACTCATCCCATCAAGGGGTTTTCCTGTAATGGATTTTGGTAAATCAATTTTTGATGCTTTGACATTTGGTGGGACATACAAAACCATCAGATATCTTCTAAGTTGGTCTTGTAATCCTTTCAATTCTTTTTTCATAGATGCTATATTATCCAAATCTTCATTTTTTGGGGATTGTTTATCAGATGTTGGAATTTTTTGTTTAGCAGTTGCAATTTTGCTTTTTAGATCAGCTATTTGAGTTTCAAGCGTAGAAATTTTTTCTGAAATTCCTCCTTTGTTTAGAAGGGTTGCAGCAATAGAGTTAGGATCTGCAGCTTTGATGTTTACAGAACTTGTGTAACATGAACCAGGTTTTAATGCACTTGCTAACTTTACACTCTTTGTTTCACTATCAGAAGTTACATAGATTTCAGGAGCTTTTACTAATTTTGTAGTACCACAAGCATCAAAGATATAGGCGTATCCAGAAATACTGGAAGATTTCGCACCAGAACTTGTTGAAAGTTGTTTCAAAGTTGCAATTTTTGTAATTGTTCCAGCGGATTCACCTTTCATCAATTTTTTTGATTTGATTTCTTCTATTTTTTGCTCAGAGAGTTTTTTTGCCCATCCAGTCTTAGCTAATTTTTCAGCAGTAGATGGTTTTACACATGAAGCTTTATCTGAAGAACTTTTTATTATTTTTACTAGCCCTTCTGCGCAGATTATTTGATCATTTGTAAAATCAAATTTCATCTGTTGTCTTGGACTAATTACATCTGCAAAAGATTGAAAAGGCAGCGTTCCTGAAATCAATACAATTCCAAGTAATACTGCAAATACAGGGATTAGATTCACAACAATATTCATTTCTTATGCTTAAAAAACATTCAGGTGGATTGATTTGATTCGGAATTAAATCAACTAGTATTTTTTTTGTCCATTCCAATATTTTTTAGAAACTTGTTTGATTCTGTCAGAGCATATTTTTTAATTTTGAGCCTATCATCTTTGTTGATAGATTTTGATGCCAAATGTAGCATCTCATCCATAAGACGAATGCCTCCTTGTGCTCCTTTTTCAAGCCCTAATTGATACAAAAGAGGCAATTTTGCCATGTCAACAGGCACATTCATTTTAATTTCAGAAAGGGCGATTTTCTTATCAGGCATTTCAATTTCAGTGAATTTGTCCACTACTTTAGATAGCAATGTTGCTAGATTTTCACCTAGATTTCTCTCAAGTTTTGTATTCTTTTCTTTTCTAGCCATCATTACTATTCTCTTAATCTTTAGTAGAGCCTGATTTGTCTCAACAGAATCAAAGTCGTTTGCAGAAAGATCCAAACCAAAATCATGCATAAATGATTCTGCAACATATGAAATAGATTCTTTCCTACAAGACGCTTTTGTTGTTCCGAAAGGACAGTTTTCACAGTTTGTTGTAAAGTATCTAGCACCTCTTTGACCAAAGCTTGAAAGAATAATTTTATCTTGCTCGCGTAATTTAGCGATAGTTCTAGAAACAAGTCCTTCATCAATTAGTAACGCTTGAGAGATTTCTTGATTAGAGTAAGATCCTTCGTCAATTAATTCTAAAATTTCTTCTTCTAATTCACCAGGAGAACGTCTTGATGGTTCATCAATGGCATCAGCTAAATAATGAGGTACAAGTTTATCATTCTTTTCATGATTAATAATGAAAAATTTTCCATCAAATTTTGCATTAAATCCAGAAAGTGTCTCAGCCTTTAAAATTTTAGCAATAATTTTTTCAAGGTTTTTTATTTTAAAATCATTTAACATTTCAGTTAATTTAATAGTTGAAATTTGCACATTTTTTGCAGCAAATAAATGATACAATGCCCACCTAATTTTCCTTTCATCACTTCTCTCAATCAATCTTAGCAAACTACAAAAACTATCAATTCTTGTCCATTTAATATCAGAGAATTCAGTTTTTGAATTTTTAATGAATAGTGCTCTATCCAATTCTTTGGCGAAGTCTTCAAATTGTTTTTTCAGTTCAGATTTTTTAATTTTTGATATTTGCTTAATTTTGGAACTTTTAGTCATCACATCTAATAACTCCTCTTTAGACAGAATTGTTTCACCTCGAAGTGATTTGGTTTCATATTTTAGAAATTCAAAAAATTCCAGAGTTCTATTTTTGATAGAAATAGGAGGAAATACTCTAAGTCCAGAGAGATTAGAAGATGTTAGTCCCACAGAGGTACATAACATATTGATTATTTATGCCTATGAAGTCAACTACATGACTGAATTTATCATAAAAATAACCAGTTGGATTTGATTAGGTTAGAATCAAAAAAAATCTCCCTTAATACCAAAATTTGATTTTAAACATCATGAGCACTCAAACTCTCTACAAAGAAAATAGGCAACCTGAGCCACAAAAAATTCTGGTTGAAAGAATACCAGTACGAGAAAGGGAAAAACTTCCAAATAAAAGAATTGAATCAACTCAAACTTATTCTTGGGAAGATTTCAGAGGGTTGTCTCTTGGATTTGAGGAGGATTGGAATTGATCAAATTTTTTATTCAAAATCTTTTGAAAAAGAAAAGATCAGAAATGGAATTTGAAGAAGAGTTGTTGGAGACATTCAAATGATTAAAATTTTACCAAACTCAAATGTATTGAAAATTACTTTCTTAGATAATATTGGAGGTGATTAAGTATTGGGAAAGAAAAAAAGAAATTATTTGATGATAATATGGAATGTTAATTTTAACACATGTTGCTAATAGTTTAGGATTATTTCACTATAGTCAAAATCAAGTAATCAGAAATCAATATGGAATAAACTTAAACTTTTTTAGTTTCAGTTAACAGATTCATGATTGCCTCATCTGTAATTATTCCAATAACCTTCCCATCAACAGGATCAACGACAGGTATCATGTCAAATGGATGTGAGTTCATCTTTTGAATTACAGAAAATAGATATTCATCAGGCAATACAGCATGGAATTTTTTATACATTACATCACCAACAGTGGTCAAATCTCTTGTTTGTTTATGAGATTTGTTTATTTCTCGCTTTGATACTAGCCCTACAAGTCTATCATCATCAAAAACAAGAAATGGTTTTTTTGTTACTGTATTATTTTCAGTAAATTCTTTAATTGTAATATCAGGGGTTGTTTTAGAAAAGTCAGTATTAATTACTGCCATTGCAGGAGTGTCAGATACAACTTTTCTGAAATAAAATGCAGATAAACCAAGTTCTGATGCCCCAACCTTAAAGGGAGTAATTTTCTTTAATTTACGTTGAAGTTCAACACTTGAAATAATCATAGTAATAAGAGTGCCAAGAACCAAAAGAGAAAATATCTTGTTATCCATGATTTCTGCTTGAAGCAAAGACAACATCAAGGCCAGATCAACTGCACCTTTTGACATTACGCCATATGCGACAGTCGTTGCAGGTCGCATTTTTGCAATACGTACTGCAATATACGAACTCAAAAACTTGACACCAGTCATAATTATTAGAAAGACGGCAATAATCCACCATTCCAAATCCAAGAATGCAAGGCTGAAATGAAGACCTATTCCAGCAAAAAATATTGGGATGAAAAGTCCATACCCGATTGCACTGATATTTTTTGAAATTTCGTGATATTCATCCCTAGTCATCCTAGAAACTGCAATTCCTAAAAGGAGTGCACCGATTGCACCATGTACTCCACTTATTTCTGCAAAATATGCAACAAGTAGAATCATTCCAATTACTATTCCAAAATATGCCGCCTGTACACGAAGATGATTTTTAATCAATCTGAAAAACTGTGGTAATCCATACACTGAAAGAAATGCAGCAACTCCAAAGAAAATTACCATCTTGGCAAACAACCACAACATCTCTGAAATCTCAGGAGTTTCTGAGCTTGTATCTATTTGAATAAATACACTGACAAAAATAATTGCTATAAACTCTACAATTGCAGTAACAGTAAAAATTTCAAGACCGATCGTGGATTTTAATTTTCCAAGATCACTTAGTACTTTTGCAGTAACACCCAAACTTGATGCAGCTATTACACTTGCAATAGCGAAAGATTGGATGAAGTTCATATCTATTGCCAATCCAAAAATACCTGCAACCAAAAAAGGAATTAAAAATGCAACTGCGGCCCCGGCGAAAATTTTACCTTTCATTACTTTGAACAAACCAGCAACATCAATCTCTTCAAGACCAATTAAAAAAAACAAAAAGAACACACCTATAGAAACAAAAAGTTCTATTGCTTCAATTGGATGTACTAACGCCAAAAAAGTAGGACCTACAATTATTCCTGCTATTACATTTCCAAGAATTGTAGGCTGCCCAATTCTATGAAGTAGTTCGCCCCCAAGTTTTGAGGCAATAACTAATACTGCTATAAATAAAATAGATTCAAATGACAAACTTGAACATATTTCAATATATCCATTAGATAAACTAAATGCGAATATCCATGCATAACATCAAACTAATTTTACAAAATTCCCCTGTAAACAAATGATTTTAAAGAACGAAAAATTGATTTATGAATAATATTCCTTAAATCCTTTATCAGTAGGATGTAGTTCAGTTTTGGGTCCAAATAATCCTTGTTTATGAACGACTTTGAGTAATCCATTTTTTTCTAAATCTTCCAAGACAGAATCAAGTTCTTGCGTATTCAATCCAGTATTCTTTTGAATACTTTCAAATGATTTTGAGCCTTTATTCAGTGCACCTAAAACAAGATCATTTTTTGATTGAGGTTTGGATGATTCCATTTTAGACTTTTCTTGCACATTCATACTATTTTCAGCAAATCCGGATTGAAATTCATTTTGAGGTTTAGGTTGAGAGAAATTTTTTCCTATTCCTTTTTTTGCTAAAATGCGAGGAATGATTCTTGCTAGTGGGATCGCCAAGAAAATTATGATGTAAATCCATGAAAAATTTGGATCAGCCATTAGTACTTTTTCACAAAGATAGCATAAATTTGTTGAGAAGTATCTAATTTCTGAATAGATACCACATTAGATTGGTATAATAGTAGAAGATGTGATACTGTATACATTGTCAAAATATCAATCTCCTAAAGTTAATGTGAACATGAGTGCAGCAAAAGGTGTTGCAGTTGCAATTGTTCTTCTTATAATTATTGGTGTAGTCGCAACAGCTTCTGTAAAAATTGTTGATTCTGGTCACAGGGGGGTTCTATTGCATTGGAGTGCAGTTGATCTTACACAGCCCCCACTTGATGAAGGATTGCATTTTGTAGTTCCATTCCAAGATGAAGTTGTTAACATTGAAGTTCGTACACTAAAGTATGCAAGTGATGCCCGTAGTGCATCAAGAGACTTGCAAACAGTTGAAACAACTGTAACTGTAAACTACCACCCAGACAAAGAGGCAGTGCACAGACTATACAAGAATTTAGGACTTGATTACGAAAACAGGGTAATTCAGCCAGCAATAGAAGAAACAGTAAAACAAGTAACTGCAAAGTATAACGCTGAAGAATTAATTACAAAAAGACCTCTAGTTAAACAAGACATCGAAGCTGCAATCACTGAAAGATTGAATCAATTCGAAGTTATAACAGATGTAATTTCAATTACAGATTTTGAATTTTCACCATTATTTGCTCAAGCAATTGAATCTAAAGTAGAAGCAGAACAAAATGCACTTAGAGCAGAAAATGACTTGAGAAGGATTGAAGTTGAAGCAAGACAGACAGAAGCCAATGCAGTTGGTTTGGCAAACGCAAACATTGCAGAAGCCAAAGGTGAAGCAGAAGCAATTGCCATTATTAACAGAGCACTTGCCGAGAATCCAAACTATTTGGATTGGCTAAAGACCCAAGCATGGGATGGTAAACTACCACTAGTGGTAGGTGAAGGCGGAACACCATTTATTCAAATTCCAGTAAAGCCTTAAGTTATTTAGAAAAGATTATTTTTTGTCTTTAAGATTCTCTCTAATTGCATCATACATTGCAAGAAACTGTTCAGGTTCATTTTGTCTGTAGTTTTTTTCAAGGTTTTGGATTTCTTTGTGTGTAATTTTTTCTCCTTTATTTTCATAGTATTCCTTGATAATTTGAGATGGAGTTTTTTTAATATTATATTTTCGAAGAGATTGGATGACAGATCTTTTACAATACAAATCATAAATTAAAAATCGATAAACAAGATACCCAGACAAACCAATAATTGCAACAATGATTATAGGAATAATGATAATTGAGGCCATGCTAATGAGTACAGTATTTTGATATTTGATTGTTATTCTTCATTAGTGAGAAAGTAGTAGATATTTCTTAAAGGAGAAAGGAGTAATAAATACATCAAGTTGGAGGCAAATGACAAAAAATGGATTATTGTTGCCATGGTTGCAGGAATATTTGGATTAGCCGTAACTATAGGCTTTGTGGGGCAGGGAAATGTCAGACATGTGGATATTTTTTGGGCAGAAACTGTTGAGCAGACAATAGTTTTTGAAGACGTAGATGGAGAAACAAAAGTAAGAGGAATTAAAGGAGTTAGAGGAGATGCAAATCCAACGTTGTTGTCACGAACATCATTTGCATATATTTTAACAGTGATAAATAATGGCACAACTTTTCACAGATTATACATAGACGGATTTAATGTTCAAACAAATCTGCTAGAGCCAGGACAACAAGACACAATTACAATTTATCCAGATAAAGAAGGCGAGTTCACATATTACGATAAGAGAGAGAATCTAATACCATTAGGTACGATAAAAATTGTAACAGTGGTTGCAAGTGACGAGTTTAAAGGAATTTGGAAAGATCTTATTTGAATCCTATTTTTTTCCTATTATAAAATCAACTTTATAATTCAGAGTTGCTCGTGGATTGAGTTTTAAATTCCAAGGCAGGTATGAAGGTTTTTTTGTTTTTGCAGTTATTTTGAAATCAAACTCATTCAAAGTTGTGCGTAATGTAAATTCATCAAGAGGTTTTCTAACAGAGTTTGTTCCCCTATCAAAGTCATAAGGTTCAGAGATCACCAAATAGCCAGATGAAATTTGTTTTGACATATGTTTTAGCAACTCCATTGGTTCAATTAATTCCAAAATATTTAACGCCAAAATCAAACTAAACTGTAATTTTCCAAATACAGAAGATAATGAATCAGCTATAAAATAATCAAGATTGTTTTTGTAAGATTTTTTTGCAATTTGTAACGCACTAAATGATCTATCTACTCCAAAAACCATTTTGTTAGAATCAGCTAAATACGAAGTCATAATTCCAATTGAACAACCATGTTCCAGTACAAGATCAGATTTTGGTAAATTGTCAATACTGCCTTTTATAAGGGAATAGAATTTTGAATTCCTACTATTTTCATATATTTTAGACCATCTTTCTTCTAGTTCCGTTCTGTCTTCGTTATGGGGATTTTTTGACAAAGACGATTTTAAGAATTTCTTGAGGTGTTGATTTTCAAGTGATTGGTATAGTTTGCTTCCTAATTTTTTACGAGGTGAGATATATGCAGTAAAATCATCCCACAAGACAGGTATTTTATCAATGATTGGAAATTCCAGATTACATTTTTTGCATTCTAGTATTCCTTCTTCAATTTCTTTATCTAGTTTGAATGCGTTTAATTCTAATTTTGAACCACATCTGACACATCTTAAAAATTCAAGACTGGATTCTAACATTATCGTATAACAAATCGGTAAATTTTGAATTAATAATTTCTTTCATAGATAAAACCAAGATAATCTTAAATGGAGTATTTTTGGATTTTATGCGAAATGGGAGAATTTCAAGAATTTGCTGAGGCATTATTTGGACAATTATCAGTCGAGATTAACGAAGAGAAGGAGATTACAGAGTTGGCAGCCAAAGCAAAAGAAGACATTTCAGACAAGGTGAAATTCAAAGAATTAGATGAAATTGCAAATTCAGTGTTGCAGGATTTCAAAAACAAAGTTGAAGAATTTCTTGGAGTAAATGTTCCAGAAGATTTAATGTTAAAATTTCCGGAATTGGAAGAATTGAAGCGGGTAAAGGGGAACAAAGTCTTTGCAGATAAAGAATCAAAAGCGTTTGTTGAAGAACTGTTCAATGCTGTTGCAAAAGAAGATCTAAAAAAAATCGCAGAGTTGATGCAGCAAGATACTGCAAAGTATTTAGTTTATTCAACATATGCAATTCAATACATTTCAAAAATCACAACAACATATGGTGATTATCTTGATTCAGTAATTTATTTAAACAAATTCATCCTGTCAAGATATCCACAAATAATTTTGCACAAACAAGGTGAGCCATATGAGTCAAGATTTGAAAATGTGAATTCGGGGTATTTGGGGGCAGTAAAGATGGCAGTACTTGAAGAGTTGATTCATTCTGCACAAGGAAATCTTCAGCAAATAAACAAAGATGCGGCAATGGAAGTTAACAAAATCAATGAAGAACTGGCAAAAGTCATTCTATCGTTAGATACTGAAACCATTAACAAGTTATCAGAGTATTGTCAATTACAAGCAGTTCCAGATGATTTTCCATTTGCAAAAAAAGCTAATTTATTTTCTTTTTAAATCCAGATCATTTTCTAATTGAGCAAATTGGACCTGATGTAATGACGTTCACCCACGTAGAGATAGACCCTAAAATAGGCGAGTCGATTCCTGAGCTTTTAGGAATTTACAAAAAATGGCTAGTTCCAATTCAGCAACATCACGCAGCATTTACCGCGATGGAGGGAATGGCAGCTTTTGCAATTGAAAATATCTTAAAAGATGATCAAGATTTTCAAAATTATCTTACGACGTTTATGGGCACAGACTTTTCAGCGTACCAAGTTAGGAAAAGCATGGGCAAGGATTTTACAAAAACAATATATGAAAAACTAGGCAAAGACACCTTCAAAAAAATGATTCAAATTCCGCCAAATACTAGAGAGCTCAAAGATCCTCAACTATATCTTAAAAAACTGAGTTTGTGACAATTGGAAGAAAAATTTGATCCGTTGGTTGCAGAATGGATGTCATTTGTAAAAAATCCAAATTTCAACTTGGTTGAAAAGTGTCTAAAATTTGCGCAAATTATAGAATATCCAGATCTGAATATTGATGAATACATAGAAAAAATAAACAGGATTGGAAAATCTCTAAAAGAATCAATCAGTGATGTAAGGAATCCAACATATTTGATTTCGATGTTAAATGAACATCTCTTTGAGAATCTAGGTTTTAGTGGAGATGATGAAGACTATTACAATCCAAAAAATAATTTTCTAAACGAAGTTATCGATAAGAAAACAGGTCTACCAATTACTATTTCAATTCTATATGCAGAAATTGCAAAGTTCATTGGATTGGATCTTAAGATTGTAGGATTTCCTAGCCACATATTGGTAAAATACAATGAAGAGATGATTTTAGATCCATTTTATGATGGACGGTTGTTGGACATTGACGACTTGCAAGATATTCTGGATGTAAATTATGGAGGCCAACTAGAATTTCAACCAGAATTTCTTGATGAAGTAAAACCAGAACAGATTCTTGTAAGATTAACTCGTAACTTAAAAAATTCTTATGTTCAATCATTTGTATATGAGAAAGCATTACGATGTGTCAATATGGTTTTGGCAATAGAACCAGAATCAGCTGAAGACATTAGAGATAAAGGAATTATAGAAGACAGACTACAAAATCCAGAAATTGCTTTAAAATATCTGAATAAATATTTAGAAATCAATCCAAATGCGGAAGATGTAGACTTTATTTTAGAATTGATTAGAAGTATAAAGACAAAAAATTAATCAATAATAGAATCTATGTCTTGTCCTTTTTTGATCATTGATATTTCATGACGAGCAATTTTGTTTCTTAGTGCTCCTTTGAGAATATCAACTTCACTTCGGAGTAATGCAATCTCATCTTCAAGTTTTGCTACTCTTTCATAGATGGTTTCAGCTTCTGAACTCATAATTATCTATCAGCAAAAATTTGTCTTAAAAAGTTATGGGTGAAAATCTTGATGGGCAGGCTAGTTTTTTGAACTATAATTCAAATTCTTGACGGCATTTTTCACATTTTGCTCTCTCCTCACCAGGTGAGCCAAGAATGAAAATTTTGCCAATTGTTTTACAAAGAGGACACATTCCAGTGGTAGCATTTTTTGGACCAGTGCGAATAATTTTTTGTGTTTTTCTTCGTCCCATACAAAAACTTCTGAAATCCGTCTATTAAGTTTTAATGGCGCGGGGAGGGGGATTTGAACCCCCGTGTCCTTGCGGACATAGGATTAGCAATCCTACGCCCTACCAGGCTAGGCGACCCCCGCATAATGATGCCTAGAATTTATCTGTAAATAAATTCACTCGTCTGGAAATTGGCTATAATTATTCACAATTTCATCAATTGGAAGTCTTTTTCCACCTACAATTTTGAGATCCACTTGAACTTTTTTGTCATTAATTGTAAGAATATTGTAGGTATTCTCAAAAAACCCACGAACTCGTTCAGATGTAGCTGTTCCTGCATTTACTACAGTAAGTGATCTAAAATTCCAAGCCCATGGTCTATGCTTATGTCCACACAATACCACATCTACTTTAGAATCTAAAACTGTTCTAAGAACATCACCTGCATCAACGACTGTAAGTTGATCAGAACCAGTATCAGGAATTGCAATCAAGTGGTGATGCATTGCAACAATCTTTACCCTGTCTTTGTATTTTTTCATAGTTCTTTCTAACCACAAGTTTTGCCTATACCCAACTTCACCTTCATTTCTATCAGGTCTAGCAGTACCAACAGTAACTAAGACAACATCATCACCTAACTCATTTACAGTTTCAAATGGAAAAAATTTTTTGAATAACAAATAACCAGTGTTTCTATAATCATGATTTCCACTTATGGTGATAATTTTTTTAGTGTTAAATTTAGATAGTAATGATTTACATTCTTCATATTCTTTCATCAATCCTTCATTAGTCAAATCACCAGTAATTACAATTACATCTGGATTTAGATCATTTACTTCATTAACTAAAATATCAAATTTTTCTTGTAAAAATTGAGAGCCAACATGTAGATCAGAGATTTGAACAATCTGCATTTGAATATCATTTAACAAATTAGGTATTAAATCATCTCTATAGAAAATATGTAGATAGTATTTTCAAATGCAAGGTAGAATTAAATAATAAACTCCTCAAAATATTGCAGTTTTGAGTAAAAAAGCAGCAGTAATGAAGGGGGATGGTATCGGACCCGAAGTCGTAGATTCAATGTTAAAAGTCCTAAAGGAATGTAACTTTCAATCAGAATTGATCCTGTGTGAAGCAGGCTCAGAACAATGGGACAAAAATGGTAGAAAAGATGCATCATACATTCCTGATGCAACCATGAAAACATTGGAAGAGGCTGACTGCTGTTTCAAAGGACCTACTACAACAATCCCAGTTCCAGGTGCACCTAGAAGTGTTGCAGTAACATTAAGACAGAAATTTGATCTCTATGCAAATATCAGACCTACTAAAACTTATGATAGATTAACACCAGATAGAAAGCTTGATTGTGTATGTTTTCGAGAAGCTACAGAAGGATTGTACACAGGAGTAGAAGCGAAAATCACAGATGATGCAGCAATTGCAATTAGAAAAATTACAAGACATGGAAGTAGAAGATTGGTTGATTCAGCAGTAGATTGGGCGAATAAATTTAACATGAAAAAAATGGTTGCGATTACAAAAAGAAATATCCTAAAACAGACAGATGGAATATTTTGGGATGAAACACAAAAAGCAGTAGAAGGAACTGGAATAGAATTATCTGAAATCTACATAGATAACATGGCACAGCAAATGGTAATTGCGACTGAACAGTTTAATGGTGCAGTATTAGTGAGTACCAATTTATTTATGGATATTATTTCTGAGCTTGCATCAGCTCTTGTTGGTTCAATTGGATTAATTTATTCTGCAAACATTGGAGACAATTATGCAATGTTTGAGGCAGCACATGGAAGTGCACCACAATTTACAGGACAGAACAAAGTAAATCCTACTGCAACCGTTCTATCAGGAGCTTGGATGGCAGATTATATGGGTGAAAGGGAAATTAGGGACGCAATATTTGATGCAACTGAAAAAGTAATCAATGAAGGAAAAGTAGTGACTTGGGATATTGGAGGTAATGCATCAACTACACAGATGACAGATGCGATTATCACATATGCAAAAGAAAATCTTAGAAAGTAATCACCAGGTGGTTTCTACAAGAATCAATTCCTCAAAGAATAGTTTCTTTTTTGCCATTATTCGAGTTTTCAGGCCTAATCTCTCAACATAATCAATCAATTTTTGGTAATTTGACAAAGAAGATGTAACAAAGATAAATTTTCCACTTTCAGCCAGGTTATTAATTATAGAATCAAATATTTTTTTAGGAATTTCAAATCCTTCTGAACCGCCATCTGTTGCAACATCTATTATTTCATTAGTTGCAAGATAAGGCAGATTACATACAATAAAATCAAATTTAATTTTTAATGCATCTGAACCATTACAACAAATCAGATTATTTGTTTTGTAAGAAGTTTGATGTTGTAATACGTTACAATTGACATCAGTGCCAACTACAAATGAAAAATTATCAGAAAGTAATTTGGTGAGATATCCAGAGCCACTTCCAACATCTAAAGCATAGTTTCCTCTTTCATTTTCGATATTATTTGCTATGAAAAAAGTATCCTCAGAAGGAGGATACTCGTCATTTTTCGAGAATTTTGTTTGCAAGATTAATAATTTCATCTCCTGAAAGATCATCTACTCGTTTATCTATCATAGACTCTTTATCAAATTGTTTTAAAATATTTTTAACAGTTTTTCTTCTATATGAAAATATTTTATTGATTGTTTGAATAAGATCTTTACTTAGATTGTTTTTTTTAGTTATTTTAAGAATAACAGAATCAATTTTTGGGGGAGGAGAGAAATTATTCTTTCCTACTTTAGATATATGAATTATATTAAATGCATGAGTTGCTATAATGCTTATTGCTTTTCTATTTTTGGATGATTTTGCAAGTAATTTGTCAGCAAATTCTTTTTGAACCATTATCACCCCATGGGAAAAAGATGTTTGTGCCAACCACTCAATTGCATCCTTACTCCTAGAATATGGAAGATTAGATACAAAAATAGTGAAACTATCTTTTTTCTTTAAACCATCTCCAGATTTTAAAACAAGATTATCAAAGTGAGAAAATTTGGATTTAGCGTTTCTTACTAATGTTTCATCAACATCAACTGAGATTACTTTACCAGCCTTTTCACATAACATAGGAGTGAGAATTCCCTGGCCAGTTCCAATCTCAAACACAGTGTCATTTTTTGTGATTTTTGCTTCAGAAATGATGGATTTTGCTATAGAATCAGAGTTTAGAAAGTGTTGTCCAAGTTTTTTTCTTTTTATCATCTCTTAACGAAGAGATTCATTCTACTTTCACCAGTAATTTCATCCAAGATTCTTTCTGAAATGTGTTTAATTGGTTCTTTAAATCCAACACGATCTTGTAAATCCTGATAGCTTTCAAACTTTTTTTGTTCTCGTTCCTCAAGCATTGTTTTCATGTATGTTTTTCCAATTCCAGGAATTAATTCCAATGCGTGAATTCTAGGTGTTAGAGGTTGTGCATTGTTTAGATAGGTTACAAATTTTTCCTCATTATTAGTTACAATTTTTTCAACTACTGATTCCAATTCACTTTGTGCAGAGGAGGATATTCGAGCATAGTCCATCTTTCCTAAAACAGATAGAACTTTTGTTCTGCCTTCTTTTCCGATATAGATTTTCTCTCCAATTTCAAAGGTGGAGTTTGGAATTCCAAGAATTTCTAAAAGAGTTAGTCTGTCTTCACCAATTGCAGTAATGATAATTCCTTCTCTACCTTTTACAGTAGATGACTTGCCTCTAGTGTTGAAATCCAAAACATATGCATATTCTTCATACTTTCTAGCTGGGGGTTGTGCCCGATACAAAATAAAATACTCCGAAAAACTTACGAATGCTCCTTGATTATC
This sequence comes from Candidatus Nitrosopumilus sediminis, assembly GCF_000299395.1. Taxonomy (NCBI): domain Archaea; kingdom Thermoproteati; phylum Nitrososphaerota; class Nitrososphaeria; order Nitrosopumilales; family Nitrosopumilaceae; genus Nitrosopumilus; species Candidatus Nitrosopumilus sediminis. The sequence goes on from NC_018656.1 coordinate 1,265,925, forward strand.
TTGAGCATTTTTTCTAGTGTCTCAGCAAGAATTAATTTTTTCCAACCAAAGGTAAAGGAACGTAGTTCTGCCAAACTTGTTGGTCTAATGTTTACTATTTCAACAGCTTCGTCTTCTGTTAATTCACATTCTTTGATTAGTCGTTTTTTCATTTCTTTTGCATCTTTTGATTCAATAGATACAAATTTTGAAACATAATCATAAGTCCAACGTTGGATTTGATCCATTTCTTCGACATCAACTTTACCTAAAATTTCTTTAACTTCTGAAAGTGAGATGGCTTGTTTCTTTTTTACTTCTTCCATATTATACACCGAATGGTTTAATGTGATCCAATCTAGTGATTAAGGTTTTCGATTTATCACCTAGTTTTACATCTAATGTAATAGCACGTCTACCAACTTTTGTAATCATACCTACTTTACCATGGTATCGTCTATGTGGTAATCCTTTGTGCTGTCTTGGATCAATAATGACAAGTGCTTGTTGACCTTCTTTGTATTCACGTAACAAAAATGAGACTCCTCTTGGGGCCTTTTTCTTCATTACAGATCTTGATTTATGTTTAAATCCATGTGAACGACCAGAAGATTTCTTAGTTGCCATGAGTGTAAAACCTTCGAAAGCCCTATTTTAAGACTTAGAACAAGATATGCTCAATTTTGACCAACAAGATCGGTTCTAAGTTGACCACAAGCAGCAGAAATCTCTGTGCCTTTTTCGATCCTAACTGTACAATTTATGCCAGCATCAGATAAAATTCGTTCAAATTCCAAGACATTTTTTTCCGAGGGGCGCTTAAAATCACCGGCTGTCGGGTTGATAGGAATTAGATTCACATGAGAGCCATTGCCTTTCAAAAGCCGTGCCAATTCTGTTGCAATTTCAGGGGAATCATTAATTCCAGCCATGAGTGCATATTCAAAAGTCACACGACGTCCAGTCTTCTTGAAATAGTTTCTACCTAATTCAATAATTTCTTCTACTGAATTAGGACTAGCTGTTGGAACTAGCTTTTTACGTAATTCATTATTTGGAGCATGTAATGATATTGCAAGACCAATCTGTAGATTTTCTTCAGCAAGTCTTTCAATTCCAGATCTTATTCCAATAGTAGAAATTGTTATGTGTCTTTGACCCAATCCGAATCCTCTATCATGTGTTAAAATTTTTACAGCCCTAATCATTTCATCATAATTTGCCATGGGTTCACCCATTCCCATAAAAACTAAATTTGTTACATGCTCTCCGCGTTTCTCCAATATTTCTGCAAAGTGAATTACTTGAGATACAATATGTTCTGCTTTTAGATTTGTTTCAAATCCCATCTGACCAGTTGCACAAAATACACATCCCATTGCACATCCAATTTGAGTAGAAACACAAACAGTTGATCTTGGATGACCACCAATCTTGGTAGGATCATATTGCATTAGGACTGTTTCTACAGAATTATCATTAGATAGTTCAAGTAATAATTTTGTTGTGTCTCCATCATCACTTACAATACGATGAATTTCTTTTGCAGAGCCTATAGTATATCCTGCTGCAGTTAATTCCTCTCTTAATTTTTTTGGAAGTTGTGGAATATCATCGAGCTGTTTTGGAAATTTGTAGTATAATGGAAGTAAAATTTGGTCTGCTCTATATCGAGGATATCCCATATTAATTACAAGTTTCTCCATCTCTTCAGGAAGCAATCGATACAAATCTGTCATTATGTATTAACAGATTCACAAGAGGGATATTTTATAATTTGGTGATTTAATTGAAATGAAAATCAAAAAGAGTAAAAAAATAGAAGAAAAAGAGAGATTACTCTTCTACAGGATCTAAATCATCAGATTCGACTTCTACTGTAGCCTCTACCTCAGGTGTTTCTACTGTAGCCTCTACCTCAGGTGTTTCTACTGTAGCCTCTACCTCAGGTGTTTCTACTGTAGCCTCTACCTCAGGTGTTTCTACTGTAGCCTCTACCTCAGGTGTTTTTGCCTTTTTGGTAGTTGCTTTTTTGGTAGTTTTTTTCGTCTTTTTCTCAGCGTCTTCTGGATCTATAACACCTGCTTCACCTAGAGCAAAGATTACTTCCTCTTCAGGATGATGAGGACTATCTACCATTCTAGCAATTCGTTTCTTACCTGATTTCTTAAAGTAGATTCTGTATGTACTTGTATGTGCAACTACATTTCCACCAATTGGACGAGTTGGATCACCAAAGAAGACATCAGGTGATGCCATAACTTGGTTTGTTGCAATTGCAGCACAGTTGTATGTTTCTGCAATTCTTGACAACAAATGAACAAAATGATTTAGTTTTTGTTGTCTTACTGATAGTGTTCCTCTTCCAAGATATTCAGCACGGAACAATCCTACTGCAGAATCTGCAATAATTAATTTAACATTGTTTTCTTCGATTACAGGACCAGCTTCTTCTAGAATTAGTACTTGGTGTGCACTGTTATATGCACGAGCTACTATGATATTATCTAAAACTTTTTCAGGATCCATGTCATGAGCTTGAGCAATAGATACAATTCTTTCAGGTCTGAAAGTGTTTTCAGTATCAATGTATAATACAGAGCCTTCAAGACCACCTTCTTCTTTGCTTTTTTGAACCATTACAGACATTGTATGAGCAAATTGTGTTTTACCACAACCGAACTCACCATAAACTTCTGTTAGGGCCTGAGTCTCTATACCTCCATCAAATAACGTATCAAGACAATTTGTACCAGTTGTAATTTTACCAATACTTTGTCGGTGTTTGTAAATTTCAGTTGCACTTGTAAAATGTTTGGCAATTAATCCACCTTCAACTAAATGTTGTCGGGCTTTATTGACAATTTTTTCAGCAGTATCCTTTTCCATTCCAGTTATTTCTGCAATTTCAACAGGACCTCTAACGATGAGGTCCATGACGTTGTGGACACCTGCATCGGATAATTTTCTTGTAGTTACAGGACCTACGCCCTCTAAACTATCTAATCTTAAATCTTCTACCATACCGTATAGTACGGTACCAGTACTTTATAAGAGTATTGCTTGAGAAAATGATCGTAAAATGAGTAAATTTTAGTGAAAATTGACTATCGTCTCTTTCTTCTTTGTCCAGGTTTGTTTTGACCTGGATATCTACCTAAGACAAATCGTTTTTTGAAATTACTTTTGTTTCCAACACTAGAGCTAGTGCCTACAATTTTTCTACCTTCAACTTTGGGTGTTTGTCCTCTTACTTTACCTGCTTTAGTAAGTGAACCGTGTGTTGCCATGCTTTAAAATAAGAATTAGTGAATTTATGTATTTGGATGACTACCAGTACTTGGCTTTAACAGTCTCAATGACTTTTTCGTGTTCCTTACTCTTTCTACGAGCATATTTTTCCATTGCACCTAAAGGTACACCACCAAGAGATCGTGCGATTGCATTAAAGAAGTATCTCTGCGGTCCTTTTGAACCAGTCTTAGTCATGAATTTCTGAATACCATATTTGAAATTGTGTTGCCATGTCTTGTAAAGAACTCCTAGTTGTGCAGGAGTCATTTCATTTCCAATATGGAAGAAATCAGATTTTTCAAGTAATCCAATTGGAACAAATGTCAGTGCTGTAGCAGTAAACATAGAATCAGGTTGTTCGCGTTCTAATTCACTGAGTAGTCTAATAGTTTCCCAAGAATCCTCAGGAGTTTCGTCATTATCAAGACCCATGATTAAAGTAAATGCAGGAATCCAATAATCCTGGTTCAAAGTTTTAACGCCTTCTTTTACAACCCAGTGCCATTCAGATGGATCATAAGGTGCAAGTTTTCTATCAGCATATTTACCGATTAATCTAAGACTGCCAGTTTCAAATCCAGCTTGAATTCCAATCATATTATCAGGACTAGCTCTTATGATTTTAGATAGATTAGGAATAAGTTTTTCATCTGCAATTGCACCTGCCAATGTACCATGAGTTGGATTTGTATGTTCAACTCCAGTAGACATAATTGCAGTAAACAATTCTTCTAAGGCTTCTCTATTTGGTTCCATTCCTTTTGCAGTTCTAGGATCCATACCATAAACAAAAATATCATCACTGTGAATCCATGCAGATTTTGAACCACCTTTCTTAATGTTAACTTCAATTTCTTTTTTGACTTTTTCAGGTGAATAGTATCTTAAAGATCTTAATGTGACATCACAGAATTTACAGCCCCTACCACAACCACGCATTACTTCAACCATTCCATGCATACTTGGTTCAACGATGTCAGGAATTTCTTCTAATTCAGGTCTATCCCAGAAATTTACAAATCTTCCATGAATTTTTTTGCCTTCTCTTTCAAATTCTTTAATGTTAACCTTAAAGTCACTTCTCTTTCTGAAAGGATCCATGTTTTCAAAATCGCCATTAATCAAATAGTTAAAGAATCGTCCTGCATGTCCATCAATTTCAGGTGCAATACCACCAAGCTCTCCTTCAAGGATTGCATAGATTCCAAATTCTTCAATTTTAGCTGGATCGTAATTGTATTGCCAAGTTCCAGATGCACCAGAAATTACTTTGGCTTTACTTCCAGTTCTTGCTTTTGCAGCTTTTATTCTATGATGTAATTCAGCATTGTAAAATTCATCATATGATGTTTGTTTTCTACCATAAGTAAATGTCATAGTAACAGGACCCATTCCAAGAGGATCCATTTCGTAAGTTCCAATAACTTCGGTTTCAGGGCCAATGAATTTTTCAATGTGATTTGGATGAGCAATAACTACATCTTTTCGTGCAAAGCCATCACGTAACAAACCAGCTTCTAATTTTCTTAATCCATATGGAGCATATTTTGCTACACCATCAATGTCAGGGGACCAATTACAAATGAAATCAAATAGAACTTTTGGAGTTACTTGATTTCCAAGAATTTTATACCAAAAACTGCTTTTATCCCTATTAGGGTCAAGTGCGGGAGCACATCCGAAAAATGTTGCAAGAGACAATCCCCTATAAGGAGACATCAAAGTTCTATCAGCAGTTAAGACTATTTTTGGAGTACCCATACCCTTCATGGAAATAATTTTATGATTTATTTTAAACCTTGCTAGAAAAAATTAGTAATTTTCTAAAATTCCAGCCTTATTTCGATGTAAATGACCAAATTCACTGTTTTTTGACAAATGTTCTCCATCAAATACAGTTCCATCTTTACAGACAAGATCTTCACCTACACAGCAACTACCACAAATACCAACTCCACATTTCATCATTCTCTCAAGACTGGCTTGGACGAATATTTTTCTAGAGTTAGCAAATTGTACAGTTTTGTACATCATAATTTCAGGACCGCAGACATACACTGCATCGTAGTGGGTATCATTAACTAATTTTTCAACTAAATCAGTTACAAATCCTTTTTCACCATAACTTCCATCATCAGTTGAAACAATTACCTGGTGAGGATTATTTTTTAGCAATTCATTTGATAAATCTTCAAAGAATACTTCGTCTTTTGATTTGGCACCCATTAACACAGTGATATCATCAGTAGGTTTTACAAAAGTAAGTAATCGCATCATTGGAACAAGACCGGTTCCACCACCAACCAGCAAGAGTTTTCCTTCTTTGATATCAAATGAATTTCCATACGGACCTCTAATTCCTATTTGTCCTCCAACTGGAACATTGAATAATCCAGTAGAGGAAGGTCCATGTTTTCTAACTGTAAATGCTGCCTTTCCAGATTCTTTTGAAATCATTATACTCATTGGTAATTCATTAACGCCAGGAATCCAAACCATGGCAAATTGTCCAGGAAGAACATTTGGCATAACATCATCTGAAAAAACCAAAGTCCTAACAGTAGGTGTTTCATCAATTACTTTTTCAATTGTAACGATTGTTGGATGGTTATGATTTCTTTGCAAGACCCACCATGTCCTTTATTGTGGAATAATTATTTTTCTTCATGTACTCTAAAATTCCTCTGTTAATATCATCAAAAACTCCAACCCAGTTATCACCTATTGCACTACCAAGTTGAACTGCAGAAGCACCTGCCAAGAAAAATTCTACTGCATCTTCCCATGTAGAGACTCCTCCACATCCAATGATAGGAATGTCAAATTTTGAAGAAATTTCATAAACACATCTTAACGCAATAGGTTTAATCGGAGTACCAGACAATCCACCAAATTTATTGCTAAGTATAGGTCGTTTGGTTTCAACATTAATGGCCATTGCACGAACAGTGTTAATTGCAGTTATAGCATCAATTCCAGAATCAACTGCATTGCTTACAGTATTTAGATAATTACTGGTTCCCAAGCCAACTTTGGCAATTACTGGCACATTTGTTGCTTTTTTCACAGTAGAAACAATTGTTTTAACTAGTCCAGGATCATCTCCAACTTCTAATCCAACTTTAGCAACATGAGGGCAAGATAAATTCAATTCATATGCTTTAATTTTACAATTTTCAAATTCCTTTATCATGGTTTCAAAATCTTCAGGTACAGAGCCCACTAAACTTACTATAATTGGTACATCCTGATTTGGTTCAATCATTTTAGCAAAATTCGAAGCACCGGGATTTGATAATCCAACTGCATTTATCCATCCACCTCCTTTTACACTGAAGATTGTAGGGTTAGGGTAACCTTCCCATGGTGCAGTACTAAGAGATTTTGTAACAACAGCTCCAGCACCGGATGCATAAAGTCGATTAAACACATCAAGAGATATACCTAAAATTCCAGATGCGAGCATTACAGGTTTATCTAATTGAATTTGACCTATGGAAGTTGCAATACTAGGTTCCACTTTGATTAGTGAGCATAGTTTCGAATATAACAGTTGATTCTTGATTCTGGTACCTTTTTTAAAGGCGATTTAGGATTAACTAGTCATGCATTCTGTAATATTAACAGAGTTAGGAATCTCAGTTTTCAATGATGAAAAACTAGACAAAGCATTTGCTTTCTCAAATCCTGTTAAAGAATATCTTTTAGTGAAAAATAAAGAATCCAAATTAAATGAACTTGTAAATTATTTAGCATCTACTCAGAGAGGATTTTCTGTAAGTGATGAATCATTACTTGCAATTCTAAAAAAATATTCAATTGATTGTCATTTGATGGATTCTGCAGAATTAGATAGAGTCCAATCTACAAAACCACAAATTATCGTGGATTCAGGTTTTGCTTCTAATTTGCAAGATACACTTGGAAAACTAAGAGAGTTTGCTTTAGGATTTTCATCTTCAAAAGTTACCGAAGTCTCAGAAAGCCCAGATCTTCATATAATTCAAGCAATTAATTCTCTAGATGAAATCGACAAGATTGCAAATGGATTGAGTTCAAGACTCAGAGAATGGTATGGATTGCATTTTCCAGAATTAGACAACATAATTGATAGTATTAACGGATATGCACAGATTGTAATGGCAGGTAAACGAGAATCATTAACTAAACAAATTTTTGAAGATGCAGGTTTTCCTGAATCAAAAGTAGAAATGTTATCATTAATTTCTTCAAAAAGTAGAGGGGGAGATATTTCAGATATCAATTTGGCAATTGTGCAATCAATCGCAAAACAAGTTTTAGACTTTCACGAATTGCGTAAGAAACTCGAGGAACATGTTGAAAAAGAGATGCAAGAAATTGCACCAAATCTTTCAGCAATTCTTGGAACTGCAGTTGGTGCAAGAATTTTAGGAAGAGCTGGTAGTCTTAAAAAAATGGCATCACTTCCTGCCAGCACAATACAAGTGCTAGGAGCTGAAAAAGCATTATTCAGATCATTGAAAACAGGTTCTCAACCCCCAAAACACGGATTGTTATTCCAACATGCAATGGTTCATGCAGCTCCTAGATGGCAAAGAGGAAAAATTGCACGTGCAGTTGCTGCAAAAGCAGTGATTGCTGCTAGAGTTGATGTATACGGTGAGGGATTAAATCAAACTCTACTTGAAAAACTCAACATAAGAGTCGATGAGATAGGTAAAAAATACGAGAATCCTACTGAAAAAGACATCAGACCACCTCCATCATTTAGAAGAGAAGGAAGTTTTAGAGACAGTCCAAGAAGAGACAGTAGCTTTCTTTGCTGCTTTCTTTGCAGGTTTAGCATCAGCTTTCTTTGCTGCTTTCTTTGCAGGTTTAGCATCAGCTTTCTTTGCTGCTTTCTTTGCAGGTTTAGCATCTAAAATGGTCTTTTTCTTCTTTAATTCATCAAGATCAGCTTTGATTTTTTCTGCTTCTTCAATTAGAGTATCTTTTTTCTTTACCATCAAATCACCTTAAATTTTAATTTCAATTTCTTACTTATCAATCAGTATTTAATTCCTATTTAACAGTAAAAGTTCCTTTTGTAGAGATATTCTTTAGTTGTTTTGAGACCATTTCTATGACTATTTCATATGAGCCAGGAGTGGTGATCACTTCAGAAAACGTGTCTCCAACAGGAACAATTTTGCTTCCAGATTCAAAGCATTGCTCAAAGAATCCACCTTGTGTAATTACATCACTTTTTTCAGAAGAATAAATTGTAATGTATAGATCTCCACAACTAAATGAAGAATCATCAATTTTGGCTTGAATTTGAACAGGTTCAGACGTAGAATATTGCTCAGATAATCCAATTATTTCAATCGAAGCATCATGGACAATCCCTCCTTCTGAATAAGACATAGGCCACATGTTTAATTCTCTATCAGGTTTCTGAAGAACATCAGATAGTACGACAGAACCGAATACTATTGAGAAAATTACAGGTAAAACAAATACGACAGAAACTCGTTTACTGACCATTTCGTTTTAAAATCTACAATTCCCTTATATCTATTTAGCAAAATTTCAAGGGTCAAGATCAATTTGACGAATGAGTTAAATCGTAGCCAACTAAATATCGCTAGATGCGACTTAGAAAATTCAGAGTTAGAGCATATCGTTGCATTCATGATTCTGGAGAAATAACAGTGGGAGATTTAGCAGCTTTTGTAGGGAGAAACGAAAGTGGAAAAACTACAATTCTTCAAGCACTTACACTGTTGAATAAAGATGAAGAAGTTTCAGAATTAGATCTTTGTGATGAAATGAATGAAGAATTAAAAGAAGAAATGAGATTGGCCGAAGGCGAATTTGATCTAAGCCAAAATGAAATCAGCATAATAAAAGAAAAATTTCCAGGATTGCCAGATATAAAAAAGATTAAATTATTTAGAACAAATAAAAATCCAAGAGTTCAATATGAATTTGAAAACATTAAACTCAGTGAAGAAGAAAATAAGGGACTAAATTCGTGGGAGAACTTTTCAAAACAAATTTTTGGTTTCTTAGACACCATTCCAAACCATTTAAGAATTCAAATCGATACAAAATTTTTTGAAGAAGACGTCCCAAAAAATCAAGAAACATTTGATAGAGGGATGGCAGAATTCAGCAATCAATTTCATGTTATAGCGATTCAAGAGCCCAAAGTCATTGAAGAGTGGGAAAAACTCTATGAAAGTCCTGAAAACCAGTTTTCAAACCTTCTAAGCGGAGAAAGTGAGAAAGTAGCCTTGCAAAATTTTATTGCATCAGAACTGCATCCAAGGTTTGTTTATTTTTCAGACTATAAGAAAATCTACGGAAATATCAATCTCAACGAATACCTCAGGGAAGAAAGTGGTCAACGTCCAGATTCAATAGAATTTGTTGAGGAATTTGACAAAGCAGAAACAGTAAGAAATCTATTTTATTTAGCAGAGCTGGACATCAAAGAACTAGACAAAGTAAAAGAGAGCCCTTCAAAATGCATCAAACTTCTCAATGCCGCAAGTAACAGATTAAGTAAAAAATTAAATCCAGCATGGAAAGGGGATCCAATCCATGTTGATTTGAGATACAATCCAGGCAACATAATGAGTGTTGTAATTTCAGATGTTCATAAAGATGGAACCATAACAAATACAGGATTACTAAACAGAAGAGCTGAAGGTTTTAAATGGACATTTTCATTTATTGTCAACTTTGCAGCTGAGACACAAAGAGCAGAATTGAAAGAAGCAATACTACTATTAGACGAGCCAGCTAGAAACCTACACCCAACTCAACAAATGGGAATTTCAGATTTGTTGAAGAACTTAGCTGGATCAAATCAAGTATTGTATGCAACACATTCACCATTTATGATATTTGATTATACACCAGGCAACTTACTTGTCGTAGAACTGGACAAGAGGAAACATCTCAGCAGAATATTTTACGATTATTGGAATGCAGATGATAAAACACTGACGCCTATTTTGTATGGGCTTTGTAGAGGTCAAGTTGAATCTATTGTAGATAGAGAGATAGGAACAAACTCACGACCAATAATCATAGTAGAAACGATGTCAGATGCAATGTATCTTAATGCATTTGACAAATTCTTACAAGATCCAAATATTTCAATGAATCCATTAAATGTCATTGCAGCATATAGTAAAAATTCAGTTTTACCATTGGCAATATTTTACAGAAACCATGGATATAGAACATTTGTTTTATTAGATAACTCTGAAGAATCTAAACAAATTTCTGCCCAGCTTGTTTCAAATGAATTTTCGGCAATTCAAACCATATTCTTTGAAAGAGAAGGTAAAAAACTCGAATCAATTGAAGATTATATTGCTCTTGAGGATTACCTGTATCCAGTAAACCAAACTTATGAAATCAAGCTTAGACAAGAAGGTTTTTCCAACCTTACCCCTCAAGATCTTGCATCTAAAGATGGCAAAGGGGTTTTAGAAAAATTAAGAAAAATATGGCAAGAACATAGAGATGAAGATTGGGGAGAATTCAACAATGAAGAAATTACCAGATACATATGTGAGAAGATCGCACTTGAGGAGACCAGTTTTCTATCAGACAAAACCAAAGATCAATTCAGAACATTATACAGACTAATTGCTGAGCGTATCAGACAATATCAAAATGAGGTTACAAAACCAGATTTGGGAAAATTCCAAAAGGCCAAGCCTTAAGATTTAAGAAGTTTGCTCATGAAAAACACTAAACTAAGAAATAGAAAAATGAGGAAAAATCTTTAAGGTTTAAGTGAGAGATATTGAATTCGAATTACATGAATAGATCCTCTACTAGAGGAATTTTCCTAGCAGTTGTATTGTTATTTTCAATTGTATTGATCATATTTCCATCAAATGCATATGCTGAAGAAATTACTGTTACAAGTATTGCACTAGATGAAACGTCTGTAATGGAATTAACAAATGATTCAGATAAAGAAATCAATACTTTAAGAATTTGGCTCGGAAGCGATTTTAATTTCAAGTCATTTAAAACAGAAAAGGGATGGGTTGGAGAGAAAAATGCTCAAGGAGTAATTATTTTTACATCATCTGAATCAATCAAACCGGGAGAATCTGTAAAATTTGGAGTAAAGGCAGATAAGCCAATTTCAGGTATCAATTGGAAAGTCCTAGATAGCAAAAATACCCAAATAGATACGGGTAAAACTATTCCTGGAGAAATACAGAAAGTTGTCAAAAACACAAAACTAAATCAAAATTCACAAACAACAAGTGAAAGTATATCATCCGAGTCAATATTCAGAATAGTTCCAGAGAAACCAAACGTTGATTCAACAATTAGAGTTACAGGCGATAATTTTGGCCCATTGCAAGAATTTGATTTTTATATTGATTCAAAAAAACTTGGGACTTTTGAGACAGATGAGAATGGTCATTTTATGACTACAATGAAAATTCCAAGTGACCAAAAAGCTGACAGAGTGGATTTTAAAGTAAAAGACCAGAAAGGTCAAGAAAAAAAATTGAGTCTCAGAATTGGAGAAAACATCAATAGAATCCCAGAGGAGGCAAATACGCCACTTACAGTAAAAGGAATTCCAAAGATCATTCATAGAGGAGACTTTTTAGAGATTTTTGGAACTGCATCACCTGGTAGTGGAGTTACAATAGAGATTCAGGGACCAGATAATAATGTAATCAGAACAAGATCAGCAGAAGCTGATAGTAAAGGAAATTGGAAATTAGATCCACTATTAGTTCCATTGGATAGACCATTTGGAAAATATACAGGAATGATTTCAGATGGCAGAGAGACCATAACTGGAAGTTGGGAAATAAAATCAGATAAAGTAATCATCATTACTCCTAGTAATTTAAAGTTCGAACCAGGCGAAATTATGAAATTTAATGGTACGGCATTACCAAATAAATCAATTGAAATAGTATTAGAAGATCCTTTGGGAAAAGAAATTGTTTCAGACATCATTAAAGTTGATGAAACAGGCTTTGTAAAGTTTGAATTTCCAACTACACAAAATACACCAGAAGGAACATACACATTAATTGCAACACAAGAAAAAGAGAAAGAATTTACCTATGCAGGATTAGGTCAGCTTCCAACAATCCCAGTTAATTTAGAATTTGATAAACTCAGTTATAAAACTGGAGAAACTGCAGTTATCACAATATCAGGTAAACCATCAGAGATTGTCAACTTGTTAATTGTAGATCCTTCAGACAAACCAAAAGGGGAAGCTACATCTATTACTTTACAACCAGATGGACGAGGAACCCATTCCATAGAATTGAAAGGATATGCATCTGGAGTATATACGGCAGTTATCAGCAAAGGAAGCGCACAAAGTTCAGAAGTTTTTACAGTAGGTCTACAAACAGGTTCTGGAGAAATTGAAATTAACACAACAAAATTGGATTATCATCCAGGTGATTCCATATTGATTTTAGGAGATACCGGTTCAAATGTTCTTATTACAATTACCCTAATTGACCCAGATGGAAATGAAATAAAGGTCAAAGAAACATTTTCAGATAAAAATGGAAAAATTTCAGAAGGGTCTTTTAGAGTTCCAACAGATGCAATTCCTGGTGAATGGGTGATCAATGCAAAAAGTGGATCAAACTTTGATAATGCCATTCTTAATGTAATCAAACAAAAAGATCAAGGAATGTCAGTAGAAGTAGGAGAAGGACAAAAAAGTCCTTTGGGTGAAATAATCAACATACATGTTTTCGGAGCTTCGCAGACAGTAAAAATTGAAATTGTTGCCGAAGATGGAGAGATCATTGAAAAATTATCATTCCCAGCATCAGGAAGTGGAGAATTGAATCTACCATGGATAATACCAAAAGATACAGAGCCTGGAACATATACAGTCAAAGCCTCAGATGGAAAAAATAATGCTGAAACAACGTTTGAAATTCAATAATATCAAACAATTTTATTTCAGCTAATAACGATACTGATTATGAATTTAAAAGACAAAATTGAAGATTATCCAAATTTTCCCAAAAAAGGTATTTTATTTAGAGACTTTAGTCCAATTTTAAAAGATCCATCAGCACTCTCATTTGTTGCAGACGAATTTTCAAAATATTTCCATCCAAAAGATATCGATATCTTTGCAGGAATAGAGTCAAGAGGATTCATCCTAGCCTCGATTTTGGCCTCAAGATACAACAAAGGAATGATTATGATTAGAAAAGCAGGAAAACTACCTGGAAAAACTACAAAATTATCTTACACAATTGAATATGGAAAGGATACAATAGAAATTCAAAAAGACATCATCAAAGAAGGGGAGAAAGTACTAATTTGTGATGACTTGCTTGCAACTGGCGGAACTGCCAAAGCATCTGCAAAATTAATTGAAAAGGTAGGAGGAAAAATTGTAGGATTTGCATTCATTATTGAATTAGTTGATCTTAATGGAATGAAGGGAATTAGCAAGTATAATTGTAAATCACTGGTGAAATATTAATGGAAAAAGATGTTGAAATAGGAATTTTTGGAGGAACTGGAATTTATGATTCAGGTTTACTTGAAAATGCACAAGAAGTAGATGTCAATACACCATATGGAAAACCCTCAGACACAATCACAGTTGGGACTTTCAAAGGAAGAAAAATTGCATTTCTACCAAGACACGGAAAAAAACACACTATTCCTCCACATAAAATTAATTTCAAAGCAAACATTTGGGCATTCAAAGAATTAGGAGTTACTAGAATTATAGCACCATCAGCAGTTGGAAGCTTAAAAGAAGAATTAGAGCCAGGTCATTTTGCATTACCCACTCAATTTTTAGATTTTACAAAATCAAGAGACGGTTCATTTTCAGAAGATGGAAGAGTAATACACATCTCAGTTGCAGATCCTTTTTGTCCAGAATTACAGTCATCAATTCTTCAAGTAACAGATAATCAAGACATGGATATGCATAAAGATTGCACATACGTCTGTATCGAGGGCCCACGATTTTCTACTAAAGCTGAATCAAAATTCTACAGAACCACAGGTGCAGACATTATTGGGATGACATTAGTGCCAGAATGCCAGCTAGCAAGAGAAGCACAAATGTGTTATGCGTCAATTTCAACTGTAACAGATTATGATGTATGGGCAGAAAAACCCGTTACTGCCAAAGAAGTTCTTGAAACACTTTCAAAGAATGTGGAAAAAACAAAAAAGGTCCTAACAGAATTAATTGATAAAATTCCTAAAACTAGAAGTTGTTCCTGTGCAAAAGCATTGGAAGAAGCTGAATTCTAGTCATCAACAAAGGATTCTTTTTTGAGTCCTTCTGGAAGAGTTAAATCTCCTTGCAATAGATTTCGTTGAAGGGTTAAAATCACTTCTTCTACATCATATCCTAATTTTTCCAATTCGTTTTCAGTTGTTTGGGAGAGCTTTGCACCAATGTTTTGTCCACCAATTCTACCAAATGCAATAGCCGTGAAACGAAATTCATGTTCATCAATTGTGAAATTACCAGTAATTTTTGCAGCCATTTGGCTTCCATGAATATTATTTATGTGAACTTTGAGATCCATACTAGAATTAAATTTCTACAGCCTTGTTAATATTATCATCAATTAAGAAACTCCAATGCTTATCATCTTCAACTTTGAAATCATTAACCTTTAAAGGAATTATTTTTTCATCCAGACACTCGTGTTTAATCTCGCCATTTTCTTTTAATTTTACTAATTTCCATTTGTATTTGCCCTGTTGAAGTTTACATACAGTAACTCCCCATTTTGCATCAGGATCTATTTTTGGCATTCCTACCAAGTCAGCTAATTCTTCTATTCCAAGTTGTTTCTCTTCACAGAATTTTTTCTTGCAAACACCACATCTCCAAACATCAACTGAACCTATAGTTCGTTCATCAATATTGATATTTACCACACCAAAATATACTGGCTGATGTTTGCAGGTTTCAGTATCAATGCTCAATGTTGTTCACCCAACATTAGTATTATTTAGTTCTTGCATCATCATAGGGTTTTTCTAAAATCACTCCTATATTATCAACAATTTTGTTTCTCTTAAATTCAATATTTTGCCGCTCACACATCTTCCTATACATATTCACCGCAGTAAATCTAGGATGCATTGCTTCAAATTCGGTGGCAGATATATCGATAAAAGCGCCAAGGGACATTAGATCTTTTGATGCTTTTTCAGCATCCTTGATTGAGATCTTTAATTTTTTAGCAATGGATTCAGAGGACATTTTACCAAGACAGGTAATCAGCAAATAGACTTTAGCCTGAATTGGCTCTAGTTGAATTTCAGAAACGAGATCTTTTTCAATTCCAGAATAGGACATTATTTTTAGAAATTATTGTAACAACATAAAATATGATCTATCAGGTTATTTTTTGACTAGTATTTTTTTAGAAATCTTCAATGAAAATCCCATAGCAATAAAATGAACGATTGCGCCTAAAATTGCAGCATAAATCAAATTATCTAAAATGATCCATATAAGAACAAATGTAATGATAGAAGGAATTGTAATTATTGCTGCAATCAAAGTTCCTCTTAGTGCAATCTGGCTAATTGAAAGTTTAGATTGTTTGTCATCAGACAATATCTAAAATTTCAAAAATGGTAATAAAAACCAAAGATTAGTCAGAAAATATTGTCCTAATTTTTACTTGATTTTTGATTTTTATCTAGATAGTTGTAAAGATAACCTTTGTTTTAATTTTCTAGCTCGAGGTTTTGATCTCAACAGACATCCACAACATGGACACCAAAGTCCTTCCCAGGTAATGAATAACTCACATTGAGTACATCGCTTTTGACCTTGTACATATCGACCACTTTTTTGACCATTACTTTCAGCCTTGAATTTTTTACAAGATTCATTGCAATGCATGCTAGATATTTACCAATAATATTACTGCAGCACACACACCCATCAAAGCATACATGTATTTTCTATATTTGGGATTACTTGTTCGCATAACATTATGTCAGATTAAAAAGCATTTAAGAATTATTAGATGTATGCTACACCTTTTTGTTTAGTAGTAATATCAACAATTTCATCTATTGTAGATATGAAGATTTTTCCATCACCTAGAGAACCAGTATGTGATGCATCAGTAATTATTGAAACTACTTCATCCACTTTAGAATCATCAACTACAATAAAAAATGTCAAGACATCATTGTATCGCTCAATGTAGCGTCCTAAACCTGGTTTGACATGTCTAACTCCTTTACCACGACCTTTTCCAGTAGTAATGGTTAACCCGCCAATTCCAGTTTTTTGTAGTGCATCTACAATATCTTTTTCTTTAGATGGTAAAACTACTGCCTCTATTTTCTTCATGATTACTTTACTATCATTATAGGTACTTTTGATTTGTGCATCACATAGTTTGAGACGCTTCCAAGAAATGCTTCTTTAAGACCACCTCTTCCTCTAGAGCCCATCATAATCAAATCAACATTGTTCTTACTTTGATTAGCAAAATTCGAGATAAGTTCTCCTGGATTTCCTTCTAGAATTTTTTGTTGTAAGGCAACACCTTTTTTTTCTGCATTTGCTTGTGCTTTTGCAAGAATCTTTTTTGCTTCAACAAACATTGTTTCTTTTACAACTCTAATATCTCGATATGACAGAGGTGAGAAAGGCACAATATAGAGTCCAACTATTTTTGCATCACATTGTTTTGCAAGCGTAATAGCTTCAACCAATGCCCTTTCAGAACACTTTGAGCCATCTAATGGAACAAGTATTTTTTTGTACAAACCATTTGCCATTATCTTAATTCCTCCGTTGTAAGTTGTGGTGTTTTACCTAAGATCATGTTTCTAACTTTAACCATCTTTCTTGCCAACATGAATCCTGCACCAGACATGCAACTTCCAATTATTACATGTAGTATACTAGAATCTTGTTGTGGTGCCACTAGCATTACATATGCAAATCCGCCAATCATTAACATAATACCAAAAGCTGCAAACAGTGCCATCATTACGGGGACTCTTGAAGGAACTGGAGGCAACAGAGCAGCTTTTGATGAAGATTCAGTAAAATCAAGATCTTTGCAAACATGACAACAGCGATGACGTTGTTTATTTTCCCAAGTCGTAGTTAAGAAAAAGAATTCCTGATGGCATGAGTCACAGGATCTTTTAGGAAGGGTAATTTTTCCATGATCATCAAAGTCTTGACCTATTTTTTCCATGCAGCCCTTACAAAAATATCCATGAATATGCCATTGTTTTTGGAAATTATATTTTTTCCATCCTAGCGTTACATTACAACCGGTACAAGAAGTCATTTCTCGTCTACTCCTGTTGCTTCTGGAGATGCTTTTTTACCACCAAATACTTTGGCAATTCCTTTTCTTGCCTCAATGATTGGCAAGAATATTATGAAGAAGGATGCAACACTTACCCAAACTATGGATATTCCGACCCAGATACTATAAGACATTATATCAAATACATGTCCAGATACAATCAATGGTATTGGCCAGCCAATAATTAGTATCAATGTCATGATACCGCCGCCTTTTAGACTAAACTTGAATGCTTTCTTTAAAGTCTCCTCATCTTCAGTAACTTGGGCAGATTCTGCTTCACTTAGCTCGACAAGAGTAATCTTCTCTTTGAGGTCTTTCCAGTCAAAACTAGTCTTAGTAGCAAGGCTTCCAATTATTGCAATTGCACCACCAGTCAAAATTCCTGCAATATTTCCAAATAGCATAGAGTAGTTGTGACCAAGACTTGCAAGAGATATTTCTCCATTAAAGCCTGGCAAGGATGCAGCTACTGATATCCAAGTAGTTACTGCAACCATCAGACCAATAACTGCACCTAACGTGGCTGCAACTCTGTTTGTTCTCTTCCAAAGAATTGTAAGTGCTATTGGAATTACTGCTGCACCAATTATGATACCCATTGCCAAATAGACAAAGCCTAAACTTAATCCCATGTGTAATAGTATTACGGCCAAGCCACCCATACCAAGTCCAAAGCCTACAATTGTCGCTCTGGATACTTTGACTAGTGTTTTTCCTGAGGCATTTGGATTCTTGTACGTCCGATAAATATCATAAGTAATCAGTGATGAAACGGCAATTAGTTCTGCAGAGCCTGCAGAAGTTACTGCCATGAATAACATTGTAAGTACCATAATTGCACCGACTTCACCCATTAGTGCAGTAGCTGCTGCTGGAACTACTAATCCCAATTGAACTTGTTCAGGAGTCAAGTCAACATCAAGCGCTATCGCCGTCAAGCCCATCGTAGTAGCAAGTGTAAATGGAATAGCAAACCAACATGCGCCACCAAGTAAGAAACCTTTGACAGTAGATGATGGCTTTGCTGCAATGGCTCGTTGCCAGTATGCCTGATCAACGAAAACAGTTCCAAAGTTTCCTACAATATTGATAATACCAAACATCAATCCACCAATAGATGCCATCGTCAAGAATGCACCTGCAGCATTTCCTTCAACTGGATTTAACTTTGCAGCTTCAACAAGTTTATTGTACATACCTTCAACACCACCAGTAATGTCAGTGTTAACGTAAACTGCTGCAACAAATGTCAAGATTACAACAAATATGATTATAGTATGCATATAGTCTGCAACAAATGTTGCCTTTAGTCCTCCAACTAGAGTGTAAATCATAACGCCAATAGGAATCAAGAAAGCAGCCAGAGAAATATCCATTCCAGTCAAGCCATTGACAACTGCAGATCCACCAAGAAGAAGCATGGCAGTTACAATCATGTTAGTCATCAATGCAAAAACTAAGAAGACTTTGTGTGAACCATTACCAAATCTTGCACGAATGATTTCTAGGAAAGTGTGTGCATTTGGTGCTTTACGTTTTAATTCAATAGCTAAAATTCCAAATAATAAAACCTGAATTGATGCTCCTGCAGCATACCAAAATGGACCACTGATACCATACTGATATGCTACTGTCGAGGATTGGAGTAATGTTGCAGCCCAAGTCCAAGCAGAGACAATAGCAGCGGCAGTAAGACCAGTTTTGATTGTTCGTCCTGCAGTGTTAAACATCTCAGAGGTCTGGTTAACACCAAGGTATCTTTCTTCAATTTTTACCTCAACTGAAATGATGACAGCAAATACTGCACCTAAACCAACAACTATTGCCCAACCAATCCATTCAGGTAAAGCTTCACCAATTGCAAAGCCTTCTGAAATGGCACCTGCTGCAAAAACAGTTTGTGGAGTTCCGGCAAGGACAACTACAGCAACAAAAAATGCAGTAAATGCAACTGGGGTAAATTTAGCCTTATCCACGAAAACAATTCTTTTGAGATTTACTTATCAATTGAAGAATTATAGTTCTTTATCTACTCAATTCAAAGTTGAAAGAGAATATTTTGTAAAATAAAATTCTAGTCGACGTCGACATTATTTGAAATTGAGATGAAGAAGATAAAGTTTGAAAAGTTTTAAAACAAGTTGTAAAGTCGTGACATAGAAACTTTGTCTGCAGGATCTACCGTTGCAAGTTTTCCATCAACTTTCACTTCATATGTTTCAGGGTTCACTTCAATCTCAGGAGTGAGATCATTATACAACATGTCTTTCTTTCCAATAGAACGACAGTTTTTCACAGGAACCAGTTTCTTTTCTGAATTAATTTCAGATTCAATACCTTTGTCCAATGCTAGTTGTGATGTGAAGGTTACAGAAGTAGATTGTATTGTTTTACCAAGTGCCCCAAACATAGGACGATACAATACTGGCTCAGTTGTAGGGATGGAGGCATTTGGATCACCCATTATTGAATACGCAATAAAGCCACCTTTGATGATCATTTTTGGTTTGACTCCAAAGAACTGAGGAGACCAAATAACAATATCAGCCAATCTTCCTGGCTGCATAGATCCAACATAATCAGAAATTCCATGAGTTATGGCAGGATTTATCGTGATTTTGGCAAGGTATCGCTTCACTCGAAAATTATCATTTCGGACATTGTCTTCGGGGAGCTTTCCAGTCATCTTTTTCATTTTATCAGCAGTCTGCCAGTTTCTAGTTGTAACTTCTCCAACTCTTCCCATAGCTTGACTGTCTGAAGATATCATACTCAATACCCCAATATCATGAAGTACATCCTCTGCTGCAATTGTCTCACCTCGAATTCTAGACTCTGCAAAGGATACATCTTCAGGTACTGAAGGGTTAAGATGATGGCAGACCATCATCATATCAAGATGCTCAGCTAGTGTGTTTACTGTAAAAGGTCTTGTAGGATTTGTAGATGACGGAAGTATGTTTTCCTCACCAGCAACTTTCATAATATCTGGAGCATGACCTCCTCCAGCTCCTTCAGTGTGATAAGTATGGATTGTTCTTCCAGCAATTGCTTCAATGGTATCATCAACAAATCCACATTCATTTAGCGTATCTGTATGAATTGCAACTTGAGTGTCAGTTTTATCTGCAACACTCAAAGCTGAATCAATTGCAGCGGGGGTTGAACCCCAGTCTTCATGTAATTTTAATCCACAAGCTCCTGCCTCTATCTGTTCAAGTAATGCAGTTTCAAGTGAATCATTTCCTTTTGCAAGAAATCCAAAGTTTAATGGTAACTCATCAACGGATTCAATCATTCTATGAATATTCCATTTACCGGGAGTACATGTTGTCGCATTTGTTCCATCAGCAGGACCAGTTCCTCCGCCAATCATTGTAGTGGTACCATTACAGATTGCATGTATTGCTTGTTGAGGAGAAATAAAATGAATGTGTGAATCGATTGTTCCAGGAGTGCAAATTGTATGCTCACCTGCAATTATCTCAGTGTTTGATGAAATTATCATATCAACATCATCCATGATGTTAGGGTTTCCGGCGTTTCCTACACCAACAATTTTCCCATCTTTAATTCCAATGTCTGCTTTGATTATTCCTAAAAGAGGATCCATCACAATTGCATTGGTAATAACAAGATCAACGGATTCTGTTCTGGATACTCCACTTGCTTGTCCTAATCCGTCACGTACACTTTTTCCTCCACCAAATACAGCCTCATCACCATATGTGATCAAGTCTTTTTCAATTTCTATAATTAAATCAGTATCAGCAAGACGAACTCTATCACCTACAGTAGGACCAAACAAATCAACGTAGTTTTTTCTTGGAATATTTAGAGTCATGATGTCATTCCCTTGAATCCTTTTTCGATAGCTTTCTTGAATGCCTCTTCTTTTTTTTCATCTAGATTTCCATTTACTAAACCGCTAAACCCATAAACAATTTTTTTTCCGCCAAATTCTGTTAGTTCAATTTCTTTTGTTTCTCCTGGTTCAAATCTTACTGATGTTCCAGCAGGAATGTTTAGATGGTATCCGTAGGATTGTTTTCTTGGAAATTCAAGTGCCTTATTTACTTCAAAAAAGTGCGTGTGTGAGCCTACCTGTATTGGTCGGTCTCCAGTATTTCTAACACTGACAGATGTTGTGGATTTTCCCACATGAGCAGTAATTGGCTCATCAGATGTAAAATATTCACCAGGGAACATATTTCTCACACAATAGGGTCATGAACAGTCACCAGTTTAGTTCCATCTTCAAAAGTTGCTTCTACTTGAATGGAATGGATAAGATCTGCAACACCTGGCAATACATCATCTTTTGATAGGACATTTTTTCCAGAACTCATAAGCTCTGGAACAGTTTTTCCATCTCTTGCTCCTTCTAAAATATGATCAGCAAGAATAGATACTGCTTCGGGATGATTGAGTTTCAATCCTCTACCTTTTCTTCTACGGGCAAGTTCTGCTGCAACAAAGACATTTAGTTTCTCTAATTCTCTAGGAGTAAGCATCATTGAATGGAATAGGGTATTAGTGTATTTAATAATTAAAAATGTTAAAAATATCTAAGAAAGTATAACTTTGTCAAAAAATAAAGTTACTTGTGTTAGAAGTTAATGCACCAATAGGGAATATTTTTCTAGACAAAGGATTTGATGAGATAAAAAGTGGGAATTTTGAAAAACTCAAGATTTCACGAATGGAGTTAGAAAAAAGAATTTTGAGAAGAAAGGGGGATCGTGGAACAGATGTTGGTTTTAACTTAGACCCAGGAGTGAAACTTCGTCATGGCGATGTCATTGATAATGGAAACACAAAAATTGTAGTAGAACAATTACCAGAAAAGGTAATTTCCATTAGACTAAAAACCAAAAACATGGTCGATGTAATGGTGCTATTAGGACATATAATTGGAAATAGACACAGACCAATTTCCATTCAAAGCGAAGAGATTGTGTTTCCAATTCAGGCAGACTCAGAAAAAGAAGTTTTTACAAAATTATTTCATAACATTATCAATCATATTGAGATGACAGTAGATGAGCGAATATTTTCTCCCCATTCAGGTGCTGATGTACATGAACATTGATGAGATAGAACAAGAGTTAGGAGTAATGCAGTTATCAGACTCGTTTTTTCCCACAGGCATTTATGCTACTTCAAATGGATTGGAATTTCTTTTCACAGAAAAAAAGATTCATGGAATGGCAGACTTGATCAAGTTGATTAGAATTAACATTACTCAGCAAATAGGACCATCAGATTGTGTTGCACTTGGAAATGTATTTGATAGTGTAAACAAACAGGATTTTGATCAAGTGATCGAAACAGACAATATTATTTTTGCAACAAAACCGATAAAAGAAATTCGAGATGCATCAGTAAGATCAGGGGTTCAGTTAATCAAATGTGTGGTAGAATTTGTAAAAGATGATAAAATTTTGAATCAATACATGGACAACATAATAAAGAACAGAGTGCATGGAGTTTTTCCGGTAGCATTTGCAGTTTGTTGTAATGCCTTAAAAATTAAAAAAGAGAAAAGCATGATGATGATGCTATATGGCTTTACTGTAGGTATTGTAGGTGCAGCACTACGATTAGGATTAATTCAGCATTTTGAAGGTCAAAAAATTATTCACAATATCAAACCAATTATCAGTCAGACCATCAAAGAAAATTCAAATAAATCACTTTTGGAAATATGGCAATTTGCTCCTCAAATAGATATTGTTCAGATGTCACATGAGAAAATGGATTCTAAAATGTTTATTACATAAAAATAGGATTTTTCATTATGACTCATATTCCTAGAATTGGGATCGGAGGACCTGTTGGTTCAGGAAAAAGCATGCTTATCGAAAGATTGGTACCAATGTTAGCAGAAAAAGGATACAGTGTAAGTATAATTTCAAATGATGTGATTTCAAAAGAAGATGCCGATAGAATGAGAACGAATTTGGCTACCAATAGAGGATTACTTCCTGAAAATTTAGTCATAGGTCTTGCAACAGGCGGATGCCCTCACACTGCAATTAGAGAAGATCCGTCCATGAATCTTTCTGTAATAGAAGAAATGGAATCAAAACATCCTGATCTTGATCTTATAATTATTGAAAGTGGTGGAGACAACATTACAACTACATTTAGTCCTATTCTTGCAGATTATTTTATTTACATAATTGATGTTGCAGGAGGAGACAAATATCCAAGAAAGGGAGGATTGGGAATTGAAAGTTGTGATCTTTTAGTCATTAACAAGATTGATCTTGCCAAGATGGTCGGAGCTGATCTTGAAGTCATGAGAAGGGATGCAAGAAAGATTAGAAATGAAAAATCGTTTGAATTTATCAACTGCAAAACTGATGAGGGCGTTATGAAAGTAACTGAGCATATTATTCATAATGTATTGCTAGACTCTGCTCCAAAATCAGCAATTACACAAAAGGTGTGATTTTTGAATAAACTGGAATATTACACACCGGATGACATACCAAAAGAAATCCAGGCATATGAGACCAAAGTAGAACAATTAGGAGTTGGAAAATCAGGAAAAGTAGGCATTCTTGATTTAGAACTTCAAACAGATAATGAAGGCAAGACAATTGTTACAAAACAATTTTCTCAAGTTCCATTACAAATACAACGAGCTCTATATCCTGAAAGATCACTTCCTAAAATGGCATATCTTTATGTGATTTCACCATCTGGGGGGATTTTACAAGGAGATAGATACAGGACAGATGTCGTATTAAAGAACAAGGCCATTGCTCACATGACAACTCAAGGTGCGACTAGAATCTACAGCATGAACACAAATTCTGCATCACAAATTCTAAACATTACAGTTGATGAGGACTGCTATTTTGAATACATCCCTGATCAAATTATTCCATACAAAAACTCTAGATATTATCAAAAAGTAAATCTCAATGTTCATAACAATTCCACTTTGATTTATTCAGAAATTTTAACGCCAGGAAGAGTTGCCATGAAGGAGTCTTTTGAATACGACATATGTTATCTTAGAACACATTGTAAAGACCAAAATAAAAAAATCAGATTTTTAGAAAATACAAAAATTGAACCAAAAAAGATGAGAGTTGAAGATTTTGGAGTATTAGGGGAGTACGAAATAGTTGGAACAGTTTACATCTTGACTAGAAAAGATAACGTGAATGAATTAGAAAACAATCTTAATGAATACATTAGAAATTCAGATAGTGTTTCTGTTGGAACATCTATTCTTCCAGACGAATCAGGAATAATAATTAGGGTTTTAGGAAATAAAACAGATAGTGTCTTTGATGTGATTTTCAAAATACTTGAAATTAGCAGGAAAAAAATTCTCGGGGCAGAATTTAGTAAAATAAGAAAAAGTTAGAATGATTACAAATTACTCAATATTCCAATTTCAAAGAGGATATTTGCTCCTATGATAAAGCTGATTATAGCTGTTCCATATCTAAAAAATCGATTAAGGAGAGATACCCTATCAGTCAGCAAAACAGGCAGTCCTATCAAACCACTGATAGCAACCATACCAATAACAGAGCCCAGCCCAAATAGAAGAATAAAGGTCAGAGCCATCTCCATATTGTCAAGAGTTGTAGCAGCTAATGCAATCAAACTTCCACTTCCGGCCAATCCATGAATCAGACCAATCAGGTATGATTTGTGTTCATGTTTGTGATCGTCGTCGTTGTGTTCATGAGCATCAAAATGTAGATGTCCATCAGAATGTTGATGTGGATGTATATGTTGAATCTTGGATTTTTTTTTCCAGATTGCAGTAATTCCTAAAAATATCAGCATTACACCTACCATTAATTCAAGACCAGTGAAGATCTCAGTAGTTATATTGACTGTAAAGAAATATGCAAAAAATCCAATTGCTACAAGTGTTGTAGTATGTCCTGCACCCCAAAAAATTCCTACAAGTGATGATTTTGTAAATGCAGTTTTTAGTTTATTTTTTATTCCATTTTTAGACTTTCTTTTGAATAATTGTGTTCCAACTGCTGCTATATGATCAGGCTCAAATGCATGTTCGATTCCAACCATTAATCCCAATCCCATGATTAGAGCAGGGGTAAAATCACCAATGGAATAAATTATTTCTTCAAACAATTCTAAACATCATATTGAAAACCAATAATGAATTATTAAGAATTTAAAATGGATTTTTAAGTGGAAAATAAATTAATTTTTTGTTTTTTTTCTTTATCAAGCCATTCAGGAATTATTATTGCTCGGATAAATTCTTGTGTAGTAATGCCTCTTTTTGATGCCAGTCTCTTAATTTTTTGATAAACCGAATTATCCATTGTCATGAAAAATTTTGTTGTCTTTTTAGATTTTTCCACCACAAAGAAGATGATGTAATATTTTAAAATATTTATCAATATAAAAAAATAGTAATAAATATCAGCACAAGAGTTTTAGACATATAGCCGACGTCGACTAAACAAGTTTCAAGTTATTTAATCTCTGAAATATCTATCAGACATAACTAACAAGTTTTCATTATCATTCCAATGACATATGACAAAGTCAAAATCGGTTTTCTCATGACAATACTCTCTATCTCTTTGACATCTATTGTACTTGCTGAATCTTTTGCAGAAGAAAATAATCTTAGTCAAGAACAAGAACGCCAAAACGCAATTGAACAACAAACTAGCTTGTTCTCAAATAATCCTATATTTGGAAAAAAAATTGCCATGGAGGGATATGATAGGTTGATTTCACAGGTGGATCCTGGCATAGGACATGAAAATCATCAGCTAGCAGTGATAATCCCTATTAGTGATAAAGAATATACTGGAACTTTATACTATTCTGCATCTGAACCTGTTCAGCTTGTGTCACTTAGAGGTCCACTGGAACCTGGGGAAGAGAAAGGGAAATTCATTTGGACAACAGATGGAAATACAAACTATGAAATTACTCTGATCAACGAGTATAGTTCCTCTGGGGAATGGAATTTTGTTGGGAATGCTCTTGCAGTGCACACATTCAAAAATACTCCATTTGTGATAGACTACAAAGTAGACTATGAAGAAGTAAGCGAGTCATTAACACTTCCACTCAACAGTCTAAATGATGTCAACATTATGACAGAATTTAATTTTGATTCAGGTACTGTGAAGATAGATAGTTTTGATGTGTTCAAACAAGTAAGTGGATTTGGCAAGGTTCAACCTGTTGTTAATCTACAAGGAATTGTAGGAATTGACAAAAGTATCCTATACAGAGCTGCAGATGCTGAATTTAATGTAGGTACAGGTCCATTTGGATTAGATCATAAGTTCTCAGAGTTTGGAATGTCAGTGTATCTTGAACAAGGAGATATGCCAATAAGAAAGATAACCTATAGGGAATGTGACATTACGAACTACTCAATAGATACTCTGTATGACAATGATTACAGCTATAACAGAGCCTCTGTTTTTGTGATCGTAGATAATTTTGAGATAACCTGTGCAGGAATGCAACCATATCACTATGATTATCAGAAATACATTGATGAGTATGGAGTGGATGCAGTCATGAAAATGAAAAACATGAAGATGAGCCCAAAAACACATAATGATTATGGCATAGATTGATGAGTTAATCTAGGGCCAAAAAATTTTTTTTTATTAAATCAATTTACAAGATAAAACGCTATCTTTCATACTTTCATAACATATATGATGATTCAGATTAAATTTGTTGTTCAAAATAATAATTTTACAAAGACAAAAAAAATTCAATTTTGTAAAAATCATGAAAAAAATCTTGAAATAATGTATGGAATTATTAAAGAATCGATTGACAGAAAAGAGAAAAATGATTTAGAGCAACTAATGATGATTTGTTGTTTTCATATGGTAAAAGAGATTAGAGAAAATACAACCACAAGAATTATTCAAAATAAATTGATAAAAGAATTGTTTAAACATCAAAGTATAATGCAAATTTTTAAAGATATTAAGAATATGTCCATAGAGGCCAAAATAGACAATTTTCCAAAAAAAGTGCTACACTTTTCACCTAAAAATAGAGATTTTATGCCTATTCTAGCAGGACTACAGGTTTTGAAGTGAGTTTGAGTACTTTTTGTGTAACATTACCCAAGTTTGAAGTAGATTTTCCTATACCTTTTTTGCTCATAATTATCATATCAATCTTGAGCTTGTCTGCAAGTTCTGTAATTTTTTCAGCAGGATCTCCCAATTTGACAATACGTTTGTAATCATTGATTTGTTTAGGTACAACTACACTTCTAAGAATTAATCTACCTTCTTCTTGAATCTGAGATGCTAATTCTTCGTCGATATTTTCTTCATTTTCATCAGTCCATTCTATTACATGTAACAAATAGATCCTTACTTTGGCAGCCCCTCTGAAAAGATAATTAGCATGATAAAGGGATTTCAATGATCTTGCAGACCCATCTATAGGAACTAAAATTTTCATCACAGGTGAATCATTTCCAGAAAAATGCGAATAATCAGATTGTTCCATCATGTCTGAATCCATATTTGCTTTGTGAAAAACTTCACTGATATTTTTCCTAGCCTCAATTAATGGCAGAAATATTATGATTCCTGCTGCACTAAACGCCCAAATTATTGCAAGCCAAATCCAAAGATGGAATGATTGCTCCTCAAAGACAAATTCAGTTAGATAGAATGATGCAGGCCAGACAATTACAAGAAAAACAGATATTGAAAAACCAGCTCTTTTACAAAATTTTAGAGAGCGTTGAAGAAATTCCTCATCAGTATCATGTTTTAACATGGAACGGACCTTGTCATCAACAACAAGGATTTTTTGTTTCATGATATGAAAATCAAAGTTTTCAGGTTTTATCATACTTCCAACAAGCGTAATGCCCAAGCCAGTAGTAATTGATACAATATTTCCAATCAAAAGAGGTAAGAGATTTCCAGTTGAAGAAAGAGTAATTTCTCCATACATCGAATCAGCAGACAAAAGCCATGATGAAATACCACAACCAAGTCCTATAATGGCAGCAGAGGTTGCGGCATACTTGTTGGTTTTCTTCCACAAGATAGAAAAGGAGATAGGAGCTACTGCAGAACCAATCAGAATTCCCATCATAAGATAAACATATTGTAAACTAAAGCCGGAATGAAATAACAGTGATGCTAGTAATCCCATGCCTATTCCAAATCCCAGAATGGTGAATCGAGAAATTTTTATCAATTCACGACCTGATGAAGATGGTTTTAGATACGTACGAAAAACATCATAGGTAACAAGAGATGAGACGCTGACTAGTTGGGATGAGCCTGCAGCAGTAACTGCCGTAAAGATGATTGTAAGAAGAAGTATGGCTCCGAAATCCCCCATAAGATTTGATGCTGCAGTAGATGCAACCAAGCCCAACTCAATCTCATTTTCTGTTAAAGTGACTCCAGTAGCTATCGCTGCTAATCCAAGTGTAGTAGCAAGGGTAAATGGAATCGCAAACCAAGCTAAACCTCCCAAAATAAACCCCCCAGTGGCAGCCTTTGGTCTAGAAGCAATAGCTCTCTGCCAATAAGATTGATCTACAAATACTGTTCCAAAGTTTCCTACGATGTTAATTATACCAAATATTAGAGCACCCATAGACGCTAATGTCAGATATGTTCCAAATGCATTTCCTTCAACAGGTTTTAGAATGGATGCCTGAGTTAATTTTTCATACATTCCAGAGATTCCACCAATTTCAGGAGTGGCAAAATAAATGACAGTTACAAAGATTAGTACCACTACAAAAATTAAAGCAGCATTGAGATATTCTGCAAAAAATGTTGCCTTTAGACCACCAAAAATTGTATAAAGAATTATTCCAACAGGTATAAGAAATGCAGCTAGTGTAATGTCGATTCCAGTTAAAGAATTGATTACCGCTGCTCCACCTAACACAAGCATAGCAGTTACAATGGTATTTGTCATCAATGCAAAAAATAGAAAAACTTTGTGAGAATGCTTTCCAAATCTAACATAGATCATTTCAGGAAAAGTGTGAGTCATTGGCGCTTTTCTTTTTAATTCAAGTGCAAGAATTGAAAACAAAATTACCTGAATTGATGCTCCTGCTGCATACCAAAAAGAACCTCCCAATCCAAATTCATATGTCACAGTAGAAGATTGTAAAAGGGTTGCAGCCCATGTCCAAGCAGAGACAATAGATGATGCAATTAACCCAGTTTTGATGGTTCGTCCTGCAGTATAGAACCATTCAGATGTTTTTCTAGTACCAAGCCATTTTGTTTCAGCCTTTACCATTAATGTGACTGATAATGCCATGATCAGTCCAACTCCAATTAATATGATATATCCGATATTTTCAGACAGAATAGAAGGCAAGTAAGATAGGATTTGAAAAACAGGTATTAAAATAGAATTAACATGATAAGATAGTTTCTAACCTACAATAATAGAATTAGATAAATTTGTTAAATAGTTGATTTAGTAATAATTGCCATTGATAGACAAGATTGATGAGTTAATAATTTCAGCACTTTCTCAAAATTCAAAACAAGAGGTATTTGAGATTTGGGATTTTTTAAAGGGATTTAATTATAATTTAACAGAGGAGGAAATAGAATCTAGAATATCAAAACTTGAAGAAGAGGGAATTATCAAAGGATATACAATTACTGTTGATGTAAAAAAGATTCCACATAGGGTTATACGTGTAGATCTTGTCACTTTTAGAACATCACAAGCACTCCCAAAAAGAATAGAAGGATTGAAAAAATATCTCAATGATGCACCATTTGTTTTATTTTCAGGTAGAACACGTGGAGGATATGATTGGATTACAGTCAAATCATTTTTGTCAAATGAGATGGCAGATCAAGAAAACGATATTTATCGAAATTTGTTTGGAGATATTATTCAGACATATGAGGTGTACGATTTTGTTCCACAGACAGAAGCATCAATTTATGCACTGACATATACAGAAGAGGAATACAAAAAATTTCTCAAAGAATGGGCGCCTCCATTTATTGGATCATAAGAAAAACAGGGCAAGAAATTATTGCAAATGTTTCTTTTTGAAGTGGATGGTTTCATCTATCATTGAATGAGTTTTTAATCTTAGACCCATCAAGAATTTAATCATCTCTACTCTTTGTTTTGGGTTAATACCGTGTGCATCTTCTATAAGATCATCAATTCTTGAAAGGGTTATTTTTAGAGACAGATTGGTTTTCTTTATCAAGTTAAGTGACTTGGAATTTTTGTCAGGTGTTTGTTTGTATAGATCAGATTCAGATTTGATCTTCTTTTTCATGACTCGAATTTGTTTTATTGTTAGTTTGTTGTTGACTATTTCATCCACAAATTCACTTTTCAGCGAAGCATCAACATTTGTTAGTTCTAAGGCCTGACTTACGCTCAAATTACTGCAAATTATCTTCTCACGGACATCTTCGGGGAGTTTTAAAAGCTGCATTCTATGAGATACATACTCTTCACTTTTTCCAATTTTTTGACCAAGGTCACTTACTCCACCCCACCCATATTCATTGACATATTTTTGATATGCTTCAGCTTCTTCTATAGGATCCATAGATTTTCTTTGAATATTCTCAGTCAGTTGAATTTCATATGCTTGTTTATCAGACAAATCTCTGATTTTGCTTGGAATGAATCTCCAACGCAGTGATCTACATGCTGCAAATCTTCTATGTCCTGCAACTATCTCAAATCCATGATCTAGAGGCCTAATGACAATAGGTTGCAATAGTCCATGCGCTTTTATGCTAGATTTCAGATTTGTTAATTCTGGAGAATTTGGTGAAACAGCATATCTAACAGGGGATTTAGATGGTCTAATCATTCTAATTTCAATAGGCTCTACGATAGAATTATCAATTATTTCCATTCACAAACACTCCCATATCCTAAATTGATGAATAGAAAATAGTATTTAGACTTTAATAGAAATTTTATGAAAAAAATATAATAATTTTAGATTGTTATTGAATTAATTGATAAAATTTGGATCAATTTTAAAAAAAATCCACATATTGCTTTAAGAGTTATCAAAATGAAATAATTTTACTATGCAGCCAGAACCGGTTTTTTTGTTCTATGTGGTGTTGTTTTTTTGAAAACAAGTAGATTAAGTTAATTAGAAAATATTATCTGGATTTTTAATCTATCAAATCCTTCAATGGTACTTGTGTTTTAGTTTGACTCTAAGTTCTGCAAATACTTTAGAAGATATTGTCGCAAGTTTAGAAAACTAATTTCAAATCTGGGAGGGCGATTTGTCAGATCACATTGACACTCCAAATAGAGTCTCAAGTAAACATATGATAAAAAAGCATGACCTACAATTTGTTTCTAGCAGATAATTGACTCCGTTCTCATCAATGAATTTGATTCTAGTTTCAGTAGAAGTAGATTTTTGAACAGAGGTTCCACCTGGAAAATCTGCAGTAATTGAATATGACAAAGTTACAATGATTACTATTCCTCTTGAAAAAAAGGAATTGTTGTTAATCAGTACAGAGCCTGAAGATGATTATTACAAAATTGTTGCTAAAGCTAGAAAATTACTTTTTTAAGGATTTTTTTGTTTTATGAGCTGCCTTTGTTCCCATTTTTAACACCTTTAACTTCTTTACCAAACTTACCCCAACTTTCAAAACCTTGAATGTTGAGAAAATTGGAATTAAAACCAACATTATAATATCAATCCAATATTTTTTTACAAATTTTTTTGGGTCATTGACTTTTCTGTATTTTATTACCAAATCAGATACTAGTAGTACAATTAATGGCCATATCAGAATATCAAAAAATGGCTTCCATTCTTTTGGTAAATCGATTAGTGGTTCTACAAGACTTATTACTTTGTATTCAAATGAAATTATACCAATAAAGAACAACAATACAACTATCATTGTTGCAATGTCTAAGATCTTTAAGACATTCAAGTTAGTTTCATGTTTAGGTTATCGTAACAGTTCCCTGCATCCAAGGATGTAAGGTACAGAAATAATCCAATTCTCCTGGTTTTTCAAACTGATATGACCATGTTTTTCCTGCTTGGATAAACCCTGAATCAAATGAATTTTCCTTGTCAGTTACAGTATGTATAACAAAGTCTTCGTTTGTCCATGTAACAGTTGTTCCTGATTCAATTTCTATTGCAAGAGGATCATAGGATTCTACAATATCTGGATTCCATGAATCCTTGACAATGTCTACTTTGTCTGTCTTTATTTTAGGAATATCACTAACTTTGGCTTCTCCCAAGTTATCATATGTGATTAGTTTTGGTTGCTCCAATGATCTTATCAAATCTTCTTGCCACTCTATCATGGAATAACTTCCTTTGTTATTACTTGGAGTTTGAATATCAGATAATGATGATGCATCTTCTAACACTTCAATTATTGCCATAGAGCCACGTTCTTCCTGTATTCCATGAACATGAAATAGATATTTTCCTGGAGTGTCCCATGTTGCCTCTATAATTGCAGTATCGCCGTTTCCAATTAGATGAGTTTGTGCAAAGTATGGTTCATTCCATAAAATCCCTGAAGGGTATACTTTCATTATTGTACTATGTACATGGAAGGGAGATTGCAATACCCCGCCAACTCCCATTACATAGAATCGGGTTAATTCTCCTGAAACCACTTGAATTGGATTATCCATGTACTGGTTTGCATATCCATTTACTGGATAAAATTCTGTAAAATATTCTAGTGCATTGTTAGGATCAAACTCACTTAGAGTGAAAAAGTATTCTCGTGCAGGCTCCATTGGACGTATTGCAGGATCAATTATCATTGCACCAAACATTCCCATCCTCACATGTTCAGATGTTGGAAATGCATGGCAATGATACATGAACATGCCAGCTTCATGTGCAACAAAATGATACGTGTATTCTTCACCAGGCATTATCTGTGGAAAAACACCATCATTTGTAGAATCATGAGTTCCATGAAAATGGATTGTGTGTGCATAAGGAGTTTCATTTACAAATTTTACAGTAACGTCATCACCTTCTGAAAATCTCAAAGTTGGTGCAGGAACTGTTCCATTGTACGTCCAGACTTTAGCTTGGACACCAGGAGACACTTCAATTTCAGCATCTTGAGCAATTAACGTATAAGACAATGTCTTAGGATTAGGATTTGTAAATTTTGGATAAATCTCAGATGATTCGGCTGTGGTTGTTTGAATTTCTGGAGATTGGATAAATGCTACAAATGCAATACTGAATCCAATTAGTACTCCCACCACTACAAACATTGTTGTATTTTGTTTCATCCTATTTTTCTCCTATAACACCAAAGATAATACCACTATAGAAACAGCTGCAATGACATAGAATCCATAAAATGCCTTTTTGTGGCGAGGCATGGTAAGTTTTACTTTTTGTTTTAGTTCGAAATTCATTATATTGTCTCCATTAGTGTAAAGCGAGAACATTGTGAAAAAAATTCACAATTACTTTCGTGTCTAGGGAAATGTTGTTCTCGCATAAGATAGACATGATACTCTAGATGATTAATCATAGTAAGCTAAAGAGCTTACCATAATCTATATTCACCTATTGATAACCACAATCATGAAATCACAGAAAAACTCAACTTGGGATAAAATGGTTCATGCCCCTTTCAAAAAGGTTGTAAAATTCGATCTTCTCTGTATCGGAATAGGTATAGTAATAGGAATGGGTGCAGGTGCATATCTTGTTGCTAGCGGATTACTAGGCTAACAATAGTTTTTTTATTTTTAATTAATTCCAAAGATACTTTATATTTGGTAGACCTTAATTTTTACTGTTTGGCAAGTTACAAAGGAGCATATTCAAATGAACAATCATTGAATTTTGTCATCCCCATAATCATAATTCTGTTTTTAGGTATAATCTATATCATGACACAAAGAGCAGATTCGGGTTTTGTTAGTTTTATTCTAATTGGCGCAGCAGCCCTTACAATGTTTTATTGGGCTAGAGTTCTAAAAAGAATGGCAAAGGATCAAAAACCAACATACACACAATCCAGAGAACAAGAAACAAAGAATTGGGTTTATGATTTGATTAAGGGAGAAAATGAATTTGTTTTTGTTGCCGAAGTCCCAGGTCCAGAAGATAAGATTGCAGTTAGATTAGTAGATGGCATATTATACATTAGAGGAACTGCAGGATTTTCAAAAGAAGTTCCCATAGAAGGAGTAAACGAAATGCAAATTTTTGATTTTAAATACAGAAATGGTGTATTAACACTAAGAATAAAGTAACTATAGACTTTTTGCTAGTTCTAATTTTTGTGGTAGATATTTGTCGGTAATATTTGTCAGACCATATTTTGAGAAAGCCTCCAGTTCTGCTTTTCGTTTTAATCTAAGAAATACATCTAATTCTTTTTTCCAAATTCCATCCTGATATCTAGGATCTTTTTGAAGATCATAACATCTCTTAATGTCAGATTCAGTCATAGGAATAGTTGGCAACTTGTATTTTTCAATATCAGTAGCCCATACGCCTACCCATTTTGCATCAGGTACTGTTAGTTCTCTAAGATGAGCAGCATTTGCAGAACCAGATTTGATAACCATTGCAATGTGTTCTCCATACACATCTCCGTCAGTTAAAACAATTACAGGCAACCCCATTTCATCATGTAATCGCTTTAACAGAGTTCGAGTTGAACGTGGTGCTTGTCCACCAGTATTGATGATAATTGATTTGAATTTTTTATCTATTTGTTCTTCAACAAATCTTGTAAAGAGACCACCTTTTTCAATTGCAATAACAATTTCTGCACTTGTATCTACTAATTCAGCAGTAGTCAAACTAGGACCTATTGAATAACCATCAGGATGATTTGACAAATTCATAGTTTTTCCCTCATAGCCAGGAATTGTATATTCTATATTCAAATCACCAAAAATTGAGCTTCTCTCCTCAGGGAATATATGAAAATCTTCTCGTGGTTTAGATGTTACAGCTTCTAAATCCACAATAATATTATCAGATTCGGATTGATCTTCAAATTCAATAGCGAAAGCCTGAGATGAATAATATACATCTCTTAATGTGGATGATTTTTTTTCATGAGTTAGTCTATTTGCAAAAAATGCTAACCACATTAATTGCGTAAAAGATCTTAATTGTGCAGAATTTCTTGAGCTTCTAACAGCTGCATTATTTCCCAGAATATACTGTCGGAGTTTTTTATCATAAACTATGTTACTTACGGATCTACTTGGGATTGAAAATTTAGGAAATTGTCCATTATCCAAGTCATCATATATTTTTGCACCGTGACTTTTGAGCATCTCAAGGATGTTTTTTTGTTTTTCATCAGCTTTTTTGCTTCGTGCATTTATTTTGTTTTGTTGTTTTTTAGTTGTTTTCAATTTCTTTTTCCTCCTCTATTTTTTTAGATTCAACTGCATTTTCTTCTAATAGTTTCTGGTAATTAGGTGCTTTTTTCTTACCAGAAAGTTCTGTACAAAATTCTGCAATAAGCGGAATATATTTTGCATAAAGATTTGCTCTCTTTTTCGCCATATCAGCTTGGCCTCTTTTAGACATGTATGCTGCTAATTTTCTGGATAGGAATTGCAATGCCAATCTTAATTCTCTTTCTATTTCCGGTCGATCAGCAACATTTTCTTTTCCTGCTGTTTTATACGGGATTCTAGTTGAGCATATATGAGATACAATAATGAATGGAGGATCACCTTTTACTTTGTATCGACCCCAATCGGTATCATTAACGACTTTTAAAACTACATCGCTTCCTTCATCATAAAGTAATGGAATTCTGTTGGCATATCGATACACATGTGGTCCTCCAGATTTAATATCTCCACCATATGCAATTCCCATCTCAATAATGAATGGGAAACCAGAATATGCTGATGGTGGACGTTGAACCACTGCAGTAAAATCAGGATTAAAGAACTTTTTAATTCCTTTTTCCAAAGGCTCCTCTCCTAAGGGAGCCAAGCATGTTGAATCAGGAGCCATAAAATCTTCAAATTTTTGAAGTGAATCACTAAGATGCACTAATTCTTGATTGGATAAAGTACCCATTCGTTTTTCGGGTTTGAAACCTGCAAATTCTGCAAATTTCACAGCAGTTGTTGGACCTATCCTTTGAAATCGTTTTGTAAGAAATGTGGTAAGAGGTTCACCTTGAACTGTATTAGTTAGTTGTTTGTAATACTGACTTTCAGGATCCATGTCGATTGATTTTGATTGTGAATCACCAAAATCCCAATAAAATAATTTTTTATTTGGCATGTCAATATCTTCGATTCGTATTTTGTTTAGTTTATCAAAATCCATTTTTAAAAACGACATCAAAGCAATTACAACTCTTACCTGTCGTGGAAGCGTTTTCCATTTTTTCTTTGCTTTATCCATAATTCCTGTGAAACTAAGATTTTTTGCGGATAATCCTAAATCCTTTCTTACTTTTTCAATCATGGCATCATCAATTGTAGGAATTTCAAATTGGGATTCTACAATCATTCTTCTAATTCTTTCTACATCAATTCCATGTGGATGAGGGCGAATTATTGTAGGTGGAGGTGGAATTTCTTTTACAAATCTAGGATGGCTAAATTTTTGCCCTTTTGGATCATCGAAAGTAATAGAGGCATACGGAGTAATCAAAGAAGTTTCATAAACATAATCTCTAATTTTGTTTCCTGCTTTAGAATAATCACCTTCTAAACAAATACTGACGGAAAGTCCTTTTTTTGAAACTTCTTTAGTTATATGTTGTACAATTACGGGTTTATTTTTTTGAATATCAAGTAGCAATTCAAAGATATGTTGAGTTTCACCATCAACAGAACTTTTTACAGTAACAGGTTTGTTAGTTGTAATTTGCCCATAAAGAATTGCCATAGTTGCTCCAAGTCCAAACATACCCCTTGCTTGTTTGAGTCCAAATTTTGAACCATAAAGTACAGTTCCAAAAGCAAGCGGAATGTGTTCTGCATCGATTCCAGGTCCATTATCCTTTACAGTCAAAATGTAGGGTTTAGGATCTGGTTTTTCAGGCTCAACTGCCTTGATTGTTAGATGAACATCAGGAAGAATCCCTTTTTGATCACATGCATCCAATGCATTTTCAACGAATTCCCGAACGGCAGTATAAAGAGATCTTGTAGGATTACTAAATCCAGCTAAATCACGATTACTGTAAAAGAATTCACTCGGAGAAATTTGATTAAACTTTTCCTTAATAGAAGACATCTTGATCTTCCCATAATTGCATTTTTTCTTGTTTGACTTTTCTGTTAGCAGCTTCTAATTTGGTATAAACAGCACCATGCATACTTCCACTAGAGATAGAGGATATTGCATCAACTGCTAAACGTAGTTTACTTGCATCACCAATAATTGAAACAGTTTTTCCATAAACTGAGATATGAGTACCACTAAGATTTTCCATATTTCGTCTTGCTCTACCACCTTCTCCAATAATCCTCCCTTTTATCCTTTCAACATTAGCATTAGATTTTCCTGCAAACTCTCTAAGATCTATTACATGCAATGCATTTTCACCTTTTAACAAAGTCATTGCATTTTCAGGGGAGAACCCTCTACCAATAGCCGTAACAATTTCCATTGCTTTGAACGGTTGGATTTTTTCAACATCTCCTTGAGTTTTTATTAAAACCTCACCTGTTTCACCATCTATGTCTAAAGATACATGGCAAGCTGTTTCAATTTTTGATTTAACATTTCCAGATTTTCCAATTAAAACTGCAATTCGATCATTTGGAATACGGATTAATTTTTCAAAGCTCATTTTACAATATCCTCAAATATTTTTTCTGAATCTTCAACAGCAATTCCTCTTTTTTTAAAGAATCTTCCAATATTATTAATATCTCGTTTAAGGAACTCATGTGCATTTGGATGTCTAAGGTCTACCCCAGAGCCAAGATCAAAAACTACCAAGCCATTTTCGGTTTTAAAAATATTGTATTCTGAAAAATCACCATGAACTAATTTTGCCTTTTTATAAAGATCACTCAAAATTGAAATAGCCTGGGCATAATCATTTTCATCTACTTGTGAAGTTAACAAGGACTTTGCAGGTGTGCCATTATTTCCTATGAATTCCATAGCAAGAACATTATTTGTAACATATAGAGGTCGCGGGACGGGAATTCCAGCCTCATAACATTGAGATAAATTCCGATATTCTTTTTTTGCCCAAAGATAAACTAGGTTTTTTGTTCCTTTTTTTAGATGAGAAAATCTAGGATCACCTGTTATGTATGGCTCACGTTTTTTAAAATTGGAAGTAGTAACCAAGTAAATTTTTAATGCAACACTAACATCATTATCATCAACACCCCAAAAGAGAACAGACTCCTTTCCAGCACTTACAGAGCCATTGACATATGCAATAATATGATCAGTGATCATTTTGTAAAGAGTCATTACAGTAGGTTTATCTAAAACTTCATTGACGACTTTTCCTTTTTTGAAACCATCTTCTAACTGAGTTCTTTTTCGTTTAGAAATTAATTTATTATCTAATTTAGATTCCAATTTTTTGCTAATGGTGTCAGTCATTGTAGAAAGATACTCCTACTAGATAAAAGGGATTACTATTGCAAACAAAAAAACTTTGTAAATTAAAAACCAATTCAAGCAACTTTACATGTTAAAAATGATTAGGAAAGGAACGTCAGAAATAATTTTTACAGCTTTTTCGGAGCCAATACCAAGTTTTAAAGATAATGTAACTGTTTTTTTACCAGCCATGTTTATGATTGAAGAAGTTTTCAATAAAGATTCAGCTTCATCTTTCTCAACAAATCTTTCTCCATAATAATTTTCACTAATGTGCATTGTTAATTCACCTTCGATAATTTTTTTTCCCAAAATATCAGCATCACAAATATTCAACATGGATTGGTTTTGATAATTAGTAGTTCGTACTGAAAATTGCATTACGCGTATTTACCTTTCAAAGTAGATTTTGCTCCACACGCCTCACAAATTAAAAAGGAAATTCTGTTTTCTTTGAGGATCTTTGTATCAGGACTTTTACATGTTGGGCATTCAAGATAGTCCTTAACGTAAATTTGGAATAATCTTGTAAAATCATCAGGAGCTCTTCTACCTACAAACATGGCCTTATCTCCCAATCTCTCTGCTGGAACTGCAAATTCTTTTGAAAGGTATTGAAGAACTTTGTCTGGGTCTCTTCGTAAAACCTTTGGAAATTCTGAAAAGTTTCGTAAGAAAGTCTTTTGGCCTTCCCACATCACATCTACCACAGGAAGCTCAAATCGAGTTTGGGATTCTTTATCAGTATCGCCAAGCTTATCCTGAATACGTTTTAGTAGATTTTCGTAATCTGTTTTAGTCACTAAAAAATAATGCAAGGTAGACCCTATATGGGTTTTGAAAAAGAGAATCGTGTGGACCTTTTGAGGTTATTCCATCTTTCCTATTCGGAAGACGTTTGTACCACATGTTGGACATGTACCTTTTACGGCAGGACGTCCGTTCTTTAGTGTAGTTTCTTTGGGATCTTTAATGTCCCTTTTTGCTCTGCATTTTACGCAATATGCTTGAACCATTATGAAATTTCTCGAACTTGGTGGTATTTAGGCAGAGGCTGTGAAAATTATTTCACTATAGACTAGATGTGCGTAAATTTTTTTAGGCATCAAAAAATCAATTTTGCTTATAATTTCGAAGATTGAAAGAGTTTTTTAAAAAAATATTAACAAGATGCAGAAAAACGATGTTTTTTCAAATATTTGTTTAGAAAATTAGAATTTTATCGATTATTATCAATTATAAACTCCTTATTAGTGAAATAACAAAATGGCATCAAAAAAAGGCATAGCAGTAACAGCTATAATTTTAGCAGTAATTACTGGTGCGAGTTTTTTGCTATACATCATTCCTCAAAATGATCCTACAACCTTCATTGTGTCAGACTATGAAAATTACTTAGACGGTGTAAAAAATATTCATGAAGTTTTACAAGAATCAATTGATCTTGAATATCAAAATATGCAGAATGGAAAAATATCTCCACAAGAGTATATTGCAGTAACTGAAGTAACATCATCTCAAGTAACTGCACAAATTAGTGAATTTGTAACATCAAAACCATCAGAGGAATGGCAAGCAAGTTATATCAACTACATGGATGCTTTGAAATCATTTAACTCATACATTATAGAAACTAAGGTTTTAGCCAACATGATTGAAAATGAGAGCAGTGAAGAAGAAATGAGTGAAATTTTAGAAAAAATAGAATCACTGAAAGCCGAATCTAAAGAATTTGTCAAAATGTCTGATCAAACCAGACCAGGCTAGCCTCAATACCGAATTTTACTATTCATATTGGTTGGAAATCGTTAAAAAGCAATTATGTAATTAAAATTAGAATGTCTCATCAGACGGGAAAAGTTGAAAAAGACGTCAATGCATCTACCGCAAACAAATTGCTAGTAATTTGTATTGATAGAGATAATGATGTAGGCGAAAAAGCAGGGATTATCACACCAGTAATTGGTAGAGATGCATGTATTGAGGCAGCTCAAAGATTAGCTTTAGAAGATCCAGAAGATGCAGATTCAAATTCTATTTTTGCCGCAATTAAAACATATGAAGATTTAATCAGTAAAGGTTACCAAGTGGAAGTAGTAACTGTTGCAGGAGTTAAAGATAGAGGGGTTCAAGCAGATGAAAAAATCCTTGTTGAAACAAGAAAAGTTTTAGAAAAATTTTCTGCGAATGGTGCAGTAATTGTATCAGATGGAGAAGATGATGAAAGTGTTATTCCAGTAATTCAAAATGTACTCCCAGTAGTATCAGTACAAAGAGTGGTGATGAAAGTAAGTAGAAGTGTAGAATATTCTTATGCAGTTTTTGGAAAATATCTGAAAATGCTTGCATATGATTCAAAATATTCAAAATTCTTTTTAGGAGTTCCAGGAATTCTTTTGTTGATTGGGGGAGTAGCCACTGTATTTGGATATACTGCAGAGATCTTTGCAGTACTTGTAAGTATTCTAGGAGGAGCATTTTTGATTAGAGCATTTGACATCGATAGAGCATGGTCAAGTTGGTCAAAACCAACACCCATGGGTTTTATCAGAATGTTTACTATGGTAGCAGGAGTTTTACTGATTCTTTCATCAATACCATCTGGAGTTAGTGCTATTGATACAGAATTAGTTGAAGCAGACACAGAATTCATTGCTAAAATTACAAACAAATTGATTGTCGGACAATTTGTATCTGGAGCATTACCAATTTTATGGATAGGTATGGGAGCAATATTTGCTGGAACATTACTAAGTAACTGGATTGGTGGAATTCCAAGACAAATTACTGACATCTTAAGAATTATTGTTCTTGGTGCTCTTTATCCAACCATATTTCAATTCACAAATATTATGATTAACGATGAGCCTGCACTAACTTTGATTCCGCCACTATTAGGAGGCTTGGCAGCAACATTAATTTCAGCCACAATTCTCTTTAAAAAATACAGAAAACATAAAGATCAAGAGATGATTTCAGACTAATTTTATTCTAGGATAAATCAATTAATCTAATTATTGAAAAACACTGATATCTTCAATCATGTATGAATCATCAAGTGGTGATAAGACATTAGCAAGATCAAAG
Organism: Candidatus Nitrosopumilus sediminis; assembly: GCF_000299395.1. Lineage (NCBI taxonomy): Archaea > Thermoproteati > Nitrososphaerota > Nitrososphaeria > Nitrosopumilales > Nitrosopumilaceae > Nitrosopumilus > Candidatus Nitrosopumilus sediminis. The sequence continues at coordinate 1,308,225 of NC_018656.1, forward strand.
ATTTAGTTTTTCAGCTATCAGGACTCTATAAGATTTATGGAAAAAGATTGGAGAGTGAAATTCGTACTGGAGATATTCCAAATCATGTTGCCCTAATTTTAGACGGTAACAGAAGATGGGCAAAAAGACATCTATCGATGCCAAAAAGTGGGCATTGGAAAGGCGCTGATGCCGTAGAAAACCTTCTTGACTGGTGTGAAGAATTAGATATCAAAATTGTCACACTATATGCACTTTCAGCAGAAAATCTAGATAGAGATGATGAAGAATTAGAATATCTCTATGAGTTAATTCGTATGAGATTAGAGAAATTACTCAAAGATCCTAGAATTCATAGAAGTAAGATGAGAGTGAAGGGAATTGGAAGAATAGAATTACTTCCAGAATCCATCAAAAAAGTTCTAAAACAATTAGATGATGCGACCAAAAACTATGATAATCATTTTCTAAACATTGCACTTGCATATGGTGGACAAAATGAATTAGAAGACGCTGTGAAAAAGATTGGAGAAAAAATCAAAGACGGGTCATTGGATGTAAAAGATATCAACAAAAAAGAAATCGAAGCAAACCTATACACATCACATTTACCACAATCATCTCCAGATATGATCTTAAGAACGTCAGGAGAAAAAAGACTAAGTGGATTTCTCATGTGGCAAAGTGCATATAGTGAATTAGTTTTTATGGATATTTTTTGGCCTGAATTTAGAAAAATAGATTTAATGAGGGCAATTAGGACTTATCAAGAGAGGAAAAGAAGATTAGGGAAATGATTGAAGAGACATCTGCAGGAATTGTATTATTTAGAAAAGAAGGAACGGGGAATTTATTTTTGCTTTTACATTATCCTTCAGGGCATTGGGATTTTGTAAAAGGCAAAATGGAGAATGGGGAATCAATTAAAGAAACAGCAATAAGAGAAACACAAGAAGAGACAGGAATTACAGATATTACATTTTTAGAAAACTTTGAAGAATGGATTGAATATAATTTTCAATATCAAGGAGAACTGGTTCATAAAAAAGTGGTATTTTTCTTAGCTGAAACAAAGGAAACAGATGTCAAAATTTCACATGAGCATCTTGATTACACATGGATGGATTATAACACAGCAATGGAAAAAACTACGTTTGATAATGCAAAGACAGTTTTAACAAAAGCACAGATGTTACTTTCCAAAACTCTGTAACTGCAATTCTTTTGCAGCATCTACAGGGTTTTTAGAGTTCAAAATTGTTCTGCCAACAATCAAGTAATTAGTTCCAGATGAAATTACTTCATTAGCACTACCGCCTTGAGTACCAACACCAGGTGAGAAAATACTCAAATTTTTTCCTGCTTTTTTAGAACAAAATTGAATGATTTTTGGAAATGTAGCCCCTACAACTATTCCATCAACATTTGCAGTAAGTGCCCAATTCAAAAATAGTTGGTACAATTGTTGTTTTTTACCCATTTTGATTTCCATATCATACGATAGCTTAGCCTCAGGCGCACTCATATGACATAATGTGATTACCCCTTTCTCATTTTTGTGAGCAGACTTTACAAGATTTTTTAGACTATCAAGGCCCATTATCGGATTTGCAATTACTGCATCAAACCCCAAATTCCACAAATGCTCTGTGGTTACTCTATTGGTATTTCCAATATCATTTAGTTTGATATCTGCAATTGTTTGTAATCCATACTTATGGGCTGTTTTGTTTATTTTTAGAATTTCCTTTCCACTTAATGGTAAAAGTAAATGAAAGTTTAGTTTAATTCCACATAGGAATGGATGTAATTGTTTGATATTTTGAATTGTTTTTGATTCTAGATTTTTAACAGATAGATCATAATCGTTGGCAAGAATGACTTTGCCATTAGTTTTTGAAATCTGCGAGAGTCTAGTTTTGAAGGTGGCCATAATCTACGAGTGGATGTGTGTCTTTTAATTTTATTATTTTGATATAAGAAAATCCATGTTCATCGGTATTTTCTACAAATGCAGGTTGAGAAGTATTTGAAGTTGTAAATTTCAAAAAGGGTTTTTGCGGATCTGAATCCAAGACAACGTGACAGAAATAAGATGTTCCTTCATCATTGAAATTCATGAAGACACCAATTAGCCATTTATCATTATGTGGGAACAAGAATAGTGGAAATGGAACTTCCTCAATACCCCAAGTAAGTTTTGCAAGACTAGACATATCTTCAAGTTGGATTGGCTGATATCTATCCAAAGTACCATTACCTGGTTGTAGTGTTTTAGGAAGAGATTTTATTCTTACAATAGGGGAATATAGTTTACTTGCATCAGAAGTTGTATCGACGATTTCGGATTTTTCTTTTCCTCCTTTAAAGTCATAGCAAAGATAATGACCGTTATTTTCTAGATGAGTATAGTATACAATAGGTTTTTCTTTTAATACATCCATTTGCACAGATAGAATTTTTTTTCCATCATAATCATGTAAAAATGAAACACGTGGAGCACGTTCTAATGCACAGACGAGCCTAGTAAATTCTAAAGTTGAATGAACTTGAATGTAACGTGGTAATTTATCAACAGTTGGTAACTTGTCCACAGGAATTACCTGTAGATTAACAAATTAAACTTATCCAAAACAAAGGAGCCTAGTTTCTTCTGTCAACAACATCATTGACAGCTGGACCAGTACCAATTATTGTAACAGGCGTGTTTAACTTTTTTTCAATATTTGTAATGAATGCTTTTGCGTCATCAGATAGTTCATCGTAAGAAGTTTTTCCTGCACAGTCTTTGAAAAGTACATCTAATTTAGTAATAGAGATTTGTGTTGCGCCATTAAGCATAATTGCACGCCTAGCTAAATCAAAATCAAAGTCGGCAGCCCTTCTTTGACGACCAGTGACAGTACCAAATTCAGACCAACCTTTTTTTTCTGCATCCTCAAGGGAAAGTTCTTTGTCGAGAGGTCCAGTTCCAACACGTGTGACATATGATTTGAATACAACAATTACTTCATCAACTTTAGTAGGACCAAGACCAATATCAGCACAAATTCCTGAGGCAGTAACATCTTTTGAAGTAACAAATGGATAGGTTCCATGCCATAATGAAAGGAATGTTCCTTGAGTTCCCTCTACTAAGACATTTTCATTTGCATCAAGTGCAGAATTTACTTCTAAAGGAACGTCAATAATTAATGAAGATAAAGAATCAAAATCTTTTGCCATCTTTAAAATTCTCATTGCACGGTCAGCATTTGCAGGACCTGTGCCTGAACCGGTACTTCCAATTTTTTCTTTTAATTCCCCTTTTGAATCTCTATTTAGATGGGTTTCTTCAATAACTCCACATTGTTTATCAATAAATGCACGACCCACAACATCAAAATCTTGAATTTCCTTGTTAAGAACATCAGGATTAATTACGACACCAGGTCCAATCATTACTTTGGCATTTTTATTTAGAAATCCACTTGGGAGCATTCTTACTTTATACACTTTATCTCCATCTCTAATTGTATGACCAGCATTTGGACCAGCGCCACCACGTACAATTATTTTTGGATTATCTTTAATTGCTAAATATGAAATGATCTTTCCTTTACCCTCATCTCCAAAAAATCCGCCAACAACAACAGTGGATGTCATGTTGTTCAGCGTCTATTTCGTTTATTTAAGCTAAAGTGTTTCACATGATTTTATATTCAACAAGGATTCGTTTAGATCGATGGTCGGTGAAAACTTTGCAGGAAATATAATTATTAACTTGGCTAATTTGCCTGATTTTCTAAGAAATCCAATTTTAAAAAAAAGAATGATAGAATTCTTTTCATTATCAGAACCTGAAAAAATGGAAGTTATCAACAATGCATTAGAAGCAGGTCCTACAATTCCTTTTCCTAACTTTTCAAAACTTTTCAAAACATGGCTTAAAATTTTAACAACATTGACTGAAGAACAACGAGAAGGACTTTTTTCAGCTTATATCACAGAGGTTGCACGATCACCACAAAAACTAATCGCTTTCAACATTGATGGAATATTAGAGATATTTTTAACATTAGAAGAAAATGACAGAGAAATTCTTGCAAACACAATTAAAAAAATAATTAATAATTTGGATGAAAATTCAAAAAGACGAATTATGATAGTTGTGCCAGAAAATGCTAAAAAACATTTGAAGTTTTAGGCATTTGTAGGTTCATCAGGTTTTCGGTTATCTTCATTGGTGTAATCAATTACTTCGCCTTCAGGAGACAAAACACCTACAAAGATTTTCTCATGTTTTTTCAATAATTTTCTATGATCTAGCATAGACATGTCTAATTTCATCTCATTCATTACCATAATTTGGTATTCTTTCCATTCAGCCCAACATTTGTTACACGTAGGGTATTTTGCAGCGACAACTCCTAGTTCTTCGCTATCAGGAATAGAATTCTTACATTTGGTACAAATGCGACTCATATAGAAATTATGAATAATGAACTCCTTTTATCTTTTTTTGAATCTAAAACAATAATAATTATCAATGAACTATGGGAGTATGAAGATAAAATGCCCAAAATGTAAAGAAGATGCAGATTTAGCAATGGACTATTCAGTTGTAAAATGTGGCTCTTGCGATTTGGATATGAGTTATGGGGAATACGTAAAATTTGTGGCTCATAATGAATCAAAATATTCAGACATTTTAGGAGATTATGCAAGTAGTACAGAAGGCCATACTTCAGGATCATTAGATGAATGGGATTAACAAAATAGTGTAATCATTCATCAGATTAAAATAATTAGTTGAACAGATTTCTATTCATCATTGGAATTTTTATTAGAAAATATTCTTAATTTGGTAGGGTTTTTGGTTGGACTTGCAATAGGAATAATGTCATATATTGGATTTAGAAACACCGGAAGTCCAACATTATTTCGACTAACCATCGCATTTTTTTCAATCAGTTTAGGATTTTTTGTCATATGGACTGGTTACATGGTAGAGGATTTCTTCATGAAATCAGGAAATGTTGAAAGATGGATTCTGACTTTAGGAATTGCAATACAAACTGTAGGGTATTTTTTTATTGCATTTTCACATAGCATAAAATCATTTTTTCCAAAATCCAGTTATTTTAGATCAGTGGGGATATTTCCTTTATTCTTAGTATCTTCTGTTCAGTTAGAACACATTTTCAGATCTGTTTCGTTTATCTTGTTAGCATACGGTGCTATTGAAACAATGCTGTCATACTTAGAAAATAAGAACAAGGGGGCAATTTCAGTTTCTATAGGTTTGGGTCTTTTAGCATTGGGAGAATTTTTGGGATGGTATTCATTTGTATTCCCAGAATCAATCCTTTATTCGGCATCAATGATTATCAAAATAGGTGGATTGATAGCACTATTCATTCCAGTTAGCAAAGTGCCTTTGACCAAGATAAAATTTGATGAGGATTTCGGAGAGTAAGGCATCAGGCTCAAAATTTAGAGAATTTGAAAATTTGTCAAATTCTTTTGTCTTTTTAGTATATTGGAAAATATCAGCCCCCTCTCATAGAAATTAAAATAATAATTCATAGAGAAAATGGCAGAATATAGAACACATATGAAAATAATTGGAGATATCTTGGCAACAACAAGAGATGATTTGCAAGATGAGGATGGAGCATCAGTCACATATCTAATTAGAAAAGCAAACATTTCACATTCTAGAATTTCAACAATATTGAAGACTTTGGTATCACAGGGCCTATTAGAAAAAGTAGATAATCAAGGATCAAATAAATACAAAATAAGCGAAAATGGAAGAGAGTTCTTACAAGCATATTATGCATTTACAAATTTTGCAGACAATTTTGGATTAAGTATCTGATCAGTTACTTCATCAGGTTCATCTAAATTATCATCAAAATCATCTTCAAAATCAGTATCCTCATAATCAGTTGACGACATATCTCTCAAATTAAATCATGAACTGTTAAAAACGTATTCAAAAGTAAATGATAATTAAAGAAAAAATTCCATAGAATGTATTGAAAGTAAATTGTGATAAAGAAGGAATAAGAACAGCTTCTCAAATAATCACCAAAGGAGGAATTGCAGTATTTCCTACAGATACGGTTTATGGAATAGGCTGTGATCCGTATAATAAAACATCAGTAGAAAAAATCTATGAAATTAAATCTAGAGATATTACAAAATCTCTTCCAGTTTTAACACATTCAAAAGAAACAGCTAAAAAGATTGCTCAGTTTAATACGATTACAGAAAAAATTGCTGATAAATTTTGGCCAGGACCACTAACAATGATTTTAAAAGTTACAGATGATAAAATTAAGGAATCATTAAACTTGAAAGATAAAATTGCAATTAGAGTTCCTAATCAAAAATGTACGTTAGAATTATTACAAAAATGTAATTTTCTTGTTGGAACTAGTGCAAATGTTTCAGGGAATTCATCACATACAAACCCAAAAGACTGCTTGCAGAGTTTAGAAGGATATGATGTGTTTGTTGATGGAGGGATAATTTCAGGGAAAGGTGAATCAACAATAATAGAAATTGAAAATAGCAAGATCAAAATTATCCGGGAAGGTTCTTTAAACAAAGAAGAAATTTTACAGGTATGAATCTAATAGTTACATGCCCTAGGCACCTAGAGCCAGAAACTGAGGAGGAATTAATGAGTATTTTAGGAGAATTTGGAGATTCAGACGTTAAGGTTTCAATCACAAATATGTCAGGAATTTTAACAGCAGAAACACAACTTGATCCTATAGAGGTTGTAAAAAAAATCAAAGATATGCTTCTTGATGAACCATGGAGTGTCAGATACTGTAAAAGAATCATACCAATACAGAAAGTCATCGAATCAAACATTGATGAAATAGAAAAAAGTGTAGTAGAATTATCTAGTCAAATTTTGGAAGACGAAACATACAGAATATCAATTGAGAAAAGAAATTCAGATTTGTCAAGTAAAGAAATAATCACAAAAATTGCAGATAAAATCAAAAATAAAGTATCTCTGGAATTTCCAGATAAAATTTTATTAGTAGAAATTTTGGGGAATGAGACAGGAGTTTCTGTACTGAAAAAATCAGATATCCTAAGTACTGAAAAAACTAAACGAAGTATGTCAGAATAATACTGCAGCTTTCTCGACTAAAATATCAGCTAATGGATTTTTTGAATAAATTGAATCAATGTGTTTTTTTGTTATTTTGAAGTGTTTTTTGAGATGGCCTTCATTGTTTTTTGAGAATAAATTTACAGAAATTGGGGTTAATTCACGATATAAATAATTTAGAGTTTTTTTATTTCCTATAGATATTAAAATGAAATTAGATTTTGGTCTAATTCCAACATTTTTTATTGCATCAGAGATTTGAGTAGTTAAAGCAAATCTCATTAGAATATCAGTTTCAATTTTATTTGAAAGCAAAACATTATTTTTTTTAGATTCAATAGACAATGAAATAATTTTTTTTAAATGATATGAATCCAAAATGAAATCACAAGATACAGCTTGAAGTAAAAGTTTAGGGTATTTTTCTCTAAGATGATCAATAAATTTTACATCGATTGATTTTTGGCCTTTAATTTCTATGATCTGTATTTGTTTTTTAGAGTATTCAAAAGTAAATTTTTTTAATGTACCACCATGTATGATTGGAATTATGCTAATAACATCATTGTCTTTAATTTTTGTTGATTTTCCATCCATTGCAGAAGAGTCAGCACCATTGATTGCGATTAATACATTGTCTGTATCAAGTTCAGGTGCATCTTTAGGTTTTAGTTCTGGTAGTAAATTGATTAATTCTTGAATAGTGATACCAGATTTGTCAATTTTCAAATATTCTGCAGGAAAAGATTTTTTTGCTCCACCTACAAATTTTACAGTAAACATATCTATCTAATTTAGAACGTAGAAATAATATTTAATTTATTATTCAGTTGATTCTTCTACAATCTCTGAAGGTGTTTCTTCAGAAGTTGCTTCAACATTCTCAGGAGTATCAACAACTTCGGTTGTTTCTTCAATTACAGCATCTTCAGTAGTTTCTATTTCAGATGGTTCTGCGACTTGTTGTTCAGCTTTTGAAGCTGCAATACGTGCTTGCTTAGATTTTTCTTCACGAACCTCTTTTTTGATAAATTTTGTAATATATCCTGCAATCTCATTTTTCAATCCTTTAGAACGAACTATGGAAATTTGATCTAATACTTTTTTGTTTCCAGCAAAATCTTCACCAAATTTGGATTTGTGTCCATCTAGAACTTCATATGAAAGTCGCTTTATTCTATCCACTAAATGTCAAAATGCAGGGGGGTATTTTATACCTATATTCCAAGAAATGAATTTGAATTCTTTTCAAGCAATAAAGTCATCTCATCGAAGGATTTGCCTAAAATTTTTGAAGCACAGAAAATCACACTTGGAATGAAGCTAATTTGCCCGGATTTCATTTCAAAGCACCTTGAAAACCTTACAGGTCCATCAGTTTCAACAAGGATTTGAGATTCATCAGTTTTAGACAATAATGTTTGCTTATCATTTGCATAAATCATCACAGGCCCATATGATACAAAAAAACCCATATCCATGGCTCTTTGAAGTTGTTTTTTGCTTCCATCAAACCAATGAAGCAACGCATGTTTTGTATTGTATGATGTCATAATTTGGAAGACATCATCTAGGCTTTTTCTAGAGTGAATTGAAACAGGTTTGTGGAATTTTTCAGCAAGTGACAGCAGTGTTTCAAATACTTGATTCTGTTTTTTTGTATCATCACTTTGATTAGCATATGTTGGGTCTAATCCAATTTCACCTATTCCTGATATATGATTATAATTATCCTCAATCAATTTTGAAATATTTTCAATTCCTTCATTTGCACATTCTGGATGAATTCCAATGAAAGGCAATACCAAGTCACTTTTTTTTGCAAGTTCTAGAGTTTGTAATGAATTATCATAATCCATGGACACACAACATGCTTTGATTTTCAAACATTCCATTTGTTTTAATGTAAATTCCATATCAGAAACATATGCATGATCAGATAAATGGATGTGAGAATCAAAATACCAAGTCATTTCTTTACCAATTGTTAAAAGAGTCTGTATAAATCGATTCCTTAGTGATATTTTTTCACTCATTATCTTTTTTCGGAAAAAACTAAAACAAAGTTCATGAAATCATCTGAATTAGGATTATCTGCAATGTATAGAATTCTCAAGAAAGCAGGGGCAGAAAGAGTCAGCGATGAATCAGCAGACGAGTTAAGAAGAATTATTGAACAGATAGCAGATAGTATTGCTAAAAGTGCAGTAGATATGGCCACTCATGCTAGCAGAAAGACTGTGAAAGGTGAGGATGTAAAGTTGGCTTCAAAGCCATTTAACAAATTCTAATCTAAAGAGTTTAATTATTCACTTTATGTTTTTTAAAACGGTACTCTGGCAGAACGGTTATGCGTGAGCCTGCAAAGCTTATACAAGGGGGTTCGACTCCCTCGGGTACCTTATTCTACTATAACCTGACCTTTCATCCAAGGATGAAGAGTACAAAAATAATCATATGTGCCAATTTCATCAAAATTAAGAGTGTAAGATTCAAACGGATCTAAATGCCCACTATCGAATAATTCTGTTGGCTCACCGTAAAAACCTGAAGTGACACTATGAAATGCTGAATCTTGATTTACCCATGTAACTTGTTTTCCAGAATCAATTACAATAACAGATGGAATGTAACATCTATCAATTTCTTCGCAACCAGGACGAGAGACTTTTGTAGGCATAATGACATCACCTTCTACAATCAATTCTGGCTCTTGGGAGGTTGTTTCAACAGATTGGTTAGAAAAGATCAATCCAATCATTACCAGAAATATAACAGTAATAGTTCCAATAGTTGTTAATTTTTTTATCAAATCACATTACATCCTTAACAGAGTTATTACATAATTACCAAATTCTCTAAATATATAACATATTAGAAGACGCAAATGTCTCAAAATGGAAATGGGTTACTAGAATACATACCAGGTTCACATACATTATTAGTTCAAAAAAATTCCAGTCAGCCCTTAGAAGGGTTTACAGAAAATATTCGAGAAAGTATTCAAGAATATGCTGAAAATTCAAAAAGTGAAGTAGAAAAAGGCAATAATTTTCTTCAGTGGATTTTAACAAGAGTTTTTGAGGCTACAGAAGATGATGCAGCAGATGCAATTGTTGATGGAGCAAATGATCTAGGGATTGATGCATATCTCCCAGTAGATTTTTCAGACAATACGATTAGACTATTTCAATCAAAATATGGAACATCCCATTCATTAGAAGCAATAGCGAAATTCAAAGAAGATGCCAAGAGGTTGCTTGCAAAAGATGTTGTAAAAATGAGACCCGAGCTTGCACAGCTTGTTACAAAAATTAAAGAAAAAAATCTCAAAATAAAATGTTGTTATGTAACAGATCAAGAAGTAGACTACCATGATGATATAGTAGAAATCATAGATCAAAAAGTAATAATTCAAAAATTATGGGATAGAATAAAAAAACCTGCAGAAGGGAAAAAATCATCAATAAAATTAGAGCGAATGTTAAGACACGAGAATACAATTTTAGGGATTTTAAAGTTACGTGAGCTAACTGAATTTGTAAGTAAGAATAGAGATTATGTTTTTGAATCAAATATCAGACAATGGATGCAATTTAAGACTACAGTTAACAAGGGGTTAAGAGAAACATTACAGAGCAACCCAGGTAAATTTTTCTTTTACAATAACGGGATAACTATTGTTGTTAGTGATTTTTCCGAATTGGGAGAAAACATAATTGAACTTCATGCACCACAAATTGTTAATGGTGCACAAACATCAAACTCTATTCTTGATCATTCAAAGAGAACAAAGAACATGGATGGTTCAATGACCGTAACAATAATCAAAGCAGATGATGAACAAGAACAAAACAATATTACAAAATATAGAAATTCTCAAAATTCGGTTAGAGGAAAAGATTTAGTTTCATTAATGGATTTTCATAAATCGATTAAATCTCAATTGAAAAGTTGTGGTTATTTTTATGAGATTCAAGCAGGTTCTTTTGATACAAAAACTAAATCAAAACAATCTGAATATGATGGAGATTCAATATACAATAATTATCTTCCAGACAATCACAAGAAAGTTATTGTTGCTAAAGATGCAATACAATCACTAGTTGCAGGAATTGAACAAAGACCAACTGAAGCATATAGTTCACCAGCACAATTTCTTCCAAGAGGAAGCAAGTATGACGATGTATTCAATGACAATCTAAAGGATGATTACAGAATTTTACTATACCCATATCTTGTAAAAGAATTTGCAAAAAAATCATTGAAATATGGGAAACAAGGAGGTCATAAAACAAAAAGATACGCCACATTGTTTTTTGTTGCAGTTTATTTTAGAATTCTTCATAAAAAAATTCTTGAATCAAAGGGAGACTTTAAAGGAGACGTGAGAAAATTAGAGCCCATATTTCGCAGTTTCAAACTAAATTCTAGAATTTTAAAGATAACAGATGTGGTTGTGACTAAATTTCTTGAAGACACCGTTGTTGATGATGAAATAGAATTAGCAAATACCAAACACAATTTCTTCTCTCAGCATGTTTGGAATGATTCAATGCTTAGAGTAATTGATAAGAAAATTAGACAGGAAGAGGATGAGATTTTAGCATTGAAAAAACTTGTAACCAGTTTATTTTAATTTCAAAGGTAGTAGTCCAACCAAGTAAAAATCTTGCAGGAGGTTTACATTGGTCAGACTGCCTACCTAAATTCAGTATAAACCAGTAATATTTAACATAATTTTTCTAAGCATGATCTATTCTAGAATGTTTTTTATATCGATTAAAAAGAGCTAAAGCACTTTGGGTAAGAAAGAGAAATGTGTCATTTGTAGTGAAATTGTAGGATTTCGTTTTAAGGCAATGGAAGAATGGGGAATAGAGGGCACATTATGTGGTAAATGTTATTCGAAAAAAATTGATGAACATTATCCTGGTGATCATGTTAGAGTAAACAAACATTTAGATTAATTTTGTTTTGTTTTTGAAAATTTATTTGCATTAATACAATTCCAGACAAGGGGATCAGTTTTCATATCTTTTTCTTCTAAAAATTTAATGTCAGTTATTGTTTTTTTCTTTTTTAGTAGATTTACCTGAAAACTAGAGAATTTTTTGCAAGAACATTTGTTAAAGAGACAAACATCTCCATCGCCCTCATCATGATCTTGAGCTTCATGACTGCATTGACATACTGCATCTTTCTTTACATCGCCAAGGGCTTTTTTTGCATATACTCCTAATCTAAGATATGCTTCTCCACCATGACCTTTTTTGAATCGTTCATAGTTTTCAGACTTGGGCAGTTCTTTGAAAAAAGATAGATTCGTATCAGGTTTCTGTGAGTCTGCGCCCATGATGAACCAATATTTGTCATCGATCTCAAAAAAGCGTATTTTGATAGATGGATCCACCCAGGGATGAATAGTATCATGCCAAAGTGAGGCTGCCTCTTTTCGTTCAGTAAATAATGGAACAACATTCATTCTTAGATCATAATATCGGTAAGCGACACCTACAAAGTCATCAAACCATGGAATAGATGATTGTGAAGACATTGCACGAAAATCAGGTTAGAGCTTATTTATCTGATCTGAATTAATGGTAATACCCTTATATCATGGTTGCACGATTAGTTACGTATGGCTTCCTATAGAACCAGTATGCAAATTGTCGCAGACTTACTAACTGCCACTCAACAGTCTGGCCAAGAAGGCATCAAAACAACATCACTTCTTACAAAGGCAAATTTATCACATTCAAGATTATCAAAATTCTTGGAAAATTTGACGGGTGCTGGTCTCATCAACAAAATAGAATTTGATGGTAAGAATACTTTTGTAATCACTTCAAAAGGTAGACAATACTTGGACTCTTACGTAAACTTTTCAAGTATTGCAGAATCATTTGGATTAGAACTCTAAATTTATTTTCTAGATCTTCGTTTTGCATTAGCTGCTTGTCGTTCTTTTCTTTCTTTGTAAGAGCTATAAAGAACAATGATAATTATTCCTGCTATTGCAGCCCACATTAACGGAAATAGGGGAGGATCTCGAAGATCTCCAGTAGAAGGTTCAAAAAATGCTATTGGGATTGTTACAACCATAAAAATCAAAATCACTAGCAAATATTTGTCCATGAATAGATTGTTTTACAAAACCATATATCTTTTTGATTTAAGAAGATGAGCAGATAGAAAAATGGCTAAAATGTTGGAAATACTTGGATTAGTTCTCATAGCAATAATGTCATTGGGGTTTATGGGATTATTACAACCAACTATTGAAGCTGGATTATCACCATTATTCTGGGGTTGTGCGGGAGCAACACTTATGATAATCATTTATAGAAAAATGAAAAACAAGAAAGAAGCAAAAGAGAGTTAGAATTTTTAGAATTTGTCAGTGTTTGATCAATTATCAATCAACCGACAGATCTATAAAGGACAATTTCAGGTAAAGTATGAGGGGAGTATATGACAGATCAAACAAAACAATGGTGGGAAGGTTTAGGAAAAGAACTAGAAACAGACATTGAAACCTTCGATGAATCAAACTAACAATTATCTAAAAATTTTTAAAAATTTAACAGAGCCTTGAACGGGGTACGAACCCGCGACCTAACGCTTACGAGTGGCTCTTTTCATTTCATGAAAATGGCAGTGGCTCCTCTTCGAGGGACACTCGCGTGTTCTATACCCTAATGGCTGAGGCTGTCAAGGATTTGAATTGGGAGGATTATAGGGAATGGCTATTCAACAACAAAAGCCAACTTAATGCAAAATACACATTCAAGGATTCAAAAAAATATCATCACCTTGCATTCAGTGATGAACTAGTATCAATGAAACCCTCAAGAAAGAGGCAGGACATTCTAAAAGGAATTTCAAACATTACAAGGTATCTGGATATCAAAAAAGACACTGACTTTCACGAGTTGTGGCTCAAGTGGCTAAAGAAAAAAGAAATCAGATGGAGAATGAATCCAAAGACCGACACGTATCTTTTGGCTAATCAGATTAGAATGGAGGATGTTTTGAAAAATATTAGAGGCCTCCCAGAAAAATACAAGATATTTGCCACATTTGTTTTGGTTTCAGGATTAAGAACTAGTGAAGCAATTGAGGCATTCAACAATCATGATAAAATTTGTCGTGAAGGAGTAATGGAATTATTCTGGGACAGAGGAACAAAGAAGGCAAATGCAGTATATTGTCATCCTATCTTACATGATAAAATGAAATACAAAACTAGTGCCTCAAGAGTAACTAAAAACCTCCATTCCAAGTATTTGGGATGTGAGGTAAGATATCTCAGAAAATTAAACTATACTTTTAATGCTACTAAGATAGACCCTCTCCTAGCAGAATTTATGCAAGGTAGAAGAGGTAATGTTTCCCAAAGACATTATTTTCTACCTATGATGAGCAATCATAGAAGAAAATGGAAATCAGTGTGGTTAAAGGTTCTAAAAGACCTTGTTTAGATTTGAAGTAATTTTCTGGACAATCGTTCAATAGGGGTTATAGACATGACACAAAACATCTGTTTAGAAATTTTAAAAAAATTACATAACTGAATAAATGCATACATTCATATTAGGTATTCACGTATATTATTAGTAATTTTGAATACTATTTCTACAGAGCAAAAATATATTTGTAAAAAATGTCCTTCTAACAATTGTGATGATTGTGGGCCTTGGGAAGATACGAATTCTGAAACTTTTAAAAGAATAAAACAAATACACAAAGATCATCCAGGTTGGCAACAAGGAGATTTAGAATCTGATTCTTTTGATTCTGCAATTGATTATGTATCAAAAAGCGTAACTGATGCAGAAAAAATTGCAAATAAAAAAAATATTCAACGAGAAAAAGAAATCGGTTCTCCAATAAAGCAAATTGAACACTATCTTAATTCAATTGTAAAAGATGATAAAAAATTGGTAAAAAAATTGTTGCGGGTTAGTCTTTCAGCATATACCAGAGATCCATTAAATCTAGGAATCATGGCACCAACATCAGAAGGGAAAACATATGCTACAGTACAAGTAACAAATCTCTTTCCTAAAGATGATGTAATATTTGTTGGAAGAATGTCACCTACTGCTTTGATTCATCAAAAAGGAATTCTTGTAGATAAGAATGGAGTACAGGTTGACTATAGAATTAGAAAGATTGATGAAGAAATTAAAAATAATCCAGTAAAAAAAGGGGAATTAAAAAAGGAAAAAGATGAAATTCTCAAAGGAGCTAAAAACCTAGTTGATCTTACAGGAAAAATCCTAGTTTTTGTAGAGCCCCCAGACATCAAATTATGGGATATTATCAAACCAATCTTATCTCATGACAAAAATGAATTAGAGTTTAGAACCACACAATCTGATGGTTCTCTGATAGTCAAAGAAACTATAATCAGGGGGTTTCCAGCCGTGATTTTCTGTTCTGCCAAGAATGAGAAAAAGGATAGAATTTGGGATGAAATTGAGACTAGATTTGATATTAGTAGCCCCAACACATCAGTTGAAAAATACAAACAGGCAAATCGGTTTACTGCATTAAAAATGGGCACACCATCACTTGCCAAAGGAATGATTTCAAATGTAGAAGATGAAAAGTTTGCCAGATATCATATTCGTAGAATTAAGGATAGTATGATAAAATTAACTAAAAATAACAAAAATCCTGTTTGGAATTCATTTAATGGAATTATTGGGGAAATTTTTCCAAGTAATGATGGCATATCAATGAGAAATTTGCAGAGACTCATGTCATACGCAAATGTTGAATCGTTGATTAATTCAGATAGAAATCCCAAAATTCAGTTTAAGAGTGGAGACGAATATGAGCAGATTGTTGTAACTACAATTGATGATATTGATTCTGTTGTAGACATTATTGGTGATGTTAGTGAAATCCCCCCAGATAAAATCAATTTTTTTAATGATGTATTTGTTCCAGCTTTGAAAGAAACAGTAGATGAATGGGTGACAACCGATGTTTTATCCGAAAAATACATGCAAGTATATCACAAAGATACAACTCCAAAAAAGATTCTAGAGACATATGTGAAGCCATTGGATGAGGATTATGGAATTCTAGAATCAAAAATCAATCCAGATAATAAAAAACAGTATTTGTACAGGGTTTCGATCAAGCCAAATGTAAATTCGTATAGCTATATTCCAGAGGCAATAATCGAAGAATCGAAGAATCATCCCTCATTCGTAAAAGAAGGAATAGAAGAATTAGAAGAATTTTCGAATGAAGAGTTAGAATTTGATAGTGTGCTTGATAAAGAAGGGGGTCCTCTATCAAAAGATAAACTACAAGAAATTATAACAGAAAGAGAAATTCAATCGAAAGTTTTTGAAAAAACAGAAGAATAACCTCATTCCTGACTAGACATATTCGATTAGTCGATAAGACATTTTCGAATCCATTATTGTCACAGATTAGTATACTTTGTTCCTTAATTGAACATGAAAAACTAAGGATTTACACAAAAAATGAATGGCAGAAATATAATGCGTATGGCCAGATTTGAGATTTATAATTCTCTGATTTTACAGGTTTCCTTTAGAAATACCCACAACAGTGTAACTAGGCACATTTTGTTCTATTTTTAGGCATAAAATTCCCAATTCAGACATTCTTCGCAATGTTGCAGCAATTTGCATATCTGATGATTTTTTTGCAAGCCATGGAACAATTTTTGTTTCTTCATCATCTTCCATTTCATCTTTGTATTTAATTTCAAAATTTTCTAATGAATCTTTGTCGTATAGATTAGCCAAGTAGATTCTTTTTTGCTCTTCAAGAATATCTTGAGCTTCTCCTGCAGTCAACACAGTTCCAGATTCAAGAGAAAGTATAGATTGTACAATTTTTTCTTCTAAAGGGAAAAGAGGTAAAACATTTTCTAAAATGAAATCAACCTCCTCTTTAGAAAAAATATTTTCTACAGTTTTTTGAATTGTATCAGATTGTATGTTATCAATAACAGGATTTTGTAATGAAGCAAATTTTCTTCCATTACTACTCAATGTAATTTTTTTAGAATCTTCTGAAACTAAAAGTAATCCCATTTCAAAACAAGCTCCGGTAAACACTTTTTTGTTATCTTTTTTACCGAATTTTCCTAAGAATTGATCAGCAAATCTTTTTCTGCCAGAATTATATCTAGCAATCAACCAATCTTCTTTATCTTGTTTACGTTTTATTTTTTTCAATGAACGTTTGCCATGTCTTTGAAGAAGTTTTTCTTTTGATACTGGGAATCCGACTGCCAGATTTAGTTCATTATTTTTTACATGAACATGTTGAAGTGTTTCACCAATTGGAATTGCAAAGTCTGAAATATCATCTTTAAACTGTTCCAAATCAATCCATTTCGAATCTCCTTGGGAAATTTGTCGTAATAATTCAAAAACGATAACTTTTACAGGAAAAAATCTATTTTGAAAAACCCATATCAAACCTGCAGAAGATGGCCCATATAGAACTCCCGGTGGAGATATAGGTAATTTACCATCAATGCTGACATCTATTTGTTCAAAAATTCTGTTGAGTTTTTTTGAAACTTGTTCGAAATCAATTTTTTCTAATTTTTTTGTAACTGATTCATCAAGATTAATCTCAGAATCTATGAGCTCGGTTGAACGTCTGTTCCCCTGAGACAAATATTCTTCCAGTTCATTGTTGATTGCCATTCTAATAAAATCATGTTCGTTTTCAAAATGGCCATCCTCAATGAGTTTTTTGATTTTTTGATGAACGTTTGATTCAAGGTTCAATCTGACAAGCATTTACAATCATTCTGTATTTGATATAACTAATAAACTGTAATAAAGCGATCAGAATAAGTGGTTTATTCAATAAAACGGTGGGTATAAATAATAGTATGTATATCACTTTATTGAATAAAGTGTTACAAATGAACAAACAAACTGATAAAAACATAGGATTGATTCCAGATACAAATTGGATCATCAATATTGTTGAGAATCAGGGTCCACTAAGCAGAACTATCAACAAATTCCGTAAATCAAAATTAAAAATCATTATTCCAAAATTTGTCTTACATGAAACAAAAAAGATCAGAGGATATTCAGAGTTAGAGACAATTAACAAATTACAGAGTTGCCTACCTGGAAAGATCAATGTTGTAACAATCAATCAGGACGTTATGGAATCTGCAAAAGAATTAGAAGAGAAATACGCTAGACTCCATTTTCCAGATTCAATCATTCTTGCTTATGGACGAATGTGTGCATATACTATTTTGAGTTATGATCATGGATTGTTAGATTCAGCAATTAAAGAAGGGGTCCAAACTTTTACTCCAAAAAAAGGAGGGTTGGGATAATGCCTCCATATTATTTTGACATTGAAACAACCGGATTGGATACTCAAAATGATCAAATAATCACAATTCAGTATCAAAAAATCGGTTTGGCATCTGGAAGAGTAGAAGGACCATTAATCATTTTAAAATCCTGGAAAGATCCTAAAGGAGAGAAGGGAATAATTGAAAAGATCATTCCGTTAATCATGTCATCAAACCCTTTTGCATTTGTTCCAATTGGAAATAATCTAAATTTTGAATTCAATTTTCTATCAAATAAAATCAATCAGTATAAAGATTTAGAAATTAATCCAGTCTATTTTCATAATCGACCTCATATCGACCTAAAGCCAATAATGGTATTACTCAATGGTGGAAGATTCAAAGGGTATCATCAAATTCTCAACAAGGCCAATTCAGGTGCAATGGTACCAGAATGGTACAGAAACAATGAATTTGAAAAGATCATAGAATATATTTTAGATGAAACATTATGTTTTACATCATTTTACACAAAACTAAATCATTTGATGTTCAATGAGGAACTAAAACAAATTACTTTCAAACCAAACAAGAGGATTGATGATTTTGTCTAAACAGGACTATA
Source organism: Candidatus Nitrosopumilus sediminis (assembly GCF_000299395.1). Lineage (NCBI taxonomy): Archaea > Thermoproteati > Nitrososphaerota > Nitrososphaeria > Nitrosopumilales > Nitrosopumilaceae > Nitrosopumilus > Candidatus Nitrosopumilus sediminis. Next base: position 1,327,278 of record NC_018656.1, read on the forward strand.
GTTACATCAAAAAGAAGAATATTTTGAGAATTCCTTTTTCACAAATGCGTGAAATTATCAAATCTGAGGCTAAAATTGAGCAAATTATAGCAAAAAATGCTGCAAAATACTCAAGGAGGGATTATTATGAATAACAAAAGTCACAGGTTTACTTTTCATCGTAATATCATCAAGGGAAAGCTAGCTGAAACTATTGCCAAACAAGATTACAAAGAACATGGATTTGAAATTAAAGAAACAGGAATAGGGAGTGATTTCATAGTTAGAAAGAAAAGAAATGGGACAACCTATGAAGAATATGTAGATGTAAAATCAGGAAATGCAAAACTAACAAAAAAACAAAAGATCACTCGTGGTTTACTCAAAAAAAACAATATCAGTTATTCTATTTACAGGGTAACAGATGAACATTTAAAATTTCAAATTTGCAATAATCCTGAATTACAGCAACTATGTTTTCAGATGGGCTTTGACATATCTCAGTTTGCAGGAATTTTTCTAATCGAAGATCCTACTAATTGTCCTAATTGCAAATTAGGAGCAACAGGTATGCAAAATATCTTGACACGATTTGGACTCAGAAACATGGGTGACGGAACAGTTAGAGTTCAGTCATGGTGTAGAAATTGCAGGGATTTTTCCAGGAGAGGCATAAAATGAGATGCAAGTTGTGTAGTGTACCACATAGAAATACTTCAAGGTATCAGTCTTGGGTTGAACATCAAGTCTGTCGTACATGTTATTTTATTTTGGATGTTTTTTCATGGAATTCTAACAACCTGAAAGACTATTGGGAGATAAACCATGCACAATGATTTGATTCCTAATATTTCTAGGCATTTCCTTTATTCCATTTTGGAACACAATCATGAAAACAAGATGGCAATAATAGAAAATGTGGCAGAGTCAAAATCTAGCGAAATATGCGAATTTTTGTTCTCTTTTGAAAATTGTATTGCAACATATTTGTTACAACTGGAAGTAGGATTGGAAGGTTACGACAGTATTAGAATCCAAACACTGAATGAGCTAAAAAACCCTCACGAAGAGAACTGGGAGAGGTTGAATTGAGTAAAATTTCCCATATTAGATATGCATATGAAGATCATATTTTTACATATAGGATTTATGAGTTAAATGTTGAAGGAATTGAATTATGACTGGTCCTAAAGGATTTGATCCGGATTCTAGAAGATCCATGGTGATGAATGTCACACAGCTGGTAAGACAACTACTTGATGGTTATGAACAAAGAGAAGAAGCAAAAAGTCATTGGTTACAAAAAGATGGGATTCAAAATTGTTGGGATGCAAGAAAAGATGCCAAAAAAGGTAACAAATGGAAATGTGTAATAGAACTAATTGAAGAAAATGGAAAAAGTTTTCTGACAATCACGGATTATGGAACATGGGGACTAACAGGAAAAAGACTATCTCAAAAAGAATTAGAAACAGAAGATCAACCAGTTCATGAGAGATGGTCTAGATTTGAAAATCTTGCTTTTGCAAATGATGATATCCCAGATAAAGAACTGTTAGGATCAAGAGGCAGAGGAAAATTTATTTTTATAGGAATTTCGTTGTCTAATCAAACATTTTATGAAACTTTACGTGATGATGGAGTGTACAGACTTGGAAATAGAATACTAGAAAAAACAGATTCTCCAACAGTTGCAGAAGAAGGAGAGAAGGCAAGAGAGATTCTAAAACAAAACACAGGCGGGTTATTAAAACCACTCAATCATGTTGGTACAAGAATAATTATTCCTGATCCTGATCCAGAAGTTGTAAAGGATTTCAAAGATGGCCACATGGAAGAATTCATTGGAGATACATGGTGGGAAATTATAGAAAAATTCAATGCAGAAATAATTTTAAAAGATGGAAAAAATGAAAGAAAGGTAAATTCATTCTTTTCAGACATACCAAAAAAACCTAAAAATAAAAATCAAAAAATTCTCATCAAAGAGAACATCATGATCCACCCCTTGGATCTACGCATAAAGAAAATTTTCTTGTTTTATGACAAAGAAAGAACATTTGATGAGAGATACAGAGGAATAGCTGTCCAAAGAGCTGGAATGAACATATGTAGACTTTCATTAGAGGAATTAGGACCAAATCTCAGCACTCATATCACAGGATATGTTACTTGTGAGAGAAATTTTGATCATGAGATGAGGAGGTGTGAAGGACAAGAACATTATGATTTCATGTGGAACAGAATTCCTGCAAGATATCTCAAAGCTTTACTGATTCAGGAATATAGAAAATTTGCAGAGGAACAATTGGGATGGAGGGCACTTAAGGCACAAAAAGCACAGCAAGGACAAAAGAACGCTGAAAGCCGTGCTCTTAGAGCAGCAAACAGAGTTGCAAAGGATATTGGTTTTGGAAGAGGGGGAACCAAGGTAAAAAAGCCACAACCACCCGGACCTCCTAGACCTAAACCTCACAAAGAAATCCAGATTCAATTGGACAATCCTGTTTTCCCAGATAGCGACACCATGAGAGTCAATTATGATCAATCATTAAAGAGTATCAAAGCAAGGATCAGCAATAATTCCAAACACGATATTCAAGTAAAAGCAAGAATTGTAATCAAGTCAGTAGAAAGAGGGGACGTTATAGAACATATTTACAAATCAGATATTGATGTTAAATCAAATACAACATCGGAGTATTTTGGAAAAGATGTTTTAAAAATTACAAAACAAGATTACTCTCCAGGTCACTACAAAATTTCAGCAGATATTGTCCTATTAACACCATTTGAAAAACTACGAAAGGGATACAAACTTGATAAATCAGAAATCTCATTTTATGTTGAACAAGATCCTCCAGAAGGTGGAGTTTTTGAAGAATTCGTACGAGTTGTAGATTTTGATTATCTTCCAGAACCTAAAGACAAGCTCAGATGTGTTCATGTTATGGGTTCCAAACCAAATACCTACAAACTTGAATACAACGGTAATCATAATGATTGTGAGGAATATGGGAAAGAGGAAGATACTCTTTCACAGTATTTGTACAGGCTATCACTTCCAGAATTGTGCTCTATAGATATTGAAAATGAGTGGAAGTTATTGTTCAAAGATTCTGACATTATCGAACCCATACGTGTAATTGAAAGAACAAATGAAATAATCGGGGAATTCACTACAAGCACATGGATGGCTAAAATCTAATGGCAGTGTTAATTAGAGAACAGGTTAACGGGAAAGAAAAGAAAATCTACAAAACTAATTTGGAAAAAGTAACAACGTCTATTGCAAAGAAGGCAGATGAACTAGATGATAAAATTAAGAAAAAAATTGAACAGATTGAAAAAGAAGCTGAATCAAATGGTCTAATAGAACTAAAATCTAAAAAAGGAAATGTTGTTAAACTTTATCATTTTGTTGGAAATGAACTAAAACCTTTTGTAGATAACCTAAAACTTTCCAAAGGAGATAAACCATATATCTGGCAGGCAATCAACTATCACTCAAAATTTCTAAAGATTAGTGAATCAGCATCAGGCAGACTGAAGAGAGATCCTGTAACCAGTACTTGGACATATTGTTATAATTTAGGGGAATACGATACAGCACAAGTACAGGAATATGATTGGACACAGTGGGTGGAAATTTTTGATTCGTCCATTACGACAAAAGATAAAAGAGTTGTCCCTTGGTTAATTAAAAAGAAAAAAGAATCATTTTCAGATGGTTCATTACAGAATTGGTTTCGTGCTCTGATGAGAGAGATCAGAAATCATCTAAAAGACTACGACACAACTGTTTTGTCAGATAAAGAATTAGAAGAAGAATTAAAAATAGCATTTGAGAAATTTTCACAAACATACACAGAAAATTAAAAAATTAATCTAGTTCAGGATAAGGATTTGAATCAGGAGCTTGGAGAACATATGAGTTATTCTTTTTCTTTGTAACAATAATTCTATCACCCTCAAGGAACCTATACTTTTCATACAGCTGTCCTGTCATTATATCGTCCTTGTGATTTACTTTTAGTTCGTAGGTCTTGTTGTCAAGCATAAGCTTAAACACTACACCAGATTCAGGAAAAAAATCCCTATCAGCTTTTTGTATGTGCCAGTAACGATGTCGGGCTTCCGGTTTCTTTAGAGGTCTTGAATATTCATCCAACAGCATCACTTTCTACAAATCATTGGAGTCAAAAGTTTTTTCTGTACGGGAAGGTTTCGAATTATTTCTTTTGCAATCACCTTAACGACTGGAACAACTACAGAGTTTCCAAACTGTCTGTATGCATGATTGTCGGATTCATGTTTCTGGAAGTTCTTTGGAAATCCCATCAATTTTGCACACTCGTTAGGAGTAAGCCTTCTTGGATTTCTTGTTTGTCCACGGGATATGAGAATCTGAGCACCGTCCTTGTAGTATCTTGCACTCAAGGTATTTGCAACTTTTTTCTTATCTGCAATTGTATATCCGAACCCGTTTCCTTTCTTTCGATGTCTTTCCAGATGACGCTTAAGTGCATTCCAAGTTCCGTCAGTAAGGACATATTTCTTGTCCACTTTCTTTTCAAGAATGTCAGACAGTTTGATATTCTTGTTTGGAATTTTTGGAAATTTGAAATTACGTGGCGTGATAAAGCCAGCAATAAACAATCTCTCACGATGTTGTGGAACCACATTGACTGCATCAAGCACTTCATAATGTACATCGTATCCAAGTTCATCCTCCAGAACTCGCAAAATAGTTTTCAGAGTATTGCCTTTGTCATGACTTTTTAAGTTTTTTACATTCTCCAGCAAGAAGGCACTAGGTTTTTTTGCTTTAAGTATTCGTGCAATATCAAAGAACAAAGTTCCTTGGGTCAGATCCTTAAATCCGACAGGATGTCCGTGAAATTTTTTTACTGGAATGCCAGCTAAAGAGAAAGGCTGGCACGGAAATCCTGCCACCAGAACATCATGATCAGGAATGTCATTTTCATCAATCTTAGTAATATCACCAAATGGAACTTCCCCAAAGTTTTTTTCGTATGTCTCTTGTGCATATTTATTCCATTCTGAAGAGAATACACATTTGCCACCTGCACCCTCAAAGGCTATTCTCATACCTCCAATTCCCGCAAAAAGATCTATGAATTTAAAATTAGTATTTTTTTCCAATCTAACAACAAAAGGTTCAGTTCATTTTATTTAATTATTGACATGTATTGATCCACAATAAGGTCAAATATGAAAAATCTTTACGCATGTCTGTTGATGAAAAATAATGACCGATATTTTTACTCCTGAAAAAAGATCGTGGGTGATGTCCAGGATTAGAGGGACCAACACGAAAATTGATCTCAAAATGAAAAAGATCCTTACGGACACAGGATACAGACATGAAATGTATCCAAAGATGTATGGGAATCCAGACTTTGTAATAAGACGAAAGAAAATCATCATATATTGTGACGGGGATTTTTGGCATGGATATAGATACAGTAAAAAAAAGAAACTACCAAAAAAATTCTGGCGAGAGAAGATTGAAAACAACATGAGAAGAGATAGAAAATACTCTAGAAGGCTAAGAAAAGAGGGATGGTCAGTCTTACGCTTTTGGGAGCATGACATAGAGAAGAAGACAGAGAAATGCAAAAGGAGAATCATTTCCAAATACAAATCAAAGTAAAAATGAAAAACATTTTCACAGTGTATAGGATTACACGCATATCATGTTAGATGAATATGCAGAAAATCTGTGATTTGTAAAATATACCGTAACCTAATGTAAAACTAATACGTACATCATGTTTAGATAAATTGAAATGAAAATATCAGATACTCACATCAAACCCACGCTACCGCCAGTGTATTCCTAACGGAAACTGTCAGTCGAGGGAATGTGATATCTGACAGTATACATACGTATTACTAAGATAAAAAGAATTCTAAAGAATTAGCCTTAATCAAATTAACAGATCAGATTTCATTTTGTTCTCCAATATATTTTCAATATCGATTTTTATGGTACCGGGGGGAGAAAAACCCAATTTGCAAAAAAAAGCCAGTGCGTCAGCTAGCTGAAAAGATTTGCCATTATTTTTAGCAAATTTAAATTTCCAATTTTGTAGAGCGGGAATCATATCAGAATCACATTGGAAAACTAAATCATTGAAAGTTACATCAAATTTTGATAAGAACGGTTCGATCCTAGGACGGATTTCCTGCAGTAGTAAATGATCAAAATAAGCATAAATTGCACCTATAGAAGCAAACCTTTCTTTTGTTTTATGATTTTCATGAATGTCATGAACAATTCTATTTTTTCCTGCAATAACAGATAAGGCAAGAATACGGTCGGAACTAAAGTCTAAATTTTTTTTAATTTTATTACGTTTTGCTTTTGAAATATTTACCATGTGAAGGTTCTTTCTACCAAGGTTGTTATGAGTTTCATTAATAGTGTCATCGGCACCGAAAACAATAGCTATAACTTTATGTTGACCTCTATCATCATCAAACCCAGAAACATCAGTACCAACAAGAACCATGAGATATGAAAATATGAGCTATTTAAAAAGAAATGTTATTGTAAAACATCAACTCCCAACAGAATCAATTTTTAAAAAATATATCCAAAACAAGGAAAGTTTTAAGATCTAGTAGAAGTAAATAATGTAATGTTTAGCAAAACAGAACGAAGTTATTTATCAGGAAATTACCAACCAAGCATTACACACAGAAGGGTACTCAATCATAGAATTAAAAACAAAATCAAAGAATATCATATACTAGAACTTCCTATCATACAAAGCATTACTGAATTTAGTAACATAATTACTGAATTTACTAACAATGTAAACAATGATTCATCAAAAACAGGAAGCCTTGGGCGAGATTCGATCTCGCGACCTAACGCTTACGAGGCGTTCGCTCTACCAGGCTGAGCTACCAAGGCACGTTTGGATAAATCCATCAGAGTTAATAAAAAGCCTTTCCGAAACTGACTAAATGAAAAAAACAATTTCTGGAATCAGAGGAATATTTGGAGAAGATCTCAACCTAAAAGATGTATTAGAATTTTGTAATAATTTTTCATCGTTAATAAAAACAAAGAAATGCGTTATCGGAAAGGATACAAGACCATCAGGCCAAATGTTAAAAGACACTGCAAGTGCTACATTATTGAAAAATGGAATAGATGTTTTTGATTTGCATACAGCACCGACCCCAGTAGTTTTTCGAGAATCAAGGAAATATGGTGCTGGATTAGTAATTTCTTCATCACATAATCCATTAGAATGGAATGGAATGAAATTCATTGTTGAAGGAAGAGGTATTAACGAACAAGAACTACCTCAAATAATTCAACATCAAGACATTTTAAAAACAAAGGTGGGAGTTGAGTCTGATCTGGCAACATCATATGTTGAAGATGCAAAAAAAATCATAGGAAATATAGAAAATAGTCCAAAAATTGTTGTAGATATTGGAGGCGGGGCTGCCAAGGGATTTGCCCCAGAATTGTTGAAAAAAATAGGATGTAGTGTTGAAATACTAAACGAGAATCTTTCTGGATGTACCAGAGGACCTGATCCAACATCAGATAATTTATCAGGTTTGATTTCCTCAAGCAGCGAAAGAGATATTGGATTTGCGTTTGATTTGGATGGAGATCGGTTAGTTGTTGTAAGAAATGGTAAAAAGCAAACACCAGATGTTACACTTGGTTTAGGTGTAGCAAAATCATTAGAGTTAGGTTACAAAAAATTTGTGCTAAGTATTGACACAAGTATTTCAGTTGAAAAATTCATCAAAGAGAAAGGAGGGACTGTTCAAAGATCCAAAGTCGGTGAAGCAAATGTAATAGATCTCATGTTGAAAAATGATGCACAAGCCGGAGGTGAAGGAAGTAGTGGGGGTTTTATTTTACCAGAATTCAATTATTGCAGAGATGGAATTCTAACTAGCGGTTTGATTGCATCAATGTTAGGAACTTCAGAATTTGATGAAGTGCTAAATTACATGGAAAGTTATCACCAGATAAGAGACAAGATAAAAATTAATTCAGATTTTCATGACAAAGTCATCGATGAAATAAAATCAAAATTTTCTAAAGAATATTCTGAAATGATTTCATTAGATGGAATCAAAGGAATTATTGATGATGATAGTTGGGTATTAATCAGAAAATCAAACACAGAAGATATCATCAGGGTTTCAGCAGAATCAAATAATGTAGAAAAGTGTAAGAAAATTGTTAAAGATACAGTGGAGTTAGTGAATCAAAGTTATGAAGAAATTAGATGAGTCTGAAATAATTAAAATTTTTCAGACAGGTTTTGGTAAAAAAAATGTTGGATCAGAGGATGTAGAAATTTTTAATTTAGGCAAAAATAAAATCGTAGCAAAAACAGATACTCTTGTAGAGAGTACAGATATTCCATCCAAAATGAAATTATCTGATGCTGCAAGGAAAAGTATTGTAGCATGTGTAAGTGATTTTGCTGCAAAAGGTGTCAAACCCAAATATGGAATGATTTCAGTTAATCTACCAAAAACAATTTCACGCTCAAAAATCAATGAAATCGTTTTAGGTTTTAAAAAAGCATGTAGAGAATTTGATATTTCAATCATTGGGGGGGATACTAACGGGGGTAAGGAAATCGTGTTCAACGTGTGTCTTTTTGGAATAACGGACAAACTTGTCACCAGAAAGAATTCTAAGAAAGGGGATCTGATATTCGTGACTGGACCATTTGGATATACATCTGCAGGATTAACTATGCTGCTTGATAAGAAAAAAGGAAACAAAACTTTTGTTAAAAAAGCGATTAAATCAGTAATTAAGCCAAATCCAAGACTCAGTTTTGGAATAAAAAATAAAAAATATTTTTCGTCATCAATGGATTCAAGTGATGGTTTATCCACAACATTAAATGAAATGTCAAAACAGAGTAAAAACAAATTCATTATAAACAAAGTTCCATTCTTGAAAGATTTGGAAGATTATGTAAAACATTACAAATTGAATTTGCACAACTTGGTGTTTAATGGAGGGGAAGAATACGAATTCGTATTTACAACATCTCCTAAAAATAGAAAAATCATTGAGAGAAATGCAGTGTTATCCAAAACAAAAATCATGGAAATTGGTCACGTTACTTCTGGCAAAGGAGTATATGTTGAAAAAAATAACAATCTAACTCTCTTAAAAGATGCAGGTTGGAAGCATTTTTGAAAACTATTCACCAGAAGAAAAGTCTCTTTCAACATTATTTACAATGTTAAAAATAGATTCAGCAGACAATGCATTAACACATTGTGTAATCCATAATTCATCAAGATACATCAAGCGTTTAAAATCGTCATTAGGAAGTTCATCTGGATTTGAATCAGGATACATCGCATGAATTCTATATCCTTCATTAGCAATTTGTTGGCAGTCTTTTTCTAATGGAGACAAGCCAGAATCGGCGATCGGTGTCAGAAACTGAATTGCTACTGAGGCTACTAAGGCAGTAGCAACTGCAATCCCAATTGCCAAGAACAGAATCGATGCCATTTAATGCAAAAAGAGGGAATACAGTATATGAATAGTCATTATTTTACAGCCAAGTGCCCAAAACAAGGCAAGTTTTGAAAATCAATGTATTTTAAACCCTTTAAGGCGTGAATATTCATTGTCAGAAATCGAAGCTGAGGTAAAAGAAACAGCTGTTGAAGAGACTCAAGCAACAGTCGAAGTAGAATCACAAGCTGTTGAAGAATCAAAACCTCAACCTGAAACAAAGAAAGAAGGGCCTGAAAAATGGGGAATTGCCCATATTTACAGTAGTTACAATAATACAATTATTCACATGACCGACCTTACAGGTGGAGAGACAGTTTCCATCAGCTCAGGTGGAATTCACGTTAATGCCGATAGATATGAATCATCACCATTTGCTGCAATGAAAGCTGCAAACGCAGTGATAGAATCTGCAAAAACTAAAGGATTTACAGGATTCCACATCAGAGTTCGCGCTGTTGGTGGAGTTGGTTCCAGAGTACCTGGTCCAGGTGCACAAGCAGCAATCAGAGCATTAGCAAGAGGCGGATTCAAAATTGGAAGAATTGATGATGTAACACCTATTCCTCATGACACCACCAGAAAGAAAGGTGGAAAAAGAGGAAGAAGAGTCTAGTCAGATATTTTTATTTTAACTTCACAGCCTTTAGAAATAAAATAATCTTCAATAAATTTTGCAAATTTTTCTGCTTGATCATTTGCCTGGTATTTTATTATCATATCAGAAAACTTTTCTTCTATACCATTTTGTAAATTTGGTTTAAAGGCCATTTTAAAAAAGGTCCATCCAAATTTTGATGAGGGTTCACTTAGAACATATCCGTTGTAACCACCAACAAGGCTTTCCATATGAGACATTGCTTTTTTAATCAAAAGTAAATCATCGCCATAATTTTTTGTCCCTATTTCTAAAACAAGATCCATTACTCATCACCATCATCAGATGATTGATTACTAAGTTTATCACTTAGAGATACAAATTTTCCATCTTGTTCAACATTGATTTTTGTTGCCATTCTTATATTCAATCCAACTGATCTAAATAATGTCAATAATTTTCCGCCATCAATGCTTTCATTAATTTCCCCAGTTTTAATCAATTCAGATAATTTTTCTACAATCATTTTAGTTTCACTAGGAAATTGAGATTCTGCATTTTCTAAAACTTCTAGGCCCCTGTATCCAAGTATTTTGATTAGGGAATCTCGCGGATTTTCAGAAACTTTTTCTTTTTTGGTTCTGAGTGAGATTCAATTTCTTTTGTAGAAATATTTTTCTGCATTTCAGCTAGTCTTTTTGCCTTTAATCTTTCAAGTTCAGAATCTTCTTCGCTCAACCTTTTATCACACCAATAGGCACTAATTTTGCAACTTTTGTGGCAATTCCCAGATTATGAGATACGTTAACTACAGAATCGACATCTTTGTAGGCTTGAGGGGTTTCTTCCACAACCCCATCTCGGGTTAATGCTTTGATAAATATGCCCTTCTCATTGAGGGATTTTTTTACATTGTCTTCGGTAAAGTTTTTTCTAGCCTTAGATCTGGACATGGTTCTACCAGCACCATGAGCAGTTGAGCCGAAACTCAAATTCATGGAATTTGGCTGTCCAAGTAAAATCCAGCTTGCTGTTCCCATAGAACCAGGAACCAATACAGGCTGACCTAAATCTCGATATTTCAAAGGAATTTCACTACGATTTGCAGGAAATGCTCTTGTTGCTCCTTTTCTGTGAACAACCAAGTTACGATCTTTTCCATCAACTTTGTGTTTTTCTACTTTGGCAATATTGTGAGCAACATCATAAACTAATTTCATCTCAAGATCAGATTCAGATTGATTAAACACACGTTGAAATGAATTCCTAGTCCAGTGAGTTAGCATTTGTCTATTACTCCATGCAAAATTTAATGCTGAAAACATTGCTTTTCTATAAGATTCTCCTTCTTCAGAGTTATTTGGAACACATGCAAGTTCTCTATCTGGTAAATTGATACCATATTTTTCCATTGCTTGCTCTGATACTCTAAGATAATCACTGCATACTTGATGACCAAATCCTCTAGAACCACAATGAATTAAAGTTGTGATTGTTCCTTCTTCAATCCCCATTCTCTTTGCTGCTTCCTCATCATGTATCTCTGAAACTTTTTGTACCTCAAGAAAATGATTTCCAGAACCTAAACTTCCAAGCTGAGGTGCACCTCTTTTTCTTGCTTTATCAGAAACTTTGTTAGGATCAGCATTTTGAATCTGTCCGTTTTCTTCACAAACATCAGCGTCATCAGATGAACCATAACCGTGATCAATTGCCCAATTAACTCCTTTTACTAAAACTTCATCTAGTTCTGAATGAGTTAGTTTAACTGCGCCTTTAGAACCAACACCTGAAGGAATAGAGCTGAAAAGATCAGTGACAAGTTCTTTTAGTTTTGAACGAACTATATCTTCTGTTAAATTTGAACGGAGTAATCGAACTCCACAATTAATATCATATCCAACACCTCCAGGACTAATCATTCCCTCTTCAGCATCCATTGCAGCTACCCCACCTACAGGAAAACCATAACCCTCATGCCCATCAGGTAAAACAACACTATGACCAACAATACCAGGTATGGAAGCCACATTTCGTGCCTGCATGATTGTTCTATCAGATAACATTTTTTGCATCAATGCCTCATCAGCATAAATTCTCACAGGAACTTTCATTCCAAGATTAGAATCAGCATCGATTTGATATTGATTTTCTCCAATTTTTCTTGGCACAGCAGAAGACACGAGTATCGGTAAAAATTCCTTTCAATCCAATTTAAATCATCAGAAGAATTGTAAAAATAATTTTAAATCAAATAGAATTTTATAAAAAATATGCTAGATGAAGCAACAATTACACAAAAAGCTAATCAATTACTTGCAGAACTAAGAGCAAATCCAGATTGGGCAATTGATGAGAAAAATTTCAAACAAGGTTATTTCAAAGCCTTGGAGTGGGTTTTACAAGATACGGGAATCATCGAGAGGTAATGTAAAAAACTGTTACCAACCATGAAATTGATGATCTAATTTATCTATGATTGAATTATTTCACTATTTGTGGTAAGAAAACAATTAACAGAAAAAGAAATAGAGAAGCAAAAAGAAGAGCAGAAATTAAGAGCAAAAGCTTCTCGTGCTGCTAGAAGAAGCGGTAAAAGCATGAAAACCGAAGGTAAAGTAAGTAAAGCAAGTGCAAAGACAAGAGAAGTTAGATCATCTAAAAAGGTCGCAGCTGTTAAGAAGCAAACTAGACGATAGATAAAAAATACATCTAGATTTTAACGCATTAGAGTTCGTTTGTACATTTTTCTGCTCATAAAGACAATGAATACACCTATTCCAATTTCAACGAGTGCAATCAATAGTGTTGCAGAGAAAATATCCATCATTGCAGTCATCAATACATTAGCAGAACTGTTCGTCAGTTCTTGAATTTCACTTCCAGAATACTGAAAAACAAATGAATTCATTCCAATAATTGTATCAATGTATGACATTGTTGTTACATCTACGGGTCCAAGATCTATAGGCATTGGAATTCCAGCACCACCTACCCCACCCAAACTGTTCATCACACCTGCCATTAGTAAATAGGAGACAGAAGAAGCAAAAATTATTGCAAAAACGATCAAGAAAATTCCAAATAGCATTGGTAAAATGTAAACAATTTTTGCTTTAGTTTGGTAAGATTTTTCTTTTTTAAATTTTAATATTTTTGACTTGTCTTTTTTTAGTTTGTCTTTCCATAGGTTCAGGAATCACATGTCTACTTTTCTTCCAATTACATTGAGGACAATAGCTATCATCATCTGAAAGAGGGCCCTTACATCTTTGACATTGTTGAATCCTCATTATATTCATCTCAAAATTATCTTAAATCAATGCCAGTATGTAATATTGTTTAATGACGAATAGTTGAGGCTGAATCTAAAAAATTATTCTTGGAAATAAAATACGTCATATTTTTTATGTAGTGATCGTACAAGTTCACGACATTTAATCCAGAACTGACGGTATTCATGATCAGTCATAGAGCGTCCATACTCTGAATAAAACCATGAAACAAAATCATCTTCTAATTTTCCAAAGACAAACCCAAGATGAAAATCCTCAGATATTTTTACATTGAAATCTTTTCGTGGTTGAAGTTCATTCCACCTGTTAGATAGACCATCAAAGGAATCTTGAGTTTTTTCAAGTAATTTTTGCAGGTATTCTAAAGATTTTGTTTCCAAATCAATCAAATCATTTCACAACCAATACAGGTTTCTTTGATTTGTGAAGCACGTAGTTCGATGTGCTTCCTAAGAAGAGTTCTTTTGCAGCACCCATTCCCCTAGAACCAATAACAATAAGATCAAAATTATGTTTATCTGCAACTTCAACAATTCTTTTTCCATCATCTCCATAAGATACTCTATCAAAGAACAGAATTCCTTTTTGTGCAGCCTTTAGCTTTGCTTTTTTCATGATCTTTTGTGCGTGCCCTAACAAAATTTTCTCCAAAGAAGTTATTGGATCATTTGTTTTAGGCTTTACAATTCCTGCGACGTAAAGACCCGTAACGGTAGCATGGGATTCTCTTGCCATTTGAATTGCAACATCTAATCCCCTAAAGGAATTGGAAGATCCGTCTAAAGGTACAAGGATTTTTTTAATTTGAATTGCCATGATAGATCAAATCAATTGTTTAATTTAAAGCCGATTGAGGTTATCTCATATGATTTTCAGTTTTGATATTCTAGAAGACTATAAAATATAGAATTAGCCATAAAAAATTAGTAAGATGACTGATGCTAAAACAATCACTATTGGAGATATAATGACAAAATCTGTGATTTCTGTAGATTCAGCATTGACAATTAATGAAACTGCAAAGATGATGGAAGATGGAAAAGTTGGAGCAGTTATTGTAATGGAAAATAATGTTCCTGTAGGAATTGTTACAGACAGAGACTTTTCAGTCAAAGTTGCAGCCCACGCATATCAAATTACAGAACCAGTGAAGCAAATCATGTCATCTCCATTATTTTCAGTCAACTCTGATGAACCAGTAAGAATTGCAGCAGATTTGATGCATGAAAGGAAGATTAGAAAATTACCAGTAATCGATGATGGGAAAGTAGTAGGAATAATTACTGCAACTGACATTGTTAGCTTATTAGCAGTATCAGTTGAAGAAGATATGAGGGACATGTATTTTCATTCAGTAGCAAAAATTTATTCAAATTATAGTCCATATAATTAAAAATCATGGTACTACCAATTATTGTTCTAATAGCAATACCTGTATTTCTTGGAATTGTATACATGCCTCCATTTGATATGCCAGTAGAGGAAGAACCTAAAGAAATCCCAGAGGAACCTGATGTGAGTGTTTTGTATTATATTTTAATGGGAATCTGGACATTGTATTTGATTAAAATTCTTCTTCAAGTGAAAAGAAGAACATTCAGAGTAACACAAAGGTACTAAAATGAATACTGCACCTTATTGGAGAAAAAGTGTTTGTTCTGATTGTAAAAGAATGAAATGCCAAAAAGGATGTCTTTGTGATTGTCATCTATTAAGAGACAGAGCAGATTAAATTCAGATTTGAGGAGTAGATTTATTTTCGATGTATAACGACTAGAAACATTGGCAATTCTACCTATCGATAATGGTCGTTACGGCACAAAAGAAATGATGGATATTTTCAGTGAGCAAAAGAAAGTAGACTATCAATTAGAAATCGAAGGAGCTGCTGCCATTTCCCAAAGCGAGATAGGAATGATATCAAAAAGCATAGGTAAAGAAATTCACAGAGCAGCAATGTCAGGAAAAATTACTGCAAAAAGAATCAAGCAGTTGGAGGCAAAAAGTGATCACGATACTGCAGCATTAGTAGAATCACTCAGTGAGAAATGTAGTAAAAATGCAAGACCTTGGATTCACTATGGTCTTACAAGTAACGATTTAGTTGATACTAGTAATTCAATGCAGATGAGAGATGCATTACAAATTATCGAACCCAAAGTTGCAAAGATGGCATCAATTCTTGCAAAAAAAGCAGTAAAGCATGCAAAGATTCCAGCAGTGGGTAGAACACATGGTCAGCATGCAAGCATCATTTCATTTGGATTAAAGTTTGCAAATTGGGCTGCAGAGATGGCAAAACACGTGGAACGAATTGAGGAAATTAAGAAGAGAATTTTGATTTGCAAGACATTAGGTGTTGTTGGTACAGGATCACTAATGGGTGCAAAATCACTTGAAGTGCAAAGAAGAGCTGCAAAGCGATTAAAATTATTCCCAGCTGAAGTTACAACACAAGTTGTCCCCAGAGAAAGATATGCAGAATATGTCTTTGAATTGGCATTAATTGGTGCCACTTTAGAAAAAATTGCAATAGAAATTAGAAATTTGCAGAGAACCGAAATTGGTGAAGTTGCAGAGCAATTCAAGAAAGGTCAGATGGGAAGCAGTGCTGTTCCGGTAAAAAGAAATCCAATAAAGAGTGAACGTGTATCATCATTATCAAAATTAGTTAGAAGTCAAGTTGCAGTTGCATTTGAAAACATTCCATTATGGCATGAACGAGATCTTTCAAACTCAGCAAATGAGAGATTTGTAATCCCAACAGTATCCATCCTAGTTGACGAGATGTTAGAAACTATGACTAGAATTGTTTCTAACTTGATGGTAAATGAAAAAAGAATTGTAGATAATCTATACATCACAAAAGGCCAAATCTTTGCAGAATTTGTTTTAGAAGCCCTAATCAAAAAAGGAATTCCAAGATTTGTTGCATATAGAGATGTTCAGAGAGTTGCATTTGAGGCAAATGACAAGGGAATGTTCTACAAAGATGCAATCAAAAAGGACAAAGCATTTTCTTCAAAACTTACTGACAAAGAAATCGATGCAATATTTTCACCAGAAAAACACCTTGGTGCATCACCTGCAATCATTAGCAATGTAGAGAAATCAGTCAAGAAAACAATTCAGAAATTTATCTAGTTTTAAGTAAAGATTTGTGAATTTTAGTTCCGTATTGCAATGCCTTTTTTCGTTTAGTGTAAGAAAGTTCTGGTACACCGACTTCGCTGGCTAGTTTTCGTATAATGTGCTTGCGGTATAGATCATCTGAATCGTGAATTTTTTCATACATAGGAACAGTATTTGCATATTCAATGAATTTTGGGGATAGTAATGGCTGGAATATTTTTACTCCAAATTCAGATGCAACTAGATTGACTGCTTTCATCATTTTTAGTTCGTTATCTAATTTAGCAGCCATTACTTCGTTGATTTTTGATTCTCCTCCAGAGAATGCTTCTCTGTATGCATTGTAACCACAAAACAATTCATCTATTCCATTTGCAGTAATTACAGTATCAAGATCTAAAGAGTTTGCAAGTTTTGAAACATAATGAAAAGCAATACAATTTTCATTCCAAGATAGATTCTCAGTATTTATTATTTGATTAATTTTTGTAGAAATCGATGGAAAAGTATCTGGATCAATTTCTAGAACATGATGAGGATATTTTAGAAATTCATTGACATGCTTTGCGAATAAAATATCATGCGATTCTGAAAATCCAATTGTAAGTAATGTGACATCAAAATTCATGTCTGAGCAAATTTTTGAAATTAACGTGCTATCAACTCCACCCGAAAAAGCAATTCCAATTTTCTTTACTTTAACAGTTTCAGAAATAGAATTCTTGATATTATCGAGTAATTTTTTGTTCATTTCATCCATTATTGATCACACTACATATTCCATAAAAGGTAATGAATCAATCTTTTAATTTAACATTAAATGTAATACAGCATGATACGATTATCCCAACTAGACATCGAGGAAGAACTAAAGAATCTCCCAGGATGGAGTGTTGTTAAAGAAAAACTGCACAAGGAATTTGAATTTGCTAGTTTCAATGAGGCATTTGGTTTTATGACCAGAGCAGCTATGGAAATTGAAAAAATGAATCATCATCCAGAGTGGTTTAACGTATACAATAGAATCACAGTGGAATTGACTACTCATGATGCTGGAGGTATCACAAAAAATGATGTCAATCTAGCCAAAATTCTAAATTCTTTAGCATAGTAATTTTGAAGAATTTCAGGCACGTTCATTACAGAATTTATATTATATCCATAGTCAGTTGACTTCACATGGCTTCAAGTCCTACAATTTTAGATTCAGATTTTAGATATATCGATAAAAAGGGGAATTTACTCAAAACGAGAACAGAATTAACAGTAGCTCAAATGCTTACATTTCTTGATCAGGATTACGAATACAATCACAAGGTCACCCTAAAGAACGGAACTGAAGTGATAGTTGATTTCAAAACAGAAAAAGGATTGATCGAAGTTATTGATACTGATGAAGATATTGAAAAATACAAACAGGTCAAAGAAGACTTTCCTGAAAACAAGATTATGGCAATCGGACATGCAAAATATGTTGCACAGATCAAAGAGTTGCAAGACATTGTCTTTTATGATAAAACACCACAAACAGGATCCATATTTTTAGAAGATGCATCATTCTCATTTGATTATGCACATATACTTCCATTAGTTGAAAAATGCTCAATCTTACATGGACATACATCTTCTGTAATGGTAGAGTTGGTGGGACAAATGAAAGATAATCTTCTTTTAGATTTTGGAGAAGCCAAAAAAATTATCAAAGAGGTGGTAAATGTATTTGATCATAAATTCTTCATCAATAGAAAGTATTTGCAAAAAGAAGATGATTCACATTATCAAATTCAATTTGAAGGGCCTAAAGGTATGTTTGACTTGCAAGTTCCCAAAAACACCACATATCTTTTAGAGGGAGAAGCTACAGTTGAGAATCTTTCAAGTGAAATTATCAAATTACTAGTACCAAAAATGCCATCAAATGTAGAGGCAGTGGGTGTTTACATCTATGAAGGTTACAATAAAGGATCTCATATTATTTCAAACATAGAAAGATAGCTAGAAAATGGAACCTAAAATATCAGAAAAAGCATGGAACCCAGAGTTAGAGAAGAAAATTCTTCAACAATGGGAGGAAGAAAAGATTTACGACTTTACACCACAAGATGACAACTATACCATAGATACTCCTCCACCATATCCTTCAGGCAGACCTTGGCACATAGGTGCTGCAGCGCATTATTCGCAGATTGATATGATTGCACGTACTGCAAGAATGGCAGGAAAAAATGTCTATTTTCCAATAGGAATAGACAGGAATGGACTTCCTGTAGAACTGTACACTGAAAAAAAACACAAAATCAGAATGAGGGAAACAGAAAGGGGTGAATTTCTCAATCTATGTAGAGATGCACTAGATGATTTAGAAGCTGAAATGCTTCTCATCATGAAGAGTTTGGGGATCAGTGGTGATTTTGCAAACTATTACAGAACAGACTCAAAAGAATACAGAGCACTTACACAATCAACATTTATCGAGTTATGGAAAAAAGGACAAGTGTATCTAGCAAACAGACCTAACAATTACGATTGGGTATCAGGTACAACAATTGCTGATGCAGAAATAATGTATGAAGACTTGGCTACAAAACTAGTTTACATGAAATTCAAGATCAAAGATACCGACCAAGAGATAATCATTGCAAGTACAAGACCGGAATTGCTTTGTGCATGCAGGACAATCATTGTGAATCCAGATGATGAGAGATATTCACAATACATTGGAAAAAAAATAATCGTTCCAATAACTAATGCTGAAGTAGAATTAAGAACACATCATTCTGCTCAACAAGAATTTGGTTCAGGTGCCGTTATGGTATGTAGTTATGGTGATCAAAACGATGTGGCATTATTTAGAGAATTAGAGTTAGAGGAGATCGTAGCAATTGGATTGGATGGACGAATGACAGAAGTTGCAGGAGAATATACAGGATTAAAACCAAAGCAAGCAAGAACCAAAATCATAGAAGATTTAGAGACAAAAGGATTATTGGATAAAGTTGAAGACATTGTCCATAGAACCCCAGTATCAGAGAGAAGTAAAACTCCAATTGAAATCATTCCAATGGAAGAATATTATCTAAAACAAAAAGATGCAGTTGAAAAAATCAAAAAACTAGGCCAAGAAATTACATTCCACCCACCAATGCACAAACAAATTCTCATGAATTGGCTTGAATCCATCAACATTGACTGGCCAATATCTAGAAGAAGATACTATGGTACTGAAATTCCTATCTGGTATTGCAAAAGCTGCTCAGAGCCCCATGTTCCAGAGCCTGGAAAGTATTACAGACCTTGGGAAGAAAAATGCCCAATCAGTAATTGTACTAAATGTGATTCCACTGAATTTGTAGGAGAAGAGCGAACGTTTGACACATGGATGGATTCCAGCGTATCTCCACTTTTCATTAGCAAATTTAACAGAGATGATGAGTTTTTCAAAAAAGTATACCCTGCATCAATTAGACCTCAGGCAAAAGATATTGTCAGAACATGGTTGTACTATACACTTCTTAGATGTGAGCAGTTGACTGGGGAAAAACCATGGTCTGAAGCTTGGGTTATGGGATATGGTCTAGATGAGAAAGGAATGAAGATGAGTAAGAGTAAAGGAAATGC
The DNA here is from genome assembly GCF_000299395.1 of Candidatus Nitrosopumilus sediminis. Classification (NCBI taxonomy): domain Archaea; kingdom Thermoproteati; phylum Nitrososphaerota; class Nitrososphaeria; order Nitrosopumilales; family Nitrosopumilaceae; genus Nitrosopumilus; species Candidatus Nitrosopumilus sediminis. The sequence goes on from NC_018656.1 coordinate 1,347,460, forward strand.
AATAGATCCTTTACCAGTAATTGAAAAATTAGGTGCAGACACTTTTAGATTTTGGAGTGCAAGTGAAATTAATCATGGATATGATTTTAGATGTAATGAGCAAAAAATTGAATCAACAAAAAAATTTCTCAGTAAATTATGGAATGTGTCAAGATTTTTGTCTAGTTTCCCGATAATTAAATCAGGAAAACTTTCAGCATCTGACAAATGGATTTTAGCAGAATTAGACAATCTAGTAAAAGAATGCAAGAAAGGATATGAAGTATACAACTTTTTCATTCCAGCAATTGCAATTAGGGAATTTACATGGAATGTGTTTGCTGCACACTATATTGAAATGGTTAAAGCACGAGCATATGGGATTGAGTTTTCTGACGAAGAAAGAGATGGTGCAATTTTTACACTACACAAAACATTGTCAACTATTTTGAAATTACTAGCACCGATTACACCATTTATCACAGAACACCTTTGGAAAGAATTGTACTCAAAGGATAGTATTCATAAAGAAAAACAAGTTATGCCTGAAAATATAGAGGATCAGAGCGAAATAACAAAAGAAATTGCAGAATTTAATTCCAAAGTATGGAATGAGAAAAAGTCTCAGAATTTATCATTAAAAGATTCAATCAAAATAGAAATCCCTGAATCTCTAGAACCATTCAAAAAAGATTTGAAATCAATGCATAATTTAGAATAAATTTTTCAAAAATCAGGAGGCAATGGTTCAACTCCACGGGAATTCAGATACCATTTTGGGGATAAAATTTGGTTCAGAGTTGTTATAGTAGATTATGTCTAGTGCTCAATTTAATTATCAATTAGCACTAGACATAATTTAATCAATTCTTTAAATTTCAAAAACACAAAATATTTTTGATGATGTTCAAAAAGGTGTACAAAATTTTTCGGAAAATAAGTAAAGTCGATGGATTTGTTATTGCAACGTTTAGTGCATTGTTTGTATCTATTGCATTTATCATATTTTTTGCAAACATATAATCAAATTTAATTTAAGAAATCAAACCTTCAAAAGGAATTGCTGTTTTAATTAAGCCCAAATTTTGATATAGATAGACATGAGTTATCTATAATCAATTTTGGGTTTGTTAGCACTAGAAATTTAAAATCTTTTTTTATAAATAATAAAAAACCATACACATCATAATGAGTACTATAATTCAAGATATAATTCAAAACCAAATGCAAAATTTGTGCGATAAAATACTTGATTTACAACACGTTAGATTTGCAGGTTTAATTAGTGATAATGGAAATTTGTATGCTGGAGGATTCAAGAAAAACACTGCTCCAATGGTAAGTGAGAAAAATAGACAAATGATGTATATGCGATTTGCACTAGAATCTAGTTTTAGAAAGGATTTTGATGATTCATTTGGTGCATTTAGATGCTCTACAATTCAAAGAGAGAAGATATCCATCATAACAATCAATATTTGCAATTATATTCTTCTTGTATTCACAGAACCAAGAATTGATCTTCAAACAAAGGTTAAAGAAATTCAAAATATAATAGATGATGATAAAAGAAATTTTTTGAATAATTTATTTGAAAAAAATGACATGTAAAACAAGAATTATCAAAACAAAAAAATAAGAAAAATTGAGTCTACATAGATTCATTTACCAAATTGGAGATGAAAATGGACGCAGATGAGCCTAAATACAAAATTTAAAAAAATAAAAAAATCCAACTGAAGTTGGAGTTAGTTCATTCGTACAATATCGATTTTAACTACAGGATTACTCCAAGCATGAACATTTCTTTGTAGATCTTTACCACCCATAATTCCTGGATGTGGAATCACTACCCCATCTTCTGAAATTGCAGGGTTACTTGCACCTGTTCCTTCATCATCAGAAGTGATACCGATTGCACCCTGACATGGTGGAACAATATCTACAAAGTCTTCTGTGTTCATTTCAGTTCTTGCATCAAATGCTGATGCATAAACGGTTTTTTGCTTGTAGAATGGGAGCTTTACTAAATCAATTCCAGCAAAACCATCATTTGTACAAACTAACATACTTGCAAAGGACAGATATCTCATTTTACCTTGAGCAGATACAGTGAATGTTTCAGAGTATCCTAATCCTGTATCACCAGGATCATTTGCAGGAACTAAAGGAGTAGTTCCTTGAACAATATCCAAAACACCCATTTTTCCTTGTAACATCTCAACTAGAGGTTCAGCATTTCCATTTTCTGCTAATTGCTGAAGCTCATCAGATGCCATTTCACCTGGAGCAAAAAATCCTGCTTCAGCTGAATGAGTTACTAAGAGTGGAGGTGTGATTGGTTGTCCAGGTGTAAGATTAGTTATTGTAACTTCATACATCTGTGACTTTGCTGCGTCAGATTCAGGAATTCCAACACTTGCAATAGTAATCATTGTTACTATTGCAGTCATTGCCAAAATTCCTGTTGTTTTTGATTTCATTAAACAAGTAATTTGAAAAAATCACCTTAAGCATTTATCCACTTTAGACCCCAATCTTTTTAGAATTATCTTCTAGTTATCCAAACAAGTACAGATAATCCAATAGTCTGAATTATATTAATTGCAAACAAATAATGTGAAACCATATCAGCTGACATCATCAATGCCTTATCATCCATGTAGAGAGTAGACCAGAATAACACAATCACAATATTTTGAATCATCAACAAGGCTGCAACCAAAACTAATCCTGATGTATAGTAAGATCTAATCACTCTCATGTTTTGAACATAGGTTGTAATTGTGACTAGTAGCAATGCAATGTTGAGAAATGCAGATACAACTGCAGCTAGCATAAAATCTATCATGATATATCACTCCAAAAATTTCTTAATCTACTTTGTTCCAATTTTTTGCATAATCTCCTCTAACGCACTTTGATTTTCTTTCATAATTTGTGTTAATTGATATTCTGCTCCATAGTCTTTTTCTGCTTTTACAACTAGATTATTTTTTGAAAGAATTTTTACATGATGTAATATTGTTTTGTAATCCAAATTCATCACGGTTGCAATCTTATTTGCATTCATGGGGGTAGTTTTAATCAAATTAAGGATTTTTGCTCTGTTTATGCCTCCTCTTGTGCCTGCAATGATAAACCAAAGTATCATTTTGAATCTAGGATCTGGTCCTGATTGTCCACCATCCGATCCTGAAAATGAAAATAATCCTCGTGGAAAAATTTCTGAAAATGAAAAAACTGGAACAACTGTTGTAAGCAATAATTGCTCATGATAGATATTAGATATAAAAAATTGCTTTTGAGGATTACTAAGTTGATAATTGTGCACTGCCAAACAAAACACCAAATGCTTTACACCAGATCAAAACTTTATCATATTTAGTCAAATCAGCATCATCTGGGATTTCATAATTTTGATTACCTTTGTTTGCTTTTAGTTCACCTAGATTGATGAATTCTGAGGCCCTATCATCTGTTGCCAGATATACAAACAAATCAGGGCCGTTAGTAGATTCAAAATTCTCTAGTCTTAGTACATTACTTCCATCCTCAAGTGGAATTGTGTATACATCGCCTTGTGCATCATGGATTCCATCTCCAACTCCAATAAATGTTCCAGAATAAGACATTGGGATTGTTTATCATCCATCATTGGTTGAACGATAATTCCTACAGGTAATTCCTCATCTATAGTAGATTCGGTAAAGTAGGGAGAGATTGCAAATGCAGATGTAACACCAACTATTGCTATTGCAATAATGGCTATCATTGATTTGTTCATTGATATTATCAGATATTTTTGATATAAAGCACATTTTCCACTTTTGACCCCAATCTTTAGGAACAAAAATGGGTCCACGGGGATTCAGATACTGTTTTAGGGATGAAAATGGACGCAGATAGGCGTGAATTTAGATTATCTAAACAAAATACTATTGAAAAAATCAGTTATTGAAAATACGACTTGATCAAATGTATGAATCAAGAAATTATTATGGAATTTTTCATCTGCAAAAATATGTGAATGTGATTCTATAAGATCTATAGTTGCATGAGGATGACCATCTGCAACAAAATTAAACAAATGTTCACATGTACCACCTTGGCATTTTTATTTCACAGTAACGAGTATTCAATGGGTAGTAATCAACTAGTAAAAACATCCATGTGTAAATACTGATGTTGGAACCAGAACATAGAGTTATCATGAGATAACTACTTGGTTTTGATTACTATCTGTATTTACATAAAATTTCTAAACTCTTTGTTTTTCAAACTATTTTTGAAGAAAAATCAAACAAACGTTTGAAATTTTCATAATACGCTCTTGTATTAGTATGACATAGTTGTATCATGGTATATTCTAATGCATTGTATTTTGCATCACAGTTTGACAAATTGACTGAAGAAATACTCTTCACTTTTAGTGAAAAGCAGAAATCGCAAAAAAATATTAATTTAGATAAACTCAGATTAGACAAAATTTTGTTTACCCTGCGTAAAAAAGGGGATTTGAAAGAATTTGACTAGGACATTTCGGAGAAGGGATATAAAATTTCCAACAAGGGATGGAGACAGTAATCCCGTATGTAGAGATCCAAAATGCAAGGATTGCAACTAAAGGATGGATATTGGAGTAATTCTAAAAATTAGAAATCGTGCCTAAAAATTATTTTGGATTAAAATGTTGATTTTAACCATAAAATGTTCTGAATCAGAGACGAACATTACAACATGCATGAAAAATACAATTTTGGTTTAAATTATAACTTTATTCAAAAACAGTGAAAAGAATTAACAAATATTCAATATTTTTTAAATGACTTTTTATTCCAGGATTACATTATTAGTGTAGGTAGTAGTCAAGTAATGCCAAACATCACATGATTGAAAGGTGTTGTGATGAATTGTTGTCAATGGATAACAATGTGGTTTTGATTACTATCTAACATTTTTCAATTTAAGAATTACCAGTAAAATAACAATCCTTATTGAACTAAAAAGATTTTGAGTTTTTTGCTAAAATCAAAAGATTGCATTTTAATTTATTTTTCATCGTTCTGTGAAATTACAATATTTTCTCAAGTAAAATCTAAGACTTCTCCCTTCTCTAGTCTTTCCTTAAATTTTTCTTTGAATTTTTTTCTAGCTATTTCCTCATCATTTTCTTGTATTTTCTTCAACACGTTACCTTATGGTAATTATCAAATTTATTGTAGCTAGCTAGAATTCTTAAAACATGTTAAAAATTAATTAAATTTTTAAACAACTTGTTAGAAG